>JBAZNU010000005.1 GCA_041649015.1 Ignavibacteria bacterium
TGAACTCTGTGGTAAAATGCTCTTGCTCTTAGCAATAAATAAATTTCTCCTCTGTGCCCTCTGTGAACTCTGTGGTAAAATGCTCTTGCTCTTAGCAATAAATAAATTTCTCCTCTGTGCCCTCTGTGAACTCTGTGGTAAAATGCTCTTGCTCTTAGCAATAAATAAATTTCTCCTCTGTGCCCTCTGTTTTATCTCTGTGTTCGAGTCGAAGATTCGCCGCGGCGAATGAATGTCTTTAAAATTTTGCTCTTATCCATAAATTAATATTTTTCTCTGTGCTACTATGTTTGAAACAGTGTAATAAAAACAAACTTTTATTAAAAATCTAAATAGTTCTCTTTGCGTCCTTTGCTTCCGAGTCGAAGATCCGCCGTCTTGTTGGGCGGACGATCCTTGCGGTAAAAATTCTCTTTCTTGTTTTAGTATTAGTTCTCTGCGTCATCCGGTAAAAATTCTCTTTCTTGTTTTAGTATTTGTTCTCTGCGTTCGAGTCGCAGATTCGCCGCGGCGGACGGTCAAAGTTTTTCTTTGCTTGCAGCTCCTGCTTTGTCGTAAACTTAATACCGAAAATCTCTTTACTTTTTAGTGATAAATATTCCTCTTAAAAAATTTATTTCAATATCCTATATTAGCATACATGGAAACTACTATTATTATAGCACTCCTTGTCCTGGTAATAATCTTATACTTTGTATTTCAGATGAACCAAAACAAGGAACTCCGCGCAAACAGGGAAGAGCTCCTGAATGCAACCAAAGAGAACAGGGCTGAGCTCAGCACGGCATTAAAAGAAATCAATCAGACGCTCGAAACAAAAATCGACGCACTGATAACAAAGATTGACGATAACAATAAATACAACCGTGAATCTATAACTGCGTCTTTAAAAGATTTTCAGCTTACCTTTGAAAAGAATGTTGAATCGTTCAATAGTCTTCAGAAAGAAAAGTTTTCACAGATTGAAGCTAATCAGACAAAACTCATCGAGAGCACCGAAAAGAAGCTCGAGCAAATGCGTGAAACCGTTGATGAAAAACTTCAGAAGACTCTTAACGAAAGACTCAACCTTTCATTTGAAACAGTCGGCAGCCAGTTGAAAGCAGTTCAGGAAGGACTCGGCGAAATGAAGAACCTTGCACAGGATGTAGGCGGACTCAAAAAAGTTTTAAGCAACGTGAAAACACGCGGCAATCTCGGAGAGGTACAGCTTGAAATGCTTCTCGAGCAAATACTCGCTCCCGACCAGTTTGAGAAAAACGTAAAGACAAAGCAGGGGAGCAGCGATTCCGTTGAATTTGCCATAAAGCTTCCCGGACGCGATGAGCTTGAAGGCTCTGTCTATCTGCCGATTGATGCAAAGTTTCCGAAAGATTCCTATGAACATCTTCTCGAAGCATTCGAAACAGCGGACGCAAAACAGATTGAAACAGCTTCAAAGAATTTTGATAATGCGATAAAGTCGATGGCTAAAGATATAAGCGAAAAGTATATCGACCCTCCGAACACGACCGATTTCGGAATTATGTTCCTTCCCTTTGAAAGCATATATGCGGAGGTAGTTCGCAAGTCGGTACTGCTGGAAGAGCTTCAGCGCAAGCATAAAATTATAGTAACAGGACCAACAACACTGGCGGCAATACTCAACAGTCTTCAGATGGGATTCAAAACACTCGCAATACAAAAACGCAGCAGTGAAGTCTGGAAAGTACTCGGCTCCGTTAAGAAAGAGTTTGAAACATTCGGAGGAATGCTCGAAAAAGCACAAAGGAATTTTGTAACAGGACTCAACCAGCTTGACGAAGTAGTGGGCAAACGCACGAAAGCAATACAGCGCAAACTCAACGACGTTGAATCCTTAAGCCAGAATGATACCGCTACCATATTACCCGAACCCAAAGACGAGGATTAAACTTATATTCTAAAACAAAGAACCCGGCTCATCACCGGGTTCTTATCAATCTTGTTCTTATTTTTTTGCCGCAGGTCCGCCATTTTGTCGAAGATCCGCCGTCTTATTTGGAGGATTGGGCGGATCATCCCCGCGTCCCCGCAATTTTCTTGGGCGGGGATCAAGGCGGCCTGCCTGCTGCAGGCAGGGGATCTAATCGTGGCTCTCTGTTCTTAACAACAATCAACTATCAACTAAAAACTATCAACTATAAACTATCAGCTCTTCCCTATTCCCTATTGCCTATTCCCTTTTTCACTTTTTCACTTCCTCACTTTCTCACTGCTCTTAAGTCACTTCTTCACTTCGCCCCTATTCCCTATTCCCTATTTCCTATTCCCTATTTCCTATTTCCTATTCCCTATTGCCTATTCCCTGTGCGCTCTCTTCTTAGTGTCCTAAGTGCTCTAAGTGTTGAAAAACATCTCTTGCTCTTTAAAAGAAAATATTCTCTTTCTCATCTGTGTAAATCTTATTCTTTCTGTGTAAATCAGCCTGCCTGCTGCAGGCAGGTGTGCCAAAGCTCTATCTCTTTTCGTGTTTTAAATCGACTAAATACTCGACCCTATTTTGAACGCAAGGTAAGCGCAAGGTAAGCCCATCTAAACCCTAACCAGAAATTTCCGAAAATGTTGTGATTAATAGTAGGAGGGCATGTATTAGTTTCATAGTTCATTCTACTAATATATGCAAACAAAAACCAAAATTTTGCCATGAAATAATTGAGAAAATTTTTTGCATAACCACTTTATACGCGAAAACACTCAAAAATCAAAGGGGTAAAAATTTTTACATAAGAAATGACGGCACAATTTCCAAAAAGGATTGCATATACATAATATGAGGGGGTATTAACATCTGATGGCTATCCGCCTTCGCAACCAAATGTCCTGTCCGTATCGAATTGCCGTCACCTTTAGGTGACGGTCAGGATAGGATTAGTAAGAATGGGCTTTAGCCCAAAACAAAATAATAATTCGGCTAAAGCCGGTTATTATTAATCATTCTACTTCTTAAAACAGCAGTTCCCCGGCGGCGGAAAAAAGAAGGAAGACCCGGCAGTTCCTCCTACTACATAAGCAATAATCCTGAAATCTTTTTAGATAATGTGCCTGAAATCCTAAAAAGGTTTCAGGCACTTCAAAACATATTCCAATGCACTAAATTAATGCCTCCGACCCATTAAACGACTGCCCGTAACCCTCAAATTTAAGCATCTAACCCGTTAATTGACTGCCCTCAACCCTCAAATCAGAGCCTATGACCCACTAAATTAATGCCTATGGGGGGGGGCGAAGGGGATACAGAGGGGTTCCGAAGGGGGTGTAGAGAATAAAGTTTCGTTAAAGATTAGCAACATTGAATTTGATATTATGCCAATCCTGTAAATGCTTTTTCGATTTCAATCCTGAGCGATGTTTCCATTTGTCAATTTTCTTTAAAAGCGATTTTGTAATTAAATCATCTTTTTCATCAATATCAAAATAAGATTCCTGAAAAAATCTTAACCTGCATACATTTTTCAAATAATCTCTAATAATTGAAATCATTTGTTGGGCATCCTTTTGACATATTGACGTTGGAATAGAAATTCTACTATTCACATCTATAATATTCCCTTTTCTAATTCTTTCAAGACCAACATAAGTTGCTTTTTGCTTTTTCTTTTCTAAATCTCGTTTATAAATAAATTTTATAAATTTGGGGGAATATTCATGCCAATCATTATTATTAAAGAATACTCTTTGCTTAATTGGATGTATATATAAATCATTAAGAAATTTTTGCTCGAACTCAACATCAGGAGTCCACTCATTGGTTGTTAAAGTAAAATAGTACCATTCAACTTGTTCCGATTTACCAAATTCTTCTATAGATAGAACTGATAATTGAAATGCTGAAGGATAAGATTTATTGTTGTAAAGAACTATTGAGTCGAAATGAAGACGAAGAGCATTTTTAAATGACTCAACAGAGAGTTTCTTAAGTTTATATTCCGTTATATTCCTTTTCACTTTTATGTTATCAGTCTTTGATGAACGAACATTCTGTATTGATGTTTTGCAAGTCTTCAAAGTAATATTGTGTTATTGCATCATCTAATCCTATCTTAAAAGTACTGTATTGCGAATAATTAACGTCTAAATGGCTAACAGGGTGAAATTTTCCATTTTCATTATCTGGATCATAATCAAATCTTAAGTATGATGGTTCAAACTGAAAGATCTCTTCTAAAATAAAAAGACCCGATGAATCAATACTATCAGGTTCAATATAGTAATCTATTAATGAAGGATTTATTCTAAATTGACTACTTTCTATTATTGAAATTACCGCAGAAATACTTTGACTATCTAATATTTTACCTGAGTAAGTTGATATTTCAAGAACTTCATCGTGTTCAATTTTAACTAAAAGTGGAAAAGATACACTATAGTATTTTTGATCTTTGTAAAAGAATAATCGACTCATTTTGTCAACTATTAGTTTCATTTTTGAAGTAATAGGAATATCCTCAGCTTTAGGATTTAAAAGTAATTGGCGAGCTGCAAAAACAATAACTCTTGCATATTGAATTATATCTCTTATCGGAACGAAGAATTCTTTCTCTTGAAAAGGTAGTATGTCTCTTTCAATTATCTTCACTTCACTTTACTTTACTTTCCCTTAATATATTTAATATTGTCCATAACAAATTCCGTTAAGGTATCTTCGTCACTTTCAATCATATCTAATTGCTGTGAAACTTTAAACAGTTTGTCGTGATATTTTTTATCAACTCTTAGTCTTTTAAAAATGTTCATCATTAAATCATAATAAGATTCCTTTTTAATACGGTTTTTAAAACTTGTTCTAATATTCTCCTTTTCGGCATCAGTAGGCTCTTGTATAACCATTTGATTATTATCTACTATTCCCTTTAAGCCAATTTTCATACCCTCTGTTAAACCATACCTACTATCTTCTGGTATAAGTAAATATGATTTAATGAAAGAACGAGTTAACATTGTATAAAGAGAGTTTCTGTAACTTGAGCTATTATAGATTCCTTTTGTAATACAAATTACAAATGGAAATTCTAGTCCTTTAACATTATTTCTATTGCTGATAAAAATGGTATTTGGTAATTTTTCTTTTGATTGATACGCCTTATTAACTATCCAACCAAAATTTTTCCAGATTTCTATTTCAAGAAAGTCAGCCAGTTTGTAAATTCCTTGATCTTGATCAAGAAGTATAATGCCAACGTCTTCAGGTAAGACTGTTTCATTTTCTTGTTTAATTTCTTTTAACAATTCAATAATTTGATCAATATAATAGCCGGAGGTTTCAACTATTTTAATACTCTCAAAACCTTCATCTAAATCTTCAAATCGTCTAAGTGGTTCCCTACTTAAATAATATTTATTGTTTTCAACTTTAACATTATATCCACAATCTTTCCACTCTTTCTCTTCCAACCATCGAAGTTTATTTGATTCAAACAAGCCCATTCCCAATGCGTGAGCAAACATTAATGTTTTGGGATCTGTTCTATAACATTTTCCAAGCAAGAAGTCAGGATCAATTGTTTTGGAAAAATTCTCATCAAATATACTTTGAAAAATATCACCTGCAACAAAAACATTCTTTTCAGTCACTAATTCACAAAGTTCAAAAAAATTCTCATCAAAATCTTGGCTCTCGTCAACAAACATATGTGTAAATGCATAAGTGATATTAGTATCTGGTTGTTTTAACTTGATTTCCTCAGTTGCTAACTTACAGGCCTTACTAAATGACATTTCCGGAGAAAACGGGGAAAAAGAAATTTGATAAAATTCACATATATATCTATATGCACCCGAATTTGGTGAAACAAATGAACCCCAAGCATTAGTGCACCAAAGTCTTTTATCCCATTCGATTTGTTGTTCTACTTTCATAAAATTGAAAAAAGAAGGTATCCTTTTCTTTAAACTGTCTGCCAATATTTTATTATGACAAGTAAAATATATTTTAGATGAATTGTCACTTGTATATAAGTCTTTTAATTTATGAAGCAGTAATTCGGTTTTACCTGTACCAGATAATCCTTGAATTACTACTCTTTTCTTTTCAAGATTTTCATATACGAACCTCGTTTGATCTCCATCAAAAAGTTGTATTTTTTGTTTTACTTTATCTAATGTTGTATTTGGAACATCTTCTTTAACTCTGTATATATCGTTAATACTTCCAATAAATAAAGAAATTAATAAATCCAGTTTCTTTTTTTCTCCTTCATCGGTTAGTGCAAGTCGTTGAAATAAATTTTCAATACTAGTGATTTCATTAACTTTAATGGAGTATTCTAATAAAGTCTTTCTCCAAATTCTTGGTCTTCCAATTACATCTTTGTATAGATATTTATCTGATATTGACCCAATGTCTTCAAGAACATCTTCAATATAGTTTCCAAATTCTGCTTCATTATCACCATAATTTAGTATAGCAATCTTGTATCTAGGTGATAAAATAATTAGAGATTGATTATACTTGTATGAATATTTTGGGTCTGTAAGAGGTCTATTTAAAACATAAATCAAACTTTTAGTACTTTCAGCAAACGATTTTAACTTTTCTATTAAGTTAGCATTAGATGGATTTTCGTCTGCTTGTAAATAGAAGTAACTGCTCATAATTTTAATATATTTTATCTGTTTTCAATATATTTATAATAAACATTTTGTGTTAATGTTTATAAATTATAAATTTCATAATAAACTATTATAATTTACTCAAAAATACCAAATTCGTATTTTAATAACAAAGATATACCCGAGAATATAAAATATCAAAAATAGAACCGGATACTACATTCCGATAATAATCTGATTTGATGTAATAGAGGCAACGATACCCGATACACTCATTATAAACCCGATAGGCAGTGTTATGAGCAGAATAGATATGAAAAGATTATCGCGTAAATACTGTAACCCTGCATCTTTATTAACATCAGACGGGGAAAAATTTTGCATAAGAAATGACGGCACAATTTCCAAAACGAATTGCATATATAATAAAAGAGGGTATTAAAGAGCTATCAACTATCAACTATCAACTAATCCTGTCACTCCGTCACTTTGTTACTCTGTCTGCGCCGCATTCTTTGCATCCGTTACGGCAGACCTATTTTTGAAAATCAACTTCATCTGTTCTCAATCCCGAAGGAGTTGAATATGAAGAATGCAAGTAATACAAAACCAATTCATTGCCATTCTGAAAATAACCCGCAATATTTATTCCTTGAAAAAAACATCAAAAATAACTAATTAGCATAAGGAATAGGAATAAATTCAAAGAAAAAGTTATGTGAATTATTATTGGGAATACTTCGCATCACTGCAAGCAAAGTCACGCTTGAAAAACTACTACAGCCATTTCTTTAAATCAAATTCCAAACCATTAATAAAGAAAGATAAAAGTACAAAAATTCTTTTAAACATAGTTGTAATATTTTATGGCTTATCCTATTGAAAGGAAATTAGTTGTCGCTGTATCATCAAACGCTCTTTTTGATTTAGAAAAAGAAGACGAAATATTTCAAAAAGAGGGTCTGCAAGCTTATAAAGCGTATCAATACGAAAATAAGCATGTTAAGTTAAATAAAGGACTAGCATTCCCGTTTATTAAAAGATTCCTTCACATAAATAAAGTTTATTCAGATAAAGAACCAGTTGAGGTAGTTCTTTTATCGAAAAATAGTCCAGAAATTGGAATAAGAATATTTAATGCTATAAAGGAATATGATCTAAACATAACTAGGGCAGCTTTCACATCAGGTGAATCACCATATAAATATATTCCTGCTTACAACATTTCGCTTTTCCTATCAGTTAATGAAAAGGATGTATTAAATGCTATTGAAGCTAATTATGCTGCAGGAAGAATTTTAAAAACAAACATTAAAGATGATGATGATTTAGAATTGCGAGTTGCTTTTGACTTTGACGGTGTAATAGCTGATGATGAAGCAGAAAAAGTTTATGCCGAATCTAAACAATTAGAAATATACTACGAGTATGAAACTAAACATAGGCAAGAAGCACTTAACCCGGGACCATTAGGTGATTTTTTCCGAAAACTATCTTATTTTCAAAAAATGGAATCTAAGAAAGCAGAAAATGATTTAACTTATAAAAAGATTTTAAAAACTGCAATCATTACAGCAAGAAATGCACCTGCACATGAAAGAGCAATCAACACGTTGAAAGAATGGAAAGTTGAAGTTGATGAAATGTTTTTGCTTGGAGGAATTGAAAAGAAAAGAATTCTGGAAGTGATGAAACCGCATTTGTTTTTTGATGACCAATTAACTCATTTAGACCCAAAACTTGAAAATATTCCTTTGGTTCATATTCCTTTTGGTATTCAAAACAAATCGATAGAGATAAAGAATAAAAATTAGCATTTTAATTTAACGAATAAGAAATTTATAATAAATAAATTATCATCAAATGATAATATTTGTATTGAATAATTTTGTAATTTTGTAATAAAGTCAGAAATGTATGATTTTATTTTTTATTGTTTTTAAAAAAGAATAATACTAATTTATTAAAATAGTGCTAAACAGAAAATTTATATATTATGAAATTATTTGAGATTTTAGAAAAGCAGTTAAAAAGTGAACCGAATTTTGTTTCTGATAGCGGAGAACTTAAAAAGTGGGTTGTTATCACCAAGGCTCAAAACTTCGATGAAGATTTAATTTCTTTATTGCTCGAAGATAAAGAATTAAAAGAAAAGTTCTTTCTTAAAGTAAAAGGTGCTTTAGTCTTTAATCTATCCTTGTTCATACAGTTTTTCGAACAAAAGAACTATTTAAATGATAGTTATACCGCATACAAAAACAAAGTCGGTTTAAACATAGACGGTAAATACATAAAACAAAATAACGATGTGTCTCTCGTCTGGCCATACAAAGATTGTATTCTTGAAGGCGGTCAATCTCGAGAAGAAGATAAACGCGATGAAATATTTTTTAATGAGGTTCTCGCTCAGGATGAAATAAATCAACTTCTTAATCCAAAAATATTGACCAATGTAAAATTTATTACGTCGTCTAAAGAAATACCTTTTGATATAAAGGAAAAGAATTTTTGGAAATTATCAAGCAATTATTTAATAAATGGAAATAATTTACTCGTTTCAAGTTCGCTTTCGCATGTATTTCGTAACAGAATAAAACTAATTTATTTAGATCCTCCTTATAATACACCGGGGGAGGCTAATACCTTTAGTTATAATAATTCTTTCAATCATTCTACTTGGCTTACATTTATGAAAAATAGGATTGAAATTGCTAGTGATTTAGTTTCGGATGATGGATTTATTTGTCTAGCTATTGATGATGTTGAATATGCCTATCTTAAAGTTATGTGCGATGATATCTTGGGACGTGATAATTTCTTAGCAACTGTTGTCGTTCAAATTAAAAAAGAAGGTAGGACTGACAGTGAATTTTTCGCAACATCACATGATTATTGTCTATTTTATTGCAAAGATAAAAACAAAGCAAAATTAAACAAATTATATATTTCTGAAGAAAAATCTCGAAAATGGAAAGAAAACGATAGTACTGGCAGGTTTTATTGGCGGGATTTTGTTAGAACTGGTGGAAATTCTACACCTATAGCTAGACCAAACCAAGATTATATAATTTACTATTCACAAAATAAAAAGGAGATTATTGGTGTAGGTGGTTTCAGTGAGAAACCTCCTGAAGATCTTTATTATTCAAATAAAGTTTTCATAATCGATAATGATGGTCAATTGCAAGAAATATCTAATGAAGAGTTTTGTAAGGTTAATAAAGATATAATTGAATATTATCCTAAAGGAAGTAAAGGAGAGCGTCAGGTTTGGAGATGGTCTGATAGAGAAAAAGTTTTGTGGGCTGCAAAACTGGGCGAAATAAATTTGATAGACAATAAGATTAAAATTAAAGACCGTATTCGTCAAGGTTCAAAACCAACAACTACATGGTACGATAGCGATTTTAATGCAACATCACATGGAACTCTTTTATTGAAAAAATTATTTAATGGTAAAAAGGTATTCTCTTATCCAAAATCTCTATATACAATGATCGATATTGTGCAAATTACTACTAATTCTGATTCGGAAGATATTGTTCTGGATATGTTTGGTGGTAGTGCCACAACAGCGCAAGCCGTAAATAGAGTTAATGAATTTGATAATGGAAATAGATCTTTTATTATCATTGAACAAATGGATTATATTCATAACGCTACGTTACCTAGAATCAAAAAATGCTTAAACAAAGTAAATGATGATTCGTTTGTTTATCTCGAACTTAAAAAATACAATCATCACTTTATCGAACAAATCGAAAAAGCAAAATCCACTAAAGCACTTCTCATAATTTGGGAAGATATGAAATCTAAATCTTTCCTAAACTACAACGTTGATATTAAGAAACACGATGAACACATTAATGAATTTAAATCACTTTCTTTAGAGGAACAAAAACAACATTTGCTCGAAATTCTCGATAAAAATCAGTTATACGTCAATATATCTTCAATGGATGACAAAGATTTCAAAGTCACTCCCGAAGAAAAGAAAGTAACAATAGAATTTTACAACCTTAATAAATAGTGTATGCCATTTTTATATGAAAGTTTCGATACGTTAACTAAATTTGGTGCCATACCTAATATAAAATTTGCAACAATTGAAGATAATTTATCACCCTGTTTTCCTATAAGAGAATATCAGATAAAATCATTCGCAAGGTTTGATTATTTTTTAAAATCTAACTTTGACGGCAAACAACACACTCCTTATCATTTGTTGTATAATATGGCAACAGGAAGCGGTAAAACACTTGTTATGGCTGGTCTTATGCTTTACCTCTACGAAAAAGGTTATCGCAACTTTATTTTCTTTGTTAACTCAACAAATATTATTAAAAAGACGAAAGACAATTTTCTTAATTCACAGGCTTCAAAATATTTATTCAGCAATAAAATTGTTATCAATGGCCAAGAAGTTCATATTAAAGAAACTGTCACTTTCGAAAGTGCTGACACCAAAAACATAAACATTAAATTCACGACTATTCAGCAGTTGCACATCGACTTAAACAATACCAAAGAAAACTGTGTTACTTATGAAGATTTCAAAGACAAAAAGATTGTTCTCATAGCTGATGAAGCTCACCATCTAAGTTCAGCAACCAGAAACAACAACGAACTGTTTGGAAGTTGGGAAGGTACAGTGCTTGAAATATTAAAACAGAATCACGAAAATATTCTTCTTGAATTTACCGCCACTATTGACTACGGAAATCCTGAAATTGCCCGGAAATATGAAAACAAAATTATTTTCAAATATGATTTAGCACAATTTCGTATTGACGGTTTTTCAAAAGAAATTAATCTTATCCGTTCAGAATTTGACGAGCAGGAACGTATAATTCAGGCATTAATATTAAACCTGTACCGTCAGGAACTCGCAGCATCCAAAAATATAAATTTAAAACCGGTTATTCTTTTTAAAGCAAAGCGAACAATAAAAGAATCTGAAAAGAATAAAGAAAATTTTCATAATCTTATAGATGCGTTGTCAGGCAAAAGAATTGATGGAATCAGAAAATCTTCAACTGTTTCTGTTATTCAAAAAGCATTTGCCTTTTTTAACTTAATGCATATTTCATCTTCGCAAATTTCTAACCTCTTAAAATCAAATTTCAAATATGAAAATTGTATTAGTGCAAATAACGACGAGGAAGCAGAACAAAATCAAATTAGTTTAAACACTCTTGAAGACGAGAAAAACCCCCTTCGTGCAGTTTTTGCAGTTCAAAAATTAAATGAAGGTTGGGACGTCTTAAATCTTTTTGATATTGTTCGTCTGTACGAAGGTCAAAACACTGGCGGAACAAACACAACTGTTGGAGCAACAACTATGTCAGAAGCTCAATTAATCGGTAGAGGCGCGAGATATTTTCCTTTTGCCTTAGAAGAAGGTCAGGACAAATTCACAAGAAAGTATGATAATGAAATAGATAATGATTTGAAAATTCTTGAAGAATTATACTATCATACTAAAGAAGATAATAGATATATTTCTGAACTGAAAAGAGCATTGGTTGAAACCGGTATTTACGAAGATGACCTTGAAACAAAACATCTTACTTTAAAACTCGATTTTCAAAAAACAGATTTTTATAAAAAAGGCAAAGTTGTATATAATAAGAAGATTGAAAAAAGTTATGACAACGTAAAATCATTTTCTGACCTTGGTGTCTCATTAAGAAACTACGTTCATGCACTCTCTTCAGGGAAAGGTAAAGTTACTGGTGTGTTTGAAACTGCAGATGTAACTCCATTAGAACAAATTGAAAGTAAAGACATCAAACTCTCTGGTATTCCTAAACACATTATCAGATACGCTCTATCTCAAAACCCTTACTTTTATTTCGATAACATATCAAAATATTTCAAACATCTTGAATCTATATCAAACTTCATTGAAAACACTGATTATTTAAGCGGCTTAGAAATCACTTTCAAAGGTTCAAAAGCAAGACTTACACAAATATCAAATTCCGACTTTTTGTATGCGATTCAAGGTTTGTTAAAATCAATAGAAACTGAAATTAAGGATAATTTAACTGAATACGAAGGCTCTGAATACATAAATGATTACATACATAAAGTTTTCACAAATAAAGATATTAGAGTCAAAAAAGATAGTGAAAAATCTAAAGGTCAGGAACACGTAGTCGCAGATAAACCCTGGTATGTTTACAATGCAAACTACGGAACGTCCGAGGAAAAATCATTTGTAGAACTATTCGCAAGACGTTTTGAAAGCATTAGTAAGAAATTTAAAAACATATATTTGATTCGTAATGAAAGAGAACTAAAAATATTTGATAAACTCGGCAGAGCATTCGAGCCCGATTTCCTGTTATTCGCAAAACAGAAAAAAGGAAAAGAACTAACCTATCAGGTTTTCATAGAGCCAAAAGGCACATATATAGTTGGAAATGACAAATGGAAAGAAAATTTCCTTGAAGAAATAAGAAAAGAACAAAAGACATTAAAAATAGAAACCGATAATTATTTAATAACAGGAGTCCCGTTCTATAACTACGATAATGAAAACGAATTTAAGCGATCACTCGAAGAAGTTCTCAACATAAAATAATTTATTTGCTGATATGCCTTACAAAGAACATATATTATTTACCGATCCTGAAGAAACAACGATACTATGGCGATATATGGATTTTACTAAATTCGTTTCATTATTAGATTCAAAATCTTTGTTTTTCCCAAGTGCAAAAAAGTTACAAAAAATTGACCCATGGGAAGGGTCGGAGTTGAAGAACGAATTAGATTATGATTTGAGAAATGAACTTAGGATTTGGAATAAATCTAAAAATGATAATCAGAATATTATACAATCAGATTTTGAACATCTGAAAGAATGTGCGAAAGGATGGGAAAATGGATATGAACATCAATGTAACATTAATTTTATTAGTTGTTGGCATTATAATCAAACCGAGTCTGCTGCAATGTGGAGATTATATTTGAAAAGTAATGAAGGATTGTGTATTAGAACGGATATTGAATCGTTTAAAAAGTCTTTTCATAATTCAAAGGAAAATATTTTTATTGGAAAAGTCAGATATAAGGATTATGAGAATGATATATATTATTCTGATTATGATATGTCAAAAGTAGGTTTTGCGGGTGCAAATATGTTTCTTCCTTTTATTCATAAAAGAAAGATTTATGAACATGAAAAAGAATATCGAGCAATAGCTTTTATAATAGACGATTCATGGAAAGATAAAAATGGTATATTAGTAAATGTTGATTTAAACGTGCTGATAAAGGAGATTATTGTTGCTCCATCTAGTCAAAAATGGTTTAAAGATATTATACAATCAATTATTCTAAAATATGGATATGATTTTAAATTATCAAATTCTATAGTTGATGATACTCCTTATAGTTATGATTTATCAGTTTATGCGAACAAATAATTTCTATAGAGAATAAAACAAATAATGACTAACTCCTTCAGCATGTATTAAAATTTGTTATCGTAAAATAAAATCATATTGTCATGAGAAAAATCAGAAAATCACGATCTGAAATAGAAAAAGAAGTTCAGGCTATTTTCAGGAATCGCAAACCTGCTAACGAAATTATTCTCAATATCGAAGAGTATCTTGGTAAAGTAACTCACAAAGAATTAATAAATTGTGATGAAATATTAAGTATAATTTATGATGAGGTTCATGAATATGATGAAAAAATGGGTACGAAACTTTTGAATAATAAAAAGATAAAACTCATCCTAGAACCTATTTTTCAGGGAATAAAAGAATATGAAGAAATTATTACGGAATCTCCCGACTTTGATATTGATTGCCCTGTTCAGGCTCTTATTGCAACAATGTATTTTGTTTGTGATGAATTTAAAGAATTGCGTCGTCATCGATACCCCACCATAGAACTCGGGGAAGAACTTTCTAAAGAAAATAAAAGTTTCAAAAATCTTTATTCATTTTTGTTGAAAAATAAGGAGTCAGCTCAATTAATATCAGATTTTAGCGACCAGAATACACGTTACGTCATAAAAAATTTAATTATTGACAATATTATTCCACTTCAGGCAATACTAATGTATTTTGATGATACAATAAACATTAAGCAAAATACTGAATTATTTTATAGAATGTTGGAGAAAACATTTTCGCGTCAGTCTATACAGGCTTGTATACTTGATAATATCGATGATATTAGCGGGGGTAAATTTTCGGTACCCTATGAATATTGATATAGAATGAGTTCCTTCTGAAGAATTATATCCACTTAGTTCCCACCATTCCGTTAAAAAAATAATTGTCTTACGACAATTATCTATTCTTCGTAATTTGCATCAACTTTAAAAATTAAAAAAGTTGATGCGAGTGATACACAAAATAAATAGAAGTAGAAAATACGAAAGCAAAAAAAGAAGACGTAATGATTTATTTAAGCTCATAACACTTAACTTTCATAAAACCATAATACATAGCTTGTCTTTCAGCCATGTTCAGCCTTGTTTCAGCCTTTTTCAGCCATGTTTCAGCCTTAAATCAGCCTTACCGCCGCATGGTCTCTGCTTCTTCTCAGTGTCTTCTCGGCAACTAAAAAATTACACCTTTAAATATAGATTTTATAAACGGCTTATGATCATAGCTAAATTCTATTCCGTCAGCGGAAGATGGGGGGAATTCCCGCGCTATACCGGGAAAAGCCCTCCGTGAGGCAGGATTATTCCGGAAAAATTAATAAATATATCAAAAAATGAAAAACAATAAAAATATTAAGATGAAAGGATATAAAATATTATGGCTAAAGTAAGAGATCAACATGTTGGCGTTCTCCAGGGAAAACTTGGACCGCAGGTTTTTAAACTTCTTAGAGGAAACCACTTCGCGGCAAGGCTTCCACGTCTGAGCAGTAAGGAGCCGAAACAGTATGTGTTAAACCAAAGATTGAGATTTGGGCTTACCGCCCGATTTTCTGAAGCTGTACATCAGGTCCCGGGTCTGAATGAGATCTGGGATTTGGCAACACCGAATTCTATGTCACCTTTTAATGGTATTTTCAAGCACAATTATAAGAATGTTATTCCAACTGACGTTCTTGATTCTGCAACGATTGTACCTTTAACGGATGGATTTGGCGTTACAACATCTGATGTCACAATTGACGGAGAGACGGTAACAGTCGCAATCGACCCCATAGGCACGATTACAAGGATTGACACGAATATCGAGAAATTCATAAGACTTGGTTATGTGATTAAATGTACTGATAAGAATGATGACAACTATGACAATATTATGTTTATCTCAGGGTTCTCAAGCAACGTTGTTCTGAACCTTGCAAATCCCCTGAGCTTTACTTCAATTATTTATGACAGCGACAGAGATATTTATTCAAAGTATGACACTCATCTGACGTACCTTGCTTTAATTACTCTGGACGCTGACGATAACCCCATTCATTTTTCGAAAGGCTTTACAACATAACGAACTATGATTGGAAAAGATGAAATAATGATAAAGGTAATGAAGAAAATTCATCAAGAAAATAATCAGCGGTTTATGAACCGAAGAACTGCCAAATCTTTTTGGCGGATGCAATTTGAATCAGTACCGGAAAATTGTTTTGTCTCAATGTTTTTAACAGGGGGGACAGCTGACCCCCTGTTACTAACAAAATGCATTAACTCATCCGTTTGCGGTGAGAAATTACCAAATTCAAAATTTAAAACAAGGAAAATTAAAAATGGCAAGATTTATTAGTCCCTTAGGAATACTTATCGGAGGATGCGGTGATTTTGTTTACAGAAATTTAAACGGTAAGACTGTAGTCTCACATAGACCCGGACCGCAGAAGAAAAGCAATGACCCATTAGTGCTTGCAAGAAGGAATAGATTCAAGCTTGCAAATAAACTAAGCAGTGCGCTCGGTGGTATTCCAGCTGTGAAATGCATCTGGAATCAGTTCGGTATCAATAAACCTATCAGTGCCTTTAATAAAATGATGAAGGTTTTCTATCCGCACATCAGCGTCTGCGATATTCATGAATCATTTCGTATGGGTCCTTCTTTTGGAAATATGTCTGTTGAGTCCCCGCGAATTAAGCTGGTGAAGAATAATCTCTCGGCAGAAGCACTGGTTGTAGATTCTGATTCCCGTCTTGAAAATTTATCTTACGTTCAGATTATAGTGCTGTTGTTTTTTAAGGAGCCGCAGGATAGCTGCCTTAATGAGTATGAAATTGCTGCTCTCGCTTCAAAAGAAACTAAATATGTTGTAAACCAAACGATTAAATTTGATGCAGAGGTAACACCTGATAAAGCAAGATTTATTGAAGTGTATGATAAAAGAAAATTGTTTTATATGTTCGCCGGCTTTGATGATGACCATAACATAATCGGCTATTCAAATACTTTCAGTGATGTGTGAGGTTGCAGAGAGCGGTACAAAATACAGTAGTCAGCGAAATTCCTAAGCCTGATTAGTCCTGCACTAATCAGGCTTAATAAAATAATTCGGCTAAAGCCGGTAATTATTATCATTCATTATCCGTTGGCTAAAGCCAACGGCAATTGTAAAAGGACGAGATCCCCGACTGGAACATTCGGGGAGAAAGCTTGAGTTTCACTAACTCCTGACTCCTAACTCCTAACTCCTGACTCCTGACTCCTAACTCCTAACTCCTGACTCCTGACTCCTAGCTTCTAACTACTAAAAAGTACCTTTTTGCATTGTAAAAACCTGTTATTGACATTATATTCCTTTTTTTATTATAATAGCAAAATTATATATAGATTATGCCTGATATTAAAAAAATTACAGCAAGGGAAGTCCTCGATTCAAGGGGAAATCCTACGGTTGAAGTTGACGTTATTCTTGAAAATGGTACTTTAGGCCGTGCGATTGTTCCTTCGGGCGCTTCCACGGGCGAAAAGGAAGCTGTTGAATTGCGCGACGGCGATAAGAAACGGTTTCTCGGTAAGGGTACTTTAAAAGCTGTTAATAACGTTAATAATGTTATTGCAAAAAAACTTATCGGTTTCGATTCTTTTAAACAAAGAGAACTCGATGAGCTTATTATTAATCTCGATGGTACGGATAATAAAGGCAAGCTCGGTGCCAATGCACTTCTCGGTGTTTCTATGGCTGCTGCAAGAGCTTCCGCTAACTACGCGGGTATGAGCCTTTACAGGTATCTCGGCGGGTTTGATGGGTTTACGCTTCCCGTTCCGATGATGAATATTCTCAACGGCGGAAAGCATGCTGATAATAATGTTGACATTCAGGAGTTCATGATTATTCCCGCAGGATTTGAAAAGTTCTCCGATGCTTTAAGATGCGGCGTTGAAGTCTTTCATTCTCTTAAAAGTGTTCTGCATAAACTCGGCTATAACACCTCGGTCGGAGATGAAGGCGGCTTCGCGCCAAACCTGAAATCAAACCAGGAAGCTCTTGAAGTTATCATTACCGCTATCTCTAACGCTGGTTACGAGCCCGGCAAACAGGTCTTTCTCGCTCTTGATGTCGCTGCAAGTGAAATGTACGTGAAAAGCGAAAAGTATCCTAATAGGTTCGTTTATGAATTCTATAAATCACACATTCCTTCCAAATCCTCAAACGATATGATTAAGCTGTATGCTGAACTCATCAGGAAATATCCTATTATTTCAATTGAGGATGGTCTTTCTGAACACGACTGGAAAGGCTGGAAAAATTTAACTGCAGAGCTTGGAAATAAAATTCAAATCGTCGGCGACGATATTTTCGTTACCAACCCGAAGATTCTTGCCGAAGGAATTAAAAAGCATATCGCTAATTCAATTCTTATTAAAGTTAATCAAATCGGAACTCTGACTGAAACTTTCGATTGTATCAATCTCGCTAAAGCTAACGGTTATGCTAATGTAATCAGCCACAGAAGCGGAGAGACGGAAGATTCATCCATTGCCGATATTGCTGTTGCTCTGAATTTAGGTCAGATTAAAACTGGTTCCGCTTCTCGTACCGACAGAATCGCTAAGTATAATCAGCTTCTTAGAATTGAAGAGGAACTCGGTTCAAAGGCTTATTTCCCCGGTAAAAAAGTATTTAATAAATTAAAGTAATTATAGATGAAATTATCCCAGTTCAAATTTACTTTTCCGAAAACCATGATTGCGAAGAGCCCTAAGACTCCTCGCGATATGTGTAAACTAATGGTTATCGACAAGGAAACACGCGAGATTAAATCACAAAAATTCAAAAATGTTATCGACTACATGAATGAAGGCGATGTTCTCGTGTTGAATGACAGTAAGGTCTTTCCTGCCCGTCTGTATGGCAACAAGGAAAAGACTAAGGCGAAGATTGAAGTCTTTCTGCTTAGACAGCTTTCTGAATCAGAAAATATATGGGATGTTGTTGTTGACCCCGCAAGAAAAGTTCGTATTGGTAATAGAATTTTTCTGAATAAGAATGTCTTTTGTGAAGTTATCGATAATACAACTTCCCGGGGTAGAATAGTTCGTTTTAACGTTAAAGAAGATTTCAAGAAAATTATCGATAAGCTGGGTAAAACTCCGCTGCCTTATTATATTAAGAGAGAGCCGACTGAAAAGGATAGGGAATTGTATCAGACTGTTTATGCTAAGAATGTCGGATCGGTCGCTGCTCCCGCAGCAGGATTGCATTTCACGAAAGAACTTCTGAAGAAAATTGAGAAAAAAGGTGTCAAAATAGCGTACATCACTCTGCATCTCGGTCTTGGAATGTTTAGACTTGTAGAAGTCGAAGACCTTTCAAAGCACAGAATGGATTCGGAGTATTATGAAATTACTCCGGAGTATAGCGACATGATTAATCAGGCAATCAATAAACGCAAAAAAGTTATCGCCGTTGGTACTTCAGTTTGCCGTGCCCTTGAATCGAGCGTTATTACAGGTTCTTTTGTGAGACCAACAAAAGGTTGGACTGACAGGTTTATTCATCCGCCTAACTCTATGAGTATTGTTGATAAACTTATTACCAATTTTCATCTCCCGCAAAGCACTATGCTTATGCTCGCATGCACTATTGCTGAACGCGATGACGTGATGAAAGCTTACAAGAAAGCAATCAAAGAGCATTACAAGTTCCTTGCTTACGGCGACGCAATGATGGTTGTATAAAACATGTATTAAAATTTAGTATTTCACGCTGATGAATTTTTATCTGATAATTCCTGCTTCGGGCACAGGAAACAGGTTCGGCTTGAAGACTCCGAAGCAGTTTTATAAAACAAAAGGCAAAGAAATTATTGTTCATACTTTAAGTAGATTTAATTCCGTTAAGGATATTAAATCTATTTTTATTTCAACAAAGAAAGAATACGTAAATAAAATTTATTTTCTTGCGGATAAGTATAAACTTCATAAAGTTCGTAACGTTGTTATCGGTGGGAAATTGCGGCAGGATTCAGTTTATAATGCACTTTCGAGTATTAATGCTGTTAAAGGCGACAGGATTATCATTCATGATGCTGTAAGACCTTATTTCTCGTTAAAACTCTTAAAACAGCTGATGAATGAATCTATTAAATTCGATTGCGTTATTCCGGCTTTGCAGATAACTGATACTATTAAATTATCCGACAGTAAAAATTATGTTGTATGCACTATACCGCGAAAAAATCTCTGGAGCGTACAGACTCCTCAGATATTCGAGTACAGCAAACTCGTAAATGCTTTTAAACTCGCAAAGATGGAAAAATTCATCGGTACTGATGAAGCGTCTCTCATGGAATTTGCCGGTTATAAAGTTAGAATAGTAGAAGGTGAAAAATCAAACATTAAGATTACTACCAGAAAGGATTTAATAATATGAAACCAGTTGTAATCTCAACATGGAAACATGGCATCGCTGCTAATGAAGCTGCTTATGACCTTATGGCAGGAGGTGAAAACTCGCTCGATGCTGTTGAGGCTGGTGTTAAGGTTGCCGAAGACGACCCTGAAGTCTTAAGCGTCGGTTACGGTGGTCTGCCCGATGCTGACGGTCGCGTTACTCTCGACGCGGCTATAATGGACTGGAAAGCTCGTGTCGGTTCTGTCATTTGTGTCGAGAACATTAAGAATCCGATTAAACTTGCAAGGCTCGTCCTCGAAAATACCGAACACACTATCCTTGCCGGTGACGGTGCTTATGACTATGCCATTAAAAACGGGTTTAAACCGCAAAGCCTCCTTACTGAAAATTCTTTAAGGCGTTATAAAGATTGGAAAAAATCGAACTCCACTAAACCCGAAGAAATACATACCGATGATTTTGTTAAGCCTTGGCAAAAAGAAAATAATTTGGATATTAACGCCGACGGCAATCACGATACTATAGGCATGGTAGCTGTTGACGCTGATTCACACGTTTCTGCTTCTTGCACTACAAGCGGTATGGCGTGGAAACTCCACGGCAGAGTCGGTGATTCTCCCGTTATAGGCGCAGGTCTATATGTTGACGGTGAAATCGGAGGGGCTGCGTCAACAGGTCGCGGGGAAGAATGTATCCGTGCCTGCGGCAGTTTTCTTATCGTTGAGATGATGAGGCTCGGATTATCTCCGAAAGAAGCTTGCAGAGTCGCATGCGAGAGGGTTTTTAAACTTAATCTTCTTTCAAGCAAAAACAGAGACCATCTTTATCAGGTTGGATTTATTGCGTTAAATAAACAAGGCGAGTATGGTGCATTCAGTATCAGAAAAGGATTCCAGTATGCAGTTTATAAAAATGGAAAGAATAATTTGTTTGACAGTGAATATTTAGTAAATGAAGATTACATTATAGAAGATTTATAATTATATCAGATGGATAGATATTTAATTCTTAAAAACGGTATTGTGCTGACTTTCGATAAGGAAGACAATGTAGGCTATTATAATATCGTCATTAAGAATAATGTTATCCATCAGGTAGACTATTACAATGAGCTTGCTTCCGACAGGAATATCTACACAAAGTATCCCGGGGTAAATATCATAGATGCCAAGGATAAAATAATTATACCTGCTTTCATAAACTCTAACATCAATTCTTCTTTCGCACTCAGCAGTGTATTCTTCGAACGTCTTAACTACGATAAACTTGCTGAGAACCTGTCGCTTGCAATTCTTGAAAAACATTTTACAAGTCAGGAGTTTAAGATTGATTTAAAGAATCTTTTGACTTTCAGCTACTACAGAGCACTTTCAAACGGGGAACTGTTCCTTAATGAAACCTCGAATTATTTATCAAAGGATTTTCTGCAGGAGTACCACAAGCATAATTTTCTTATAGTTCAGGATATTATTTTTACTTCCTTCAGCGAAGCATTTAGCAGGTATCTTTCAGAAATTAAAAAGTTTCATTCAATCGGTATCAGGGATGAATCGGATATTAACAATTATACCCTTAGTTCTGCAGCTAAAGCCGTTAAAGACGGTAAAAGCAAGATATTTTTTGAAGTGTTGCAGAAATCAACCGGACAGGATAATATAAGAAGAACTTTTTCTAAGTCTATCTTCAAAGTTCTTGGTGAGAATGAATTCCTCGATAGAAGAGTTATTTTTTCTAATCCGATTAACATTCAAAAGGATGAACTCGATTATCTGTCTGACAAACAGCTCAATGCAGTCCTATGCCCGAGCGATATTCTTAAACTTGGTGAAAAGAGAATTGAGTCTCTTGACCTGACTAAATACGGTATAAATGTAAGTTTAGGTACGGGATTGCTCGGGAAATCGGTTCTTGCCGAAATGAAACTGTTTTCTCATCTTGTTAAAAAAGGAACCTTGTCTTACAGGCAGATACTAAAGATGGCAATTGTTAATCCTGCAAAGATGTTCGAGGTCTTCGAAACTCATGGCAGTATTGAGAAGAATAAAGTTGCCAACATAATCCTTTTTGACGTTTCGGATTTAAGAAACTATCTTATTACTCCGGATATAAACTCTGAAAAGGTTTCAGAACACATTGTGGAAAATCTTGACGCAAAAGATATCAGCGATATAATCGTTAAAGGTAATGTAATTAGAAGGGATTACAAGAGTAAGCTCTTCGATACGGATACAATGAAGAAGACTACATCAGAACTGATTAAGAAAATAGTCGAAACGGGCAAGTACTATGAGTTCAAGGAAAAGTACCTTATGAGAAAAAGAATTGATGACCTCGCCACAGGCATTAAAGAAGAACGTAAGCTTATTATTACTACAGGTGCAGATAGTGATGAACGTAAGATTACTGAAAATCCTATCATTTCAGATAGTGAATTCAGAGTAATAGGAGTAAGAAAGGACGTTAATCCCATTAGGTCATCTGATGATGATTATACAGATTCCAAAAATGATTACAGTGTCAAAGAAATAAAAGATATAAGTGATGGAATAGAATTCTTCGATGATGTAGAGCTTAATGAGAATGATAATCCTCTGAAAGAAATAAAGAAATCAGAGCCTACAAAGAAAGTTTTCTTTGATGATTTAGGGGGAAATATAAAAATTACTAAACCAAATGAAAAGAAAGAGTCCGAAAAAGAAGATTCAAAAATCATAACGTCCACTCCGAAGGAAAGTACAAACAAATCTGTTACTTTCAAAAAAGGTAAAATTCGATTTGGTTTCTCAGACGAGGATAAGAAATAACCCTTATTTCTTACCCTATCTTTCCCGCGTGCAATAAATTAAGTCAGTAATGCGTTTTATAATAATCAGTATTATTAGTAATCAATCAGTTCTTTCTTTAAAAATTGTGCTGTATAGGAAACCTTTATATGCTTCTTAACAATTTCCTCCGGAGTTCCTTCTGCAACAATCTGTCCTCCGGCATCACCTCCCTCAGGACCAAGGTCAATAATCCAGTCAGCAGATTTGATTACATCCATATTATGTTCTATTACAACTACTGTATTCCCTTTATTAACGAGTTTATTAAGCACATCAAGCAGCATATTAATATCTTCAAAATGTAGTCCTGTCGTTGGCTCGTCAAGTATATAAAATGTTCTACCGGTCTGTATTTTTGCGAGTTCAGTGGCAAGTTTTACTCTCTGTGCCTCCCCGCCCGATAATGTTGTTGCCTGCTGTCCGAGTCGTATGTATCCAAGACCTACATCATACAGGGTTTTTAGTTTGCGTTTAAGAGAAGGGAAAGCTTCAAAGAAATTTACTGCTTCCTCTACAGTCATATCAAGTACGTCTGCTATTGATTTCCCTTTGTATAAAATGCTCAAAGTCTCTGAATTGTATCTGTGCCCCTTGCAGGTATCGCATGTAACATAAACGTCTGGAAGGAAATTCATTTCAATCTTTTTCAGACCACCTCCTTCACATTCTTCGCATCTTCCGCTTTTAACATTAAATGAAAATCTTCCTACTTTATAACCTCTTATTTTTGACTCAGGTAATGAAGTGTATATATCCCTTATGTGCGTAAACAGTCCGGTATATGTGGCAGGATTGCTTCTCGGAGTCCTGCCGATAGGGGATTGGTCTATCTCGATTATCTTGTCAACATATTTAATGTATCTTCCCTTTATCGTCGCAGATACACCATCAATCGATGCATAAGGAAGAGGATTTTCAGCTCCTTTCATGAGCTTCTTATTTAATATCTTGTACAAAGTATCATTTATAAGAGTGGATTTACCTGAGCCGCTTACTCCTGTTATGCATATGAATTTTCCAAGTGGTACTTTTAGCGTTATGTTCTTCAGATTATTACCCGTCGCACCTTTAAGAGTTAAGTGCAGTCCGTTTCCATTGCGTCTTTTAGCAGGAACAGGAATATGCTTCTTACCGTTTATATAATCAGCAGTAATAGAATTACCGGTTAGTTCCTTCGGATTTCCCTTTGCAACTACCTTACCGCCGTGCTCTCCAGCTTTGGGTCCAAGGTCAACAAGAAAATCCGCCGACTCAATCATTTCTCTGTCATGCTCTACAACAATAACTGAATTACCAATATCACGCAAATGTTTCAGTGAATTTATCAGTCTTAAATTATCTCGTTGATGCAGACCAATCGAAGGTTCATCGAGTATATACAATACTCCCGTTAGCTGCGAACCTATTTGAGTAGCTAATCTTATTCTTTGAGCTTCACCGCCCGACAAAGTTTTTGCACTTCTATTTAGTGTAAGATAATCAAGTCCCACATTCAGAAGAAATCTTAGCCTCTCTTGAATCTCTTTTAAGATCGGTGCTGCAAGTATGTTTTTGTTATTATCAAACTTTAGGTTACAAAGATATTCGTAAGCCGATAATATTGACATCTTTGTAATATCATGTATGTTCTTATCATCAATCTTTACCCATAAAGCATCTTCCTTTAACCTCCCTCCTTTGCAAGAGTTACATACTGTGACGCTCATAAAACTTTCAGACCAGTTCTTAATATGCTGCGATGTTGTATCGCTCGAAAGCTGGTCTATATACTTGACAATACCGGTAAACTTATGTGAGTAATTTGATATTCTTCCGGCAGCATTCGTGTATGTAAAATTTATCTTCTCTGAACTTCCGAATAATATAGTGTCTAATAGTACTTTAGAATAATCTTTAATTGGTGTATCAGGTGTGCTATGGAAATTCTCAAGCAGTCCGTATACCATGGAAGAAATCCATGTCTTTTTGGGTAAGCCTATCGGAGCTATTCCGCCTTGAGAAAAAGATAAGTTCTTATCTGGAATTATTAAATTCTCATCAATCCTTCTTTTTTCTCCGTGTCCGTAACATTCCTTGCACCAGCCGTATGGTGAATTAAAAGAGAATGAATTAGGCGCTGGTTCAGAAAAACTTCTTCCTGTAACAGGGTCAGATAGCTTTTCGTTGAAAAGCTTATCGCTTTTACCATTGTTGATTATTACTACTCCATCTCCGTACCTCAAAGCCAGTTCAAGAGAATCATATATTCTCATTCTCGATTTCTCTGCTACTGTAACTCTGTCAATTACAACCTCAATATCGTGAATCTTAAACCTGTCAAGGCTCATTCCCTCTGTTATTTCCTTCAGCTCGCCGTCAGTTCTAACTTTAGTGTAGCCATCAGAAAGAATTTCACTGAAGAGTTCTCTGTAATGTCCTTTGCGACCTTTTACTACAGGACTTAAAATATTTATATTCTTTCCGAAGAATTCCTTTAGTACAATCTTGAATATCTGATCAAGGGATTGTCTTACAACTTCCTTTCCAGTATCTGGAGAGTACTGGGTTCCGCATCTTGCAAAAAGAAGTCTCAGGAAGTCGTATATTTCGGTGACTGTTCCGACAGTCGAGCGCGGATTGTGAGAGATAGTTTTCTGTTCAATTGAGATTGATGGCGATAGCCCTTCTATTTTGTCAACGTCTGGCCTCTCTATATTTCCTATAAATTGCCTCGCATAAGATGAGAGTGTTTCCATAAATCGTCTTTGCCCTTCTGCATAAATAGTGTCAAAAGCAAGCGATGATTTACCCGAACCGGATAATCCTGTGAATACTACCAGACTGTTTCTTGGAATATCCACGTCGATATTCCTAAGGTTGTGTACCCTTGCTCCTCTAACCGATATTTTATCTAAATATGAAATATTATACTTTGAAGTTTAGAAATATTATCTTTAATGTTTGAAACTTGAAAAGTACTGCTTTTGAATTGTTCATTCAATTCAATTATTTATGAAAATGAAGAGATGATATTAAGGGTCAGTAACCAAGCTTTGTTTTTGTAACAAATCAGTCAAATATGACTGTCAAGGGCAGTTCAAGATGGCTTTAATATTATTAATCCCCTGCGAAACCTGGGTCCTGAATAAAACATTACTTCAGATCCAAAGGGCTTAAATATATAATAAACTAATAATCAATAAACTCCACAGGGTTTAAATACGAATTATCCCTTGTGAAGCTGGGGTTTTAATAGTAATAGCATAAACCCCGATGTGGTTGAAAATAAACTATTTCTTCGGATATGTTAATTCTTTTCCGTTAATATTTACGGTAAAATAATATTCAATCTCATCTTTTTCAGCAGTTCCCTTGTATTCATTAGATACGAATTCATACACCCCCGAGTAATTATCTTTTTCAATCTGATGCACCAGTGTCATATCAACCGATTTAAACTTCTTACTTTTCGGAGTCCTGTAATTGAATTTAACGGATGATGGTTGTGTGAAATCATTCGAAGCAAATCCTATCCTGACAATTTTTTTGTTATTCCTTTCAGTAATAGTTTCTTTTCCCCATACTGCACCGAAATAAAGCATTGCTTTGTATGCATTAATCAATCCCCAACCAATTACATTGTTAGGTGTAGAGCTGTTGTTTGCAGTATTCCTCAATGCCTCTCTAACCTGCATTGCTGTTAGTTCCGGATGTGCAGAAAGAATCAAAGCGCATACACCTGCCGTTATAGGAGTTGAGAAAGATGTACCGTTCGAATAATCATAATTATTTCCCTCTCCCATTCTTGCAACATAAACAGTCGCACCTGGAGCAACTATGTCCGGTTTTATCCGTCCGTCACTTGTCGGTCCGTTTGAGCTGAAGGTCGTAACATTCCCTTGCTTGTCTACCGCACCAATCCCTATTACTGAATCACCATCAGATGCCGAACCTAAAGAAGGTGGGTCGGTCTGGTAATAATTACCGGTTGCGTTGCAGACTACCACACCGTAATGTGCAGCAAGATCTCCTGCAATCGTGATGATTGAAGTTTTCCCGTCAAAGTCCGCGTAAGTGTATGAATTATCCAGAAAAGGTTTGTCAAATGCTTTGTAAACAAGCGAACTTGTAATAACGTCGGCGCCGAGTGCTTCAGCCCATTCCGCTGCTTCAAGCCAGAAGTCCTCTTCCATAGGTGTTTCTGAAGATACGTATTCAGTCTTTGCAAGTATATAATCTGAATTGAACGCGGGACCTATAAGCTTTCCTTCCTTGAAACCTGCAAGCGAAGACAGAGTTGCTGTTCCGTGTCCCCCCTGAGATTCCGAATCAGTATATTTCTGATTCTTTTCTCTTGCTGTGTTTTTGTCCTTATTAATAAAATCAAACTCATCAAGAACATTCAAGCCCATCAGCGCTTCATGAGTCTTCCATTCAAAACCGTCGTCAAAGCTTGCAACCATTACTCCGCTGCCCGTTATTCCAAGATTGTGAACCGCAGGTACATTTACGAGCATCATCTGATTAAACGATTTTCCGTAATCATATACATTCATCGAATCATGTTCCGTAATACTTTCATAATAAGTTTTAAGAAAAACGGGAGAGGTGCTTTCAAAACCTTGTTTGTAAAGCTTCTTAACAGCAAATATTTGGTTAACAAATTCAAGTTTCTTCAGAGATTCGAGCTGTGATTGTGTCAGGTAAGCACTTACGCCGTTGAACCATCTCGATTTAGCAATAACATCAATTTTCATGTTCATAATTTTGTCAATGTATTTATTTGAAACAGGCAGGTCTGCAAACCCAATCAATTCTTCTTTTCTCAGTACTTTCAAACGTCGATTAATGGCTTTCTCAGTAAGTAACTCTAAACCTGCTTTATACTCAAATGAGTTATACTTAATCACATCTTCTTGTTTTATCCCGTCTTTATCCGAAAAGATAATCCAGTATTTTGTGTTTGCGCTGTCATTAGCGGCTAAAGCCAGCGAAGCAATGCTAATAAAGACTAATAACAAACAGAGTTTTATTTTTTCCATATTAATCTATTTTATTTCTTTAACAAAATGTTTAACAAAAAAAGGTTACTTAACTATTGTTAGGTAACCTCCATAATAATTTATATTAATTTTTAACCCTGATAATTTTCAAGATAATGTGCAACACGCATTATAAACCTGCCGCCGAGGGCACCATCTATCAAACGATGGTCAAACGAAAGTGTTAAGTATACCATCGGTTTTATTACAACAAAATCTCCGTCGGGTGTTTCCAATACTGCTGGTCTCTTCTTAATTGCACCAACTCCCATTATTGCGACTTGCGGTTGATTTATTACCATAGTTCCTATAATGTTACCGAATACACCGTAATTTGATATTGTAAACGTACCTCCCTGAATCTCATCAAGCGTCAGTTTCTTTACACGTGCTCTTTTTCCGAGGTCATTGACACTTCTTGAAATGCCTACGAGATTCATTCCGTCAGCATTCTTTATAACCGGAACTATAAGTCCTCCATTTTCCATCGCTACTGCCATACCGAGATTAATCTTGCTCCTGGTTATTGCTTTAAACGGTTTTGATGAATCATCAATTATAGAATTTATCAGAGGAAAATCTTTTAATGCTTTTATTACTGCTTCTGCTATAAACGGCATGTATGTCAGTTTGAATCCTTCATTCGCTTCAAACTCTGCCGCCATTTTCTTTCTTGCTTTCTCAACGTTTGTAAGGTCAACCTCTGCAATGGCGTTTACGTGCGGTGATATGGCAACTGATTCAACCATATGCTCAGCCATTTTTTGTCTAATATTATCAAACTCAAGTACGGATAAACCTTCTTCGTTATAATTAATTTCCTGTTTTGGAAATTCTTTCTTTACAGGTGCTGCGGTTGCTTTTACGGGAACCGCTGTTTCGGTCTTTAAAGAAGGTGCTGTTCCTCTTTTTGAAATATATTCTAATATATCTTTCTTTGTTACTCTACCTTGCAAACCAGTGCCTTTTATCGATGAAAGTTCTGATGATCCTACCCCTTCTTTCTTCGCTATGTTTAGAACAAGTGGTGAATAAAACCCTCCTTCAGCTTTTATTTCCTCCTCTTTCAAAACTGGTGTTAATTTAACCTCATCTTTTGCAGGTACAGAAGTTTCCTTAATTGTTTCCTCTTTTTTTAACTCTTCATTTGATGTTTGCTTCGGAGTTACGCTTGCGCTTGAGTCAGTTTCCAGTTTAGCTAAAACATTGCCTACTTCAACTGTATCATTTTCTTTATAAAGCAATTCTGCTAAAATTCCTGATTCAGGTGAGGGGACTTCTGTATCGACTTTATCCGTAGAAATTTCGAGTAAAGGTTCATCTCTTTCAACCTTATCGCCCGGCTGTTTAAGCCATTTAAGTATAGTGCCTTCCATTATTGACTCACCCATTTTGGGCATAATAATATCAACTAACATGTAAAGATTATCTCCTGAATATTTGTTTTATAATATAATTAGAACAAAATACTTCCTAAAAAATTCAGCTACACCACTATGTCAAACAATGAGCTGATTGACTCATCCTTATTTGTTCTGATTATAGCTTCTGCGAAGATTGACGCTACAGACTTCACTTCAATTTTCACCGATGTTTGTTTCAGAGGGATTGTATCAGTAACGTAGAGTTTCTTGAGCGGTGAATCTTCTATCCTTTTCATCGCTTCTCCCGAAAGAATTGCATGCGTGCAGGCACCATAAATTTCCAAAGCACCTTTTTCCTTTACCGCGTTCACAGCATTAACAAACGTTCCTGCAGTATCAATAAGGTCGTCAATAACAAGTACGTTTTTATCTTTTACCTCTCCTATTATATTCATAATTTCCGCGACGTTTTGTTTCGGTCTCCTTTTATCTATGAGAATTAGGTCTGCATGAAGTCTTTTTGCATAAGCTCTCGCCATTTTAATACTTCCTACGTCGGGTGAGCATACTGCGAGGTTCTGGATGTTTAAATCGTAAAAGTGTTTCAGGAATACCGCCGACCCGTAAAGGTGATCAACGGGCATATCAAAGAATCCCTGGATCTGTGACGCGTGAAGGTCCATAGTTATGACCCTGTCCGCCCCAGCTTTTTCGATTAGGTTAGATATTAGCTTTGCAGTTATTGAGACTCTCGGCTGGTCTTTCCTGTCCTGACGGGCATATCCGAAATAGGGAATAACGGCATTCACTCTCAATGCCGATGAACGCTTTGCAGCGTCTATCATTATAAGAAGTTCCATTATGTTATCAGACGGGGGATTGGTGGATTGTATAATGAAAACATCCCTCCCGCGTATATTCTCATTATACCGCATCCAGATTTCACCGTCAGAAAAGTGTTTTATCTCTCTGTTGCCAGGAATCACATTGAGAAGATTTGCTATTTTCTCTCCAAGATTCAGAGAGTTTGTACCGGTAAATATTTTTAAGTCAGACATTTTATGAAGAATAATTAAGTAGTCAAAAATATTAATAAAGTTATATTAAATCAACTTCATAAAGTTAATATATTTTTATCATTAAATCCTATACTACATTCCCTTAAATCTATATCATCAATGAGAATCAAAATCCAATCAGAAAAATCAGAGTGCCAATCTCAACTTTTAGTGCTTTTGCGTAATGTCTGATTCCGAGTCTCTGCTCCACTGTTACATAAGATCTTTTCTCTTCATAGCGCTCTAATAGTCCTCCCTTAGTCCTCCCCGGTTATATCGTTTTTTCACGGTATCAAATCTTTTCTTAGGTACTATTGTGTTCTGGTGGTAAATTGTTTCTTTACTTATAAAAACTCTTAATGGCATTGCATACCTCAATTACCTGCTCCATCTTCAGCTCAGGAAAACACGGTAAATTAATTCCTCTTATAGCAATTCCTTCTGCAACTCTGAACTTCTGATACGTGTGAGTAAACATCGGCATAGTATGGGCAGGATAAAAAGTAGGTCGTGTCTCAATACCGTTCTCTGAAAGGAAGTTCCGCAAAGCCTCCCTTACTTTGACGCTTTCTACCAGTATGGAAAACATCCAGTATGAGTGTACGGTCTCTTTCTGTTCTTTATGCCATGTTAAAGGAAGCCCCTTAAGGTTTTCTGCGTATAATTCTGCTATCACTCTTTTCTTCTTAATAATCTCATCTGCATTTTCAATCTGTGCAAGTCCAATAGCGGCACAGATGTTTGTCATTCTATAATTATATCCTATTACGTCATGCCAGTATTCCCTTACGCTCGATACTCCATGCATTTTTAGGTGGTAAGCTTTGTCATAAAGGTAGTAATCGTTCGATACAAGCATTCCGCCTTCTCCTGTTGTAATTGTTTTATTACCGTAAAAACTGAAAGCTGCTATGTTTCCGAAAGTACCGGCGTATTTTCCTTTATACCGGGACCCAAACGCTTCCGCACAGTCTTCGATTACGAATAGATTGTTCTCATCTGCAATTTTCATTATCTCATCCATGTCGCACATTTGACCGTAAAGATGAACAACCATTATTGCTTTTGTCTTCGGATTGATTTTCTTCTTAACATCTTCAGGGTCAAGCTGCCATGTTTCCTCAATTGAATCAACGAATACAGGGGTAGCTCCCGTATAAACAATAGCACTCACAGATGCTATGTACGTAAACGTAGGAACAATAACCTCGTCACCGGCAGTTATTCCGAGCGTTTCAAGCGCAAGGTGAAGTGCAGTCGTTCCGTTTGAAACTGATGCAGCGTATTTAGCCCCGATGTATTCGCAAAATTTGTCCTCAAACTCATGAATGAATTTCCCCTTTGATGAAATCCATGTGGAATCAAGACACTCATTCACGTACTTTTTTTCATTCCCCGATAAAACCGGAATGTACAATGGAATTCTGAAACCCATAATATTTACTTTTTAAAATTATTAATTGTTTCGACTATCTTCTTAAGGTCAATCATGTCAATACACTCAAGATTGTAAGGACATACACGTTTCCAGCAAGGCGAACATTCCAGTTCTTTAGGATACAGTTTCACTCCGTAATCATAAAGTTCTATCTCAGCCTGGCATGATAAACCGAACCATGCTATTATGTACTTCTGAAGTGCTATTGCAAGGTGCATACCGAAACTGTCCCCCGAAACAACAATATCCGGTATAGACATATAACAGGCTCCTCTGCGGATTCCCTCAGTTGAAGGTGTGTTAATAATCCTCTTTTGTTCCGCACTCGAAAATGTATCGAATATCTGATTATTACGAATAGTATCCTCTCGACCGCCGAGAAGCATTACTACGATATTTTTATTCTTCAGTAAGTTCTTTATAATATTTACATGCTGTTCAACAGTCATTTTCTTGTTTGGAAAAAGCTCAGAGCATCCCGTGTTGAATCCCGCGTAAACTTTCTTTTTATCGTACTTTATTGACTTTTTATATGCGGCAACATATTCTTTTTCTTCCGGGTTAAATTCAAAAACGTATCTATCTCTTTCGTACTTCAGCTCAAACACTTCATGTATAATCTCAACTCCCGTTTTGGTATTTTCCCTGAACTTCTTCTTGTCATCAATTCCGAGAATGTAACTATACATTGCAGCATCATTGGCCGGAACAATCTTGCCGTCTTCATTGAGGAGGAATCCGAGTTTCTTTTTTGCTTTCGTCTCATTTGCGAAAGCGCAAGCATACAGGGATTTATCCGCATTCATAACTGTATCGTATTCTATATTTCGTGATATCATTCTGCTTTCATCATCCCAGAGAAAAAGCTTGTCTATGAATTTATTGTTGGAAAGAATCTTCTCCGCATTAGGCATTGTCATCCAGTGTATAGTGCTGACCGGAAACTTCCTTTTAATCGCATGCAGCAAAGGTGTGTTATCCAGTACGTTTCCGAGTGCATCGAGAGAAATAATCAGTATTTTCTTCCCCATAGCATTTGCGGTATCATCAGCGCAACCTTGTTCGATGCAGTTATAGTAAGGCTTACAGGGTTTGTAGCCCGAAAAGTTTTTGCACTTTGGTATTCTTAAATCTTTGTATTTCATTCTTATAGTATAATATGGTTTAAAACTTCATCAGTAGAAAGACCGTTTTCAATACCGCATATTTCTTTGTCACGGCTGCAGTTAGCGTCGCAGTATTCCTTTGATACTTCAAGGTTTATGGATTTTTTGTTTATCACTCCCCATATCTTAACACAGCTCATATCACGCTTGCAGTGAATCCCTATACATTTCCTATCGAGTGCATCCGCTAAATGAATGGGACCAGTGGATGAACATATCATTAAATCTGTTGCAGATATTATTTTTATGAGCTTTCGCAAATTGTCTATGTCGTCTGATACGTCGTATATCCTTCTGTCTTTAAGGGATTGCACCTTATTTTTAAACTCATTTGTCATTTCGAATGCCGTGAGCAGTAAAGCGAATTTTTTATCGGGATACTTCTTGAGTAACTTTTGTATTAGCCTGAAGTATTTCTCCTCGCTCCAATTCGGTGCGGAATTTCTCGAGCCTGTATGAAGTATGATTTTGTATGTGCTGTTTTCAATTCCTTTTGAATTAAGATAATCGCTTATTTCTGCTTTTTCTACATCAGACAAAAAAATTTCTGGTTGATAGTTATCAGTATTAACACCCGTCTTTCTCGCGAGGTCCATGCAGTAATCTGCCTCATGGCGAAGAGGTTTGTAATTATTTCGTGAGACGCTTTCCATAAGAGTGATTATCTCATAAAATATCCTCCCGACGCCAATTTTTTTCTTAATACCGCCGAAGAACAATTGATATGCGGCACGCTCAGTCGGTAGAATCAACAGACCGTAATCAAACTTATACTTCCTTATTTGTTTCACAACGTCCCAGAATGAATCCTTCGAAAGGTCATCTGTAATTCTCGCATCAACATACGGATTGTTATCGAATATAACTGAGGTATTTGGCTGCGTAAGAGTTGCAACGAAAGCATCGGGATATGCCTTCTTTATCTCTCTCGGGATTGCGGTCGTCATTACTACATCTCCAACTCTATCTGTTCTTACTATTAAATATCTTCTTGACATCTATTTATGCGGAATCAAAATTTTATTCTTATTAAGAAGTTCTTCAAACTTCGAAAGAATAAGCGGTTTCGAAAGTTCAGTCATGCATACATTACCGATATTGCAATCGAGCAGGTTGCAGTGCAAACATTCAAGTTTTGTGTTTTGTACGGTAACATTCCTATCACCGTAAGGACCCTGCAGGTCCGGATTAGTAGGACCGTAAATCCCGAGAACAGGCACCTCGACCGCACCTGCCAGATGCAGAGGTCCCGAGTCATTACCTATTAGTACCTTGCATTTCTTGATGATGGCAGCAAGATATCTGATTGGACTTTCAGGTATTATGTAAACATTTCCATCTGTATTTAACTTAATTTCCCTTGCTTCTATAAGCTCCTGCTTTGTACCCCAGAGTATTATAAACTTAACATTATATTTTGTTGATATAAGTTTTATTAGCTCAATGTAATCATTTATCTTGTAGCGTTTCGATTCCCATCCGCCCGTTATCGCAATCCCTATAAGAAACTCATTTCTTAAGTCGTTATCGGATAATAATTTATCAGCAAACTCCTCATGAACAATGTTTACTGATAGATTGAGCTTTTTGGAAACGATGGGTATGTTTGCATTAATTAGCGCATCCAGATTGAAGTCTGTGTTATGGACTAAACCCCCGCGTCCTTTCCCTTTTATATTGTACGCATAATTTCTTCCACGGAATTTAAAACCTACTCTGTATTTAGCTCCCGTGACATAAGTGAGGAAAGCCGTTCGCGGATTGCAGTACAGGTCAATCACAAGGTTGTACTCTTTGTTCCTTATATGCCTTATCAGGTCGTAGGATTTATCAATTTTTGAGTCGTAGGTCAAAACGCGGTCGATGTATTGATTATCCATAAGCACATCACGGTTCCTTATCAGAGTCAGATAATCAATCTTAGAATCGGGAAAGTATGCCCGCAGGTTTGGCAAAACGGGTGTTGACATAAGCACGTCTCCGATTCCGCCGAATTTTATCACAAGCAACCTTCTTATTTCATCTTTGTTAATCTTCAAATCAAATTTTCTCTAATATTATAAAATTGTTTTTCGCTGCGGCTTTCAGCCCTGAATTTCCGGATAAGTTTTTTTGCTTAAAGCTGCAAAGATGATGAACCATACACTCATAACAAAGAGGTCTTACAGCCCTGCATACGTTCCTTCCGAACCGTATAAGGTTAGTATGAAAGTTTACTTTTAATTTATCAGGAACTATTGGTTTCGCCGCATCGAAAGTTTCCCCGGGAGTTTTCGTATCAACAAGACCAATTCTGTTCAAAACCCTGTGTACATGGGTATCTACGGGGAATACGTTTCTCCCCATTCCGAACGCGAGTAAGCAAGAAGCTGTCTTCTTACCTATACCCTTATGCTTTAAAAGTTCTTCATAAACCTCGTCGTCTGATAGTTTCCTTAAATGGTTCAGCGTCAGACTACCGTGCTCATTCATTATGTTCTTAAGCATTTCCTTGATCTGCACTGCCTTCGTGTTTGCAAGTCCGCAAACCTTTATTGCATTCTTTATTCTTGAAAGGGGAGCCGTCATAACATTCTCCCAACTGCCGAACTCATCCTTCAGATTTCTGAAAGCGATGTAAGATGTTTTATCCGTTGTATTCTGAGAAAGCTTCGTTGCAATTAAAACGTCCATCAGATTCGGTTTCGGCTTGGATACCTTTCTCTTACCTCCGAAATGTTCCTCAAGTATGTCTATTACCTTATATAATCTTTTAACTTGCAATTTTATTTCAGTATTTTATTCATAATTACGTTTACAATTCTACCTGCCGTCTTTCCGTCGTAATATTTCAGTTTTTTTGTTCTCTTAAATTTTCCTGAAAATATTTTCTTAAGCTCATTCAGAATGAGCTTACTGTCGCTTCCACAGAGAACATTTGAGCCATGCTTAATCGTAATAGGTCTTTCTGTATTTGCTCGCAGCGTCAGGCAGGGGATATTCAAGAAAGAAGTTTCTTCCTGTATTCCACCCGAATCGGTGATAACAAACCTTGCAGAATTAATCAGAGCAAGAAAATCAATATATCCTATCGGTTGTGTAATTACGAGGTTGCGTATCGCTTCAAGCTTTACGTAAAGCCCGAATTTTTCAACCATCTTCAGTGTGCGAGGATGAACAGGAAACACGACATCAGTATCGGGACTTAATCTGTTAATATCCTTTAAGATGTTAAGTATTTTAATAAAGTTTTTCTTCGAGTCAACATTTGACGGTCTGTGCAGCGTCACAAGAGCGTAATTCTTTTTCGTAAGGCAGAGCTCATCATGTATCTTTGATTTCTTCGCATCCATAAGATAACCAGTCAAAGAATCAATCATGATATTTCCCACAAAGAAAACACTGCGTGAATCAGCTCCGCTTTTCTTCAGGTTCAGCATACCGTCTTCTTCAGGAACAAACAGATAATTTGAAATCGAGTCCGTAACAATCCTGTTAATCTCTTCGGGCATCGTTCTGTCAAAGCTACGCAGCCCAGCTTCCACGTGTGCAACGGGAACGGAATTTCCATTCTGAAGAATTTTAGAGCATACGATTGAGGCTGCAAGAGTGGAATTCACATCACCGTAAACAAGAACCAAATCGGGTTTTTCATTCATCACAATCTTCTCAAACTTCACCATCGTTTCCGCCGTCTGCTCTGCATGAGAACCCGAACCCACACCAAGATTTATATGCGGTTTCGGAAGTCCAAGTTGTTTAAAAAATATATCCGAAAGATGTTTATCATAATGCTGTCCCGTATGCACAATCTTATGAATAACTCTTTTCTTATGCTTCATTAACTCCTTATGCAGGGGTGCCATCTTCATAAAATTAGGTCTTGCTCCCACCACCGATATTATTTTCTTCACCATTCTCCTCTCAATTAATTTCAATTGTCTTACGTTATTTTTATTTTACTACAAAACTATAAATTTAGCTAAATCGAACAGCATATAAAACGAAAAACATATAAAATGTATATCTCTAACCTGCTCAGTCACTTCACAATATTATATAAAAAACAAAAAGAACAAACAGGGACAAAGTGACAAATTTGTCACTATAAAATAACAATCTTTTTTAGACTATCTTAAGGTAAGTTAGAGGCAAGTTAGGGGTTAGTTATGACTTTTATTGAAGTGACGAATTTGTCACTACCTAACTACAACACTTCCTCACCCGATCAATCGTCGCAGGTCACCTTTCTTTTTTCATGGATTTTCAAGGTGCTTTTGCATTGGCTCTTTTCATAAAATTCAACATCCCATTTTCTTACTAACACTTATATTCCGACTTCTATACTTCTCCCTCCCGGTTTCGGTTTTTAGTTTTCCACTGCCTTGTCATTTAATTTAAAATCATGGAACTTTCAATGAATATTATTGTTCTGATATTCAACATAAGGGGGATTGGTTAATTGGTTTGAATTATATAATACGTTATTCAGCCATTTAAAGATTTTTGTAGTGTAATAGGATTTTAAGTAAGAGCAATATCTTTATTAACTAAAAAATAAAAGCTATGAAAAACAACTTACTACTACTGCTGCTTATGGCAGTATTGATGCCGTACATTGCGTACGCACAGAAAGACACAAGAGAAGTAAATTCTCAAATCGTATATGACACACCTCTGCATGGACCTCAGCATTCTGTAGCGGTTAATTACGATAAAGCGAAGGTGGAAGAAATCACCGCCCAAATCAGTGCAGCAAGAATTAACGGCAATGTTGAAAAAGCTACGCAGCTGCAAAACGAACTTGAAAGAGTTACAGAAAGCAAATCAACATCAGCACCTCTCACAAACAATGCAGGATTAACAAGCATAGTTTGCAACGAACCAGTTTCACCAGGAGATTACAATCTTACAATCATTAACGGGTTAGATGCTAACTGGGCATGTGCAACCTCAACCGACAGAGTCACAGGCAGGTTATATGTAGTATCTGCAAAATATTCAGTTTCTGTTTCAGCATCTGATACTTTAAAAGTTTTTACATCATCAAACGCAGGAATAACCTGGACATTGATAAACAGGATTCAGAGTTCCGTAGCTTATAAATGGAGAAACGATGAACTTGATATAGAGGCGGTAAATAAAGGCGATACGTCCTATGTTTTTGCAGTTGTAGGATACACCAACGCAGGAGTGCACAATTCTGTACTGATTAGATTAAACAGTATTGGTTCAGGATTTTTTGCAAGTAATCTTTACACTGCTGCAGCAGGTAACAGTTTCATTTATCCAAGAATAACGAGCGATAACGGAAAATATACAAACCTCTCATATGTTTACGTTATTTGCACACAAGATACGTTGCTGGCTTCGGGTCATACAGTACGCGATAAATTTGCAGTTATAACAAATCCGTTTGCTGTTACACCGGCCTTAACATACAGGAATAATGGTCTCAGTGGAAGCTATGCGTGGTCTTACACCGAAGTACCTGATACAACGATGCAGTACAACGATATTGCATATTCAGACTCGGCGAATACCGACTTTATTGTAACTGTTTCAAATTTTTACCGTACAGCAGGATTTAACAATTTATACTTGTCATATTCTTCAAATTACGGCACTACTGCTCCGACAAATACACCACAAATTGCAGAGACGAAAGTTAATTTGAAGCCAAGAATAGCGAGTACTCAACTCGATGCAGGCGGCGCACAATATATGATGATTGGCTTAACAAGACAATGGTCAGCGACCGATTGGGATCCCTATTATCAAAGAACTTCAAATAATGGCACAACATGGTCCGGCGGTTATGTGAGTTCAACGACTGATTCTACTTTATACACAGATGTAGTTTCAATTCCAAGAGTTCCGAATACATTCAGGTTTGCATATCAGGTAACAGTGGGTGGTACAGGTGCCCTTTGGACACGTTCATTTAATGCAGGTACATTCGTAGCTTCATTTAACCTTGCGACCGGGATGTCAACAAATTACGCACCAGTAAGAGCCGGATACAGATACGATGCCTCAGATTCATGCTTCACTCTTGGGCAGGGATATCCATCATCGGTCGGTTTGTTTGCATACACAGGATGCACGGGTACATTAACAGGAATCGGTAATATCGAAATTCCCGTTAAGTATAATTTGTCACAAAATTATCCTAATCCATTTAATCCAACTACGAAGATAAATTATTCAATACCCGTAACAGGATACGTAAGTCTGAATGTATATGACATGACCGGTAAACTTGTATCAAAATTAGTGAATGAAAACAAAAACGCAGGGAATTACATTGTTGATTTCAGCGGTGCAAATCTTTCCAGCGGAACATATTTCTGTAAAATGGAATCAGGTTCATTCAACAATGTAATAAAACTAATGCTCATTAAATAATTCTTATTAATGAATATCTAAAAAGGGCGGAATAAAATTCCGCCTTTTTTATTCTCTCACTTTTATTTTTCCATCCGTTTCTCATTTCCTCTTATACCTGCTTTTCATACTCGGTTCTCTTTATGTCAGCTATTGTTGATTCCGGGGGTAAATAATTTTTGCATTAACTGTTTTTTATTTATGTTAATCTTAGAGCGTTCAGGGAATGATATTCATCTCACTCGTATGATTCAAGCGCGGTAATTGTTTATCTCAAATAAGACTTGAGATACAGAAAGAGCCAATATATTTATGATAATTATTGAAACAAAATTATTTTTAATTCAATATTGACATTAATGAATACAATCAGTAATTTGTTACACCTGATTAATAATTTTGCTTTTGCAGGAGACTCAAATAATCTGCAAATGGGTTTTCAGGTACAGGGGGAATTAAAGAATATAGTAATTTATATTTATTTAATTCAAAAAAAGGGAAAAACAATGAAATCAAAAATCTTACTACTCGCTTTACTGGCGCTTATGGGTTTCGCGTCAGTAACTTCAGCTCAGCCATGGACGCTTTATCAGACAGGTGTTCCTTATTCATTATTCGGAGTTGATTTTGCATATCCTCCTTACGAAAATATAGGTGTTGCAGTAGGGCAGGGCGGCACAGTCTTAAAAACAACGGATAACGGTGAAGAATGGATTTTAACTTATTCTAATATAGACATCTGGATGAACGATGTTCAGTTTGATCCCCATGCACCGGGATTAGTCTGGGCGGCTGGTATGGGTGGTGTCATTCTCAGGTCATTTGACTTCGGAAGTACATGGGAAGTCGTTAGACCATTCAGTACACCCGACCATACAATACGTGGTATAGGCGTTAAAATCGGAGCCCCGGGATATGCGTCATTCGTGGGGTATGCAGGAACTTTCTTTGAAACATTCAACGGAGGTTTTTCATTCGTACAGAGGTTTGACATTCCGTTCACAATGCATTCAATTGCTTATTCACCAAATTTTACTTTTGACGGAAGGGGAATTATTTGCGGTACAGACGGCAAGGTCTGGAATACTACCAACTTTGGATCAAACTGGGTTGCAAGAAATACGAACCGTTATGATTATCTTAACGACGTAGTTTTTCTTAACGATGTTGAAGCTATGATTTGCGGAAACAACGGTACCATTCTACGATCAACTAACTGGGGCAAGACCTGGACCGTCAATACTCAGTATCTCACAAGCGAGCATCTTCGTTCAATTGATTATTACGGTCCGAAAGTCACTGTTTGCGGTGATAATGGCAAGATAATGACTTCAAGTGACTTTGGGTTCTTTTTTGTTGACCAGCTGAACGCTGAGAACAGAAATTTATACGGTGTCGCTTTAAAAGGATTTAACGTTGGTGTAGCCGTCGGTGAGATCGGTTCTGCTGCTTACGGTGCGTTATTTTTTACAGCTGCTAATGGTGTTGTCGGAATCACGCAGAATGGAAGCGAAGTCCCATCTGTTTATTCTCTAAGCCAGAATTTTCCGAACCCGTTTAATCCAGTGACAAAAATTAATTTTGCTTTACCGAAACAGGGTCATGTTACTTTAAAAGTATATGATATGCTCGGAAAGGAAGTAAGTACACTCGTGAATGAAGTTAAATCCGCAGGAAATTATACTGTTGACTTCAACGGGTCAAAGTTGACAAGCGGTGTTTATTTCTATAAAATTCAATCGAATCAGTTCACTGATATTAAAAAAATGACACTCATAAAATAATAAAAGAAATTTCCGGTTTCATAAAGGCGTTCATTATGGACGCCTTTTTTATTTTATACTTGTTTTAAAAAAAGAAATGTACTTAGAGCAGGAAGAGTTTATGATAGATATTATCACTCGAATCTGTGAGTTATATTTTGTATATTTACATTCTATTCAGAAAAAATCCTTTGAAAATAAATAGGTATTTTTATTAATAATTAAATTATAATCTTATGAACACAAAACAATTTATTGAAATTGAAGAGCAGTACGGTGCGCATAATTACCACCCCCTTGATGTTGTGATTGAAAAAGGTCAGGGTGTTTGGGTTTGGGACGTTGACGGTAATAAATATCTCGATTGTCTTGCAGCCTATTCAGCAGTGAATCAGGGGCATTGCCATCCAAGAATAGTTAATGCTATGAAGGAGCAAGCGGATAAAATAACACTAACTTCACGTGCTTTCAGAAATAACCAGCTTCCTCTGCTATGTAAAGAGCTTTCCGAAATGACGGGATATGAAATGATTCTTCCAATGAACTCAGGAGCTGAGGCTGTTGAAACCGCTTTAAAGGCAGTGAGGAAATGGGGTTATACTGTAAAGGGCGTTCCTGAAAATCAGGCTGAGATTATAGCCTGTACGAATAACTTCTCGGGCAGAACAATATCAATTATTAGTTTTTCAACTGAAGACCAGTACAGGTTTGGGTTCGGTCCGTTAACCCCCGGATACAAGATTGTTGAATACGGTAATGCAGAAGATTTTGAAAAAGCAATTACGCCGAACACGGTTGCATTCCTCGTAGAACCGATACAGGGTGAGGGCGGAGTAATTGTACCTCCTGACGGTTATCTGAAAAAGACTTTTGAACTTTGCAAGAAGAATAATATACTTTTTATTGCCGATGAAATACAATCGGGACTTGGCAGAAGCGGTAAGCTTTTCGCCTATGAATACGACGGTATTAAACCAGATATGGTTACGATCGGCAAAGCTCTTTCTGGCGGATGCTATCCTGTTTCAGCAGTGCTCTCATCAAGGGAAATTCTCGGTGTGTTTAAACCTGGTGACCACGGTTCAACGTTCGGGGGAAATCCTCTCGGATGTGCAGTCGCAAGGGAAAGCCTGAAGGTTCTCGTAGAAGAAGGATTGATTGAAAAGTCGCATGAACTTGGCGATTATTTCAGGGATAAACTTAAAGCACTGAATTCAAAACACGTGAAAGAAATTCGCGGCAAAGGTTTGTTTATCGGTGTTGAACTTAAACCGGAAGCCGGTGGTGCAAGAAAATACTGCGAAGGTCTGAAGAATCTCGGCGTACTCTGCAAAGAAACCCATGAAAACGTTATCAGATTTGCACCTCCTCTTGTCATAAAGAAAGAGGAAATCGACTGGGCAGTAGAGCAGGTGAAAAAGGTTCTTGTTTAGTCGAAAGATGTCGGTTATCAGTTGATGGTTGATAGTTGCCCGTTACTGATAACTGACAACAATTTCTGCCAACTGTTTTCATTGACTTTAATTTTAAATAATGTTAATTTACATGTTTTATAGAATAACCGATGAAAGAAACGATAAGAAAATCTGTTAGAATAACGAAATATGCCACGAGGGGCGAAAATCCCAACAACTGGTATGTAGTTGATGCCGATGGTAAAGTCCTCGGACGTCTTGCAAGTGAAGTTGCAAAAAGAATTAGAGGGAAGTACAATCCTCAATACACCCCCAATGCTGATTTAGGCGACTGGGTTGTAGTTATTAATGCCGATAAGGTGAAGATAACGGGCAAAAGAGCAGAATTAAAGGACTACAAAACTCACTCAAGGTATCCAGGTGGTCAGAAAATCAAAACATATAAAGAGATGCTTGCCAAGACTCCCGAAAAGGTAATTGAGCTGGCAGTGAAAAGAATGCTTCCAAAAACAAAACTCGGAGACGCTCTTTTCCACAAACTGAAAGTTTACAAAGGCAGTGAACATCCGCATTCGGCACAGAAACCTATTGCTTTAAACATTTAAACCGAAATTTGAAAATTTAATTATTTGATGGCTACAAGTACACCAATAAAAGTAGGAAGAAGAAAGACTGCAGTTGCAAGAGTTCATCTTGCATCGGGCACAGGAAAAGTTACTATTAACGGCAAGGATGCAATAGTATTCCTCAAGAGTGAAGGTCACTTAAAGGATATAATGCAGCCTTTTACTGTCACCGGAACCGAAGGTACATACGACTTAAAAGTTAACGTAAACGGAGGCGGTTTCAGAGGTCAGATTGATGCGATTAAACTTGGTATTGCTCGATCATTAGTAGAGATAAATGAAGAGTTAAAGCCAACCTTGAGAAAAGGCGGTTTTATGACGAGAGACCCAAGAATGGTAGAAAGAAAGAAATACGGAAGACCAAAAGCAAGAAAGAGATTCCAGTTCTCGAAGAGATAAGATTTTAAATTTTTTATAAACCAATTAAAAATACATATTCTCTGATTTCAAAACACCCGTGTTCCATTAAATGGAATGTGTCAAGAAAAATGATGAGAATAGAAGATTAACAAAAGCCAACTTTTTCATCCTCCGGGATGATGCATTTCATACATAAGCGTAAGCTTATCGCAAAATGTCCGTGGCTTTATTAATAGGAGAAATTACACATGTCAAGAGTACAAATCGAAGATTTGTTATTAGCAGGGTCACATTTCGGACACCTTACAAGAAGATGGAATCCTAAGATGAGAAAATACATCTTCATGGAAAGAAACGGTATTCATATTATTGATTTGAAGAAAACCGTTGACCTAATCGATGATGCCTGCAATGCTGTAGCGAGAATTTCTGCGGAAGGAAAAAGAGTTCTTTTTGTAGGGACCAAAAAGCAAGCAAAGGCAATAATTAAAGAACAGGCTGAAAGATGCGAATCTTTCTACGTATCCGAAAGATGGCTCGGTGGTATGCTAACAAACTTTAACACCGTCAGAAAGAGCATCAAGAAGCTTACTACACTTCAGAAGATGGAAAAGGACGGAACGCTCGATAAGTTCGTTAAGAAGGAAAGATTAATTATGATGCGCGACAAGGAAAAGCTTGAAAAAGTGCTTAACGGTATATCAGGAATGACAAAACTTCCCGGTGCACTTTTCCTCGTCGATATTAAGAAAGAGCACATTGCTATTGATGAAGCGAGAAAGCTAAACATCCCTATCTATGCAATTGTAGACACAAACTGCGACCCAGAATTAATCGATTATCCGATTCCAGCGAATGATGACGCAGTGAAATCAATCGAGATTATCACAAGGGCGTTTGCAGAAGCTGTAATCGAAGGCGTTCAGGTAGCTAAGACGAGAAAAGAAGACGAGACTGAAGAGATGAAAGAAAAACAGGAAAAAGCATAATTGCTTTTCCATAATTGAAATCTAAACAAGATAAAGCAAAAAGAAGGATTAAAATTATATGGCAGTAACAATTGAATTAATAAAGGATTTAAGAGAAAAATCAGGAGCCGGAATGGCAGATTGCAAGAAAGCTCTTGAAGAAACAAACGGTGATATCCCAAAAGCGATTGAGTACCTCAGAAAAAAAGGTGCCGCAATGGCAACAAAGAGAGCTGACAAGATTGCAAAAGAAGGTGCAGTAAAATCGCAAATTAGTGAAGATAAGTCAAAAGGTGTTATCATTGAAGTTAACTGCGAGACTGATTTTGTTTCAAAGGGAGAAGGTTTCCAGAATTTCGCACAGGGAATTGCAAACACGGCATTGGCAAGCAGCAGCAATGATGCAGCTCACCTGCTTTCTGTAAAAGGAGATAACGGTCTGACAGTACAGGAAACGATTGACAGTATGATGGGAAGTGTTGGAGAAAAGATTGAACTGAAAAGAGTCAGGTTTATCTCTGTTGAAGGCGGATTTGTTTCTACGTATATTCACTTCGGCAGCAAAGTAGGTGCAATTATAGGAATGAAAGGAAAATATACCGAAGAAGCGAATGAAATAGGCCAAAAAATGGCAATGCAGATTGTTGCGATGACACCTATTAACGTAAGAAGGGACGAAGTCTCAGCTGAGATTATCGAGAAAGAACTCGAGATATATCAGCAGCAGGCAAGAAACGAAAAGAAACCTGAAAACATTATAGAGAAGATTACGATGAACAGGCTTGAGAAATTCTTTCAGGAAAACTGTCTACTTGAGCAGGAATTCATTCAGGATTCAAGCAAGTCGGTAGGCGACCTTTTGAAGGATTACTCGAAAGCAACGGACGAGCCGCTTGATGTGACAGAAATGGCAAGATTCCAGTTAGGATAAACCATAAAATTAATTCATTATGCCGATAAAGTATAAAAGAATTTTGCTGAAACTTTCGGGAGAATCTTTAATGGGCTCCGAAAGTTTTGGCATTGATTCAAAGGTAGTCGATCACATCGCGAATGAAGTAGCGGATGTTCAAAAAATGAAGATAGGGCTCGGGATTGTAATCGGCGGTGGTAATATTTACAGGGGGCTTTCGGCTTCACAGCAGGGAGTTGACAGAGTTACAGGAGACACTATGGGAATGCTTGCGACGCTGATTAATTCTCTCGCATTGCAGAATGCACTTGAAAAAAGAGGTATTTATACACGCGTGCAATCTGCAATAAAAATGGACGAGATAGCAGAGCCTTTAATCATAAGGAGAGCAATCAGGCATATCGAGAAGAAAAGAGTCGTAATATTTGCAGCCGGCACGGGCGAACCATATTTTACGACTGATACTGCAGCAGCACTCAGAGCGATTGAGATGAGGGCTGACGTGATAATTAAAGGAACGAGAGTTGACGGTGTTTATGATTCTGACCCCGAAAAGAACAAAAATGCAAAGATGTACAGGAAATTAAAATACAGTGAAGTTCTGGATAAAGACCTAAGAGTGATGGATCTAACTGCGATTACTCTTTGCAGAGAGAACAATCTTCCGATTCTTGTTTTCAACATGAACAAGAAAGGTAACCTTAAAGCATTACTTTCCGGGAAGAATATCGGAACATTAATTTCATAATTTAATATATTTTATGATTAAAGATATTTTAAAAGTTACTAAAGAAAGGATGTTAAAAGCTGTCGAGCATTTGACGTCTGAGTTTGTAAAGGTTAGAACAGGCAAGGCTTCCGTTGGACTGCTTGAAGGCGTGAGAGTTGATTATTACGGTACTCCTACACCTTTAAATCAGGTTGGTAATCTCAGCACTCCCGATTTTCATACAATTAACATTCAGCCCTGGGACAAGACGGTTATTCCAATTATCGAGAAGGCAATCCTGAACGCAAATCTCGGATTGAACCCCTCGAGCGATGGTACCATAATCAGGATACCGATTCCTCCGTTAAACGAAGAAAGAAGAAAAGAACTCGTGAAACATGTGAAGAAACTTGCGGAAGAAGCAAAGGTTTCTATCAGAAACATCAGAAGAGATGAAATAGAAAAGCTAAAGAAAACAGAAAAAGAGGAACATATATCCGAGGATGACCGTAAACACAGTGAAATCGAGGTGCAGAAGCTGACGGATAATTCCATAAAAGAAATTGACGCTTTAGTACAGAAGAAAGAAAAAGAAATAATGGAAGTCTAATATCTTCCGAAGATATGACCGCATTCTGGTTTATCGTTTACAATATTGTTTTTCTGCCTTTGATTTGGACAGGATTCAGGTTCCTATCTTTGTTCAATCCAAAGATAAGGGAAGGTTTCAAAGGCAGGAAATACATTTTCCGCGAAATTGAAAACTGGAAGTTAGACTCATCAGCTAAAAGAATTATATTCCACTCATCCTCGCTCGGCGAGTTCCAGCAGGCAATTCCTATTATAGATGAGCTTCAGAAAAAGGGTTACGAAATAATAGCAACCTTTTTCTCTCCTTCAGGCTACAAAAACTCAATAAATTTGCTGCCTGAGGTAAAGAAAACATATATTCCTTTTGATTCATATTTTAACGTTAAGAAGTTTATTAATGCTATTAATCCTGAGATGATTATACTTATGCGGTATGACCTATGGTTCAATTTTCTTTATTGTGCAAAGATAAATAATATTAAGGTCATTATTGCGAATGCAAGATACGACGAAAAAGACAAGTTCTGGAAACTGCAGTTTGTTAAGTCCATTAAGAAAGCAATGTACGGAATGGTTGATAAAATGTTCGTTATAGACGAATCCGATTATCAAAATTATCTTAGGATGATGAGAGGTTATGATACAAAAGTGATAAAGGCGGGTGATTCAAAGTTCGAGAGAGTTTATGAAGCATCGAAGAATATTAAGATTGAAAATGTAATAGATACTTCTGTAATCAAAGATAAGAAGGTGTTTGTTATAGGAAGCTCATGGAAAGATGACGAAGAAATTATTCTGCCAGTTATTAATAAACTGCCAGAATACGGGGAGAGTTTGCTGACTGTGCTCGTTCCGCATGAACCGAAGGAAACTAAGATACTTGCGATTGAGAGCAACCTAAAAAGTAATTATGAAAACCTGAAATCAATAAGATTATCTCAAATAGAAAATTATTCAGGTGAAAATCTTGTTATAGTTGACAGTGTTGGAAAGCTTATGAGCCTTTACTCTGCTGCGTATATAGCTTACGTAGGCGGAGGATTCAGAACGGGATTGCATAATGTGCTCGAGCCTGCGATATTTAACATACCTGTTTTTTTTGCGAACGAGGTTAAGAATTCAGATGAAGACGAGATACTTGTTGAGAAAGGCTGCGGAATACTGGTAAGCACGAGGGACAGATTTTACAGGGACATACGAAAGCTCTTAACGGACAAGGTATATTATCAAAAGGTAAGTGATTCTTGCAAGCTCGTGTTCAGTGATACGCTCGGGACAACCAGAAAAATAATTGAAAATTTAATCAACTAATATGTTCGATAGAGAAAAGTTTTTAACGGACTCATTAAAGGAAAGCTCGGAAATAAAACTTAAGGTTTTAGAGAGTTGTTACGATGAAATTATGAAAGCCTCAGATTTGATACTTAGTACAATAAAAGCCGGGAACAAGATGATGTTATGCGGGAACGGGGGCAGTGCGGCTGATTCACAGCATCTTGCGACAGAGTTTATGATAAGACTTTCACATGATATTAAGAGGAAGGCAATACCTGCGATTGCTTTGTCAACTGATTCGTCAAACCTTACCGCCGGCGGAAACGATATTGGATTTGAGAATATATTTGCCCGTAACATAGAGGGTATAGGAAGAGAAGGCGACGTACTAATAGGAATATCGACGAGCGGAAATTCAAAGAATATTATTAAAGCGGTACAGATTTCAAAATCAATGGGGATAAAGACTATTTGCCTGCTTGGAAGCGGAGGTGGAAGACTTAAAGATGAATGTGATTTATCTGTAATAGTTCCTTCGAATAATGTTCAAAGAATTCAGGAATCACACATCACTATAGGTCATATACTCTGCGAGATAACTGAAAGAGAACTTTACGGTTAGATTTTAAATATCGGAATGAAATTTAGTAGTTATACGGAATGTATAGATTATTTATTTTCACTTGAACGTGTCGGTATTAAATATGACCTGAATAACATACGTAAACTTTCCAGAGCCTGCGGTAATCCTCATGAAAAGTTTAAGTCAATTCATATAGCAGGGACAAACGGCAAGGGTGCGGTTGCATCTATTATATCATCCGTGTTAACTGAGAGTAAGTATAAAACCGGCCTATACACTTCTCCACATGTTAAAGATTTCAGGGAAAGGATAAGGGTAAACGGCAAAGTTATACCAAAATCTTTCGTCATACAATTTACGGAGAAACACTTCAGTTTAATAGATAAGATAAAACCGAGCTTCTTTGAGGCGACAACTGCAATGGCGTTCAAGTACTTTGCGGACTGCGAAGTTAATTTTGCAGTGATTGAATGCGGATTGGGAGGAAGGCTCGATTCCACGAACATCATAAGACCTGAAATATCCGTAATAACCAGTATCTCAATAGACCATTCCGAATATCTTGGCAATACAATAAAAAGCATCACTAATGAAAAAGCAGGCATAATAAAAAGATATGTTCCATGTGTAACTGGAAATGTTTCAAAATATTCAAAAGCGATTATAAAGAAAATTTGTGAAAATAAGAAATCAGTTTTTGCAGATTCGTCTTTAATTGATTTTTACTTTCAACAATCGAAATCAGGATTTGATGTTTACCTGAAAGAATTCGGGAAGTATTTTAATCTGCCTTTGAGAGGGAAATACCAGATAAACAACTTCAAGACAGTGTTAGCAGTTCTTAATAACCTGAAGCAGAGAAAAGTTATTGATTATTCAGGCATTGAATTAGAAAAAGGGCTTGAAAATATAAGCAGGAACGCGGGTTACGGATACAGGTTCCAGATTGTATCGAAGAAGCCGAAGATAGTGCTTGATGTATCGCATAATGCTGAAGGTCTTAGTAATCTTAAGGAAATTACAAGTGCCCTGAAATACGGAAAACTTTTTGTAGTGTTCGGTATGATGGCTGATAAGGAACTCGGCAAGTGCATAAATGAATTGGAAAAATTAAAAGGATTTATAATATTCACTAAACCGGATTATAAGAGAGCCTGCAACCCTGAGAATTTTGTGAAGTATATGACAGGAAACAGTAAATACATAATCAAAGCTAACGTAAAGGATGCGTTCGAACATGTGAAGCGATTGGCTGATAAAAACGATATTATTCTTGTAACGGGTTCATTTTTTATGGTAAGTGATTTTCTTAAACATTTTAAAAAGTATGATAAAAGCAATAATATTTGACCTTGATAACACGCTTGTGGATTTTATGCTCATGAAAGAGCGGGCTGTTGATGCTGCTGTTCATGCGATGGTAGATTCCGGATTAAGGATGACGCAGTCTGAGGCAAAGGATAAGATAAACGCAATTTACAAAAGGGAAGGTATTGAATATCAGCAAGTGTTTGATGAACTGTTGAAAACAGAATACGGAGAGATTGATTATAAAATAATATCTGCGGGAATAGTAGCGTACAGAACTGCCCGTGAAGCTGCATTAAAGCCATATCCAAAAGTCTTTCCTACGTTAATAGAACTGATTAGGATGGGGATTAAGCTTGCGATAGTTTCGGACGCACCGTCTTCAGAAGCATGGTTAAGATTATCTTACCTGAACTTTCATCATTTGTTTGATGTGATAATTACATATGATGAATCACGCGAGAGAAAGCCTTCTCCCGCACCGTTTAACCTTGCACTCAGCAGGTTAAATCTTAAAGCTGATGAATGTCTTATGATAGGTGACTGGGCAGAGAGGGATGTTGTTGGTGCAAAGTCAGTGGGAATGAAAACAGTTTTTGCAAGATACGGAGATACATTTAATACATTACATCCAGGTTCTGATTATGATATAAATTCTATTGATGAATTAATTAATATTGTTAGAAAGGAGAACTGTATAAATGATTAAAGGAATCGGCACAGATATTATTGATATAAAAAGGATTAAATCTGTAATAGAGAAATTCGGGGAAAAGTTTTACGAAAAGATTTTAACCGAAAAAGAAATTGAATACTGCAAGTCTTTTAAAGCAAAGCCCGAGCCGCATTTCGCGGGCAGGTTCGCCTCAAAAGAAGCATATTCAAAGGCGCTCGGGACCGGGATTTCAAAAGATTTTAAGTGGAAAGATATTGAGATATTAAACGATGCAAGAGGGAAACCGTACATAAACCATGTTACACAGAACGAATATTCAAATCAAAAATTTAATGTAAGCATATCACACACTGACGAATACGCCAGTGCAGTGGTTATCTGGGAGGAGTAAAATGAATACAGGACCTTCAAAAGAGCAGATAGACCAGTTTTACAGAACGAGCAGAAAATATTTTGACGAACTTGCAAAGCAGTATTATGAAAAAGACAGAGATTTTTACACTAAATACTTTGCACCTTACTATTCCAATCCTTTATTAGCAGCAAGAAGGAAAACATCTTCGGGGAAAATTGTTGTTGTAGTCAGCATAGTATCGTTTTTAGTTCTAATAGCAGGGATAGGATTTATATTCCTTACCATTGAAAGCAGTGAGAAAAAGAAAGAGAAAGAAGTAAATAAATACATAGAAGGATTTAAAAAAGACGAATATGATAAAGCGCGATCGCTGATAGACTCGTTAGCGGATATAGATACAAATATTGAAAGAATGCTTAGACCTTTAATTCCCAATGATAAAAATGATGACGGGAGCAGTAAAAGCTCTAAAGATAAGGGAAGGAAGCCACAGTAGGTTTTATTAAGTGCTTAGCTATAAAACCTTGAAGCGCTAAAAACACCTTTATGACTGTTTATTTTCTCAATAACTGAATTCAACTGCTTAAGGTTTTCAATTTCAATTATCATCGTCCCCTCAAACATTGAGCTCTTAGTAAATATATTAATACTTTTAATATTAAGTTTGAAGTTTTTGGCAAGCATTTCAGTAATTTCGTTCAGGATACCCGGTTTATCTTCGCCGATTATTTTAATGCCGCCGACAAACTCGGTACCTTTAGTTTCGCCCCAGTTTATTTCAACGATTCTTTCGGGCTCGAGGAGGAAAAGATTAATAATATTATTGCAGTTCTTTCTGTGTATCTTTATTCCCTCAGTCTGAGTAACGAATCCTATTACATCGTCGCCGGGTATGGGATTGCAGCATTTTGCAAAGTCGTATTTAATTCCCTGTATAGAATTACTTCCTTTAGAGCCGAGAGAAATATTCTTGCTCGTATCCTGAGCCTGCTTTCTGAACCTATCAATGCTTTCAAGACCTTTTGCCTCTGCTGCTGCACTGCTCAAAGCAACTGATTCAGCTTCAATTTGCTGGAGTTTGCTTTTATCTTCTATATATTCGATGACTTCATCGGCTTTATTGTTATCTGAGGCAACATTTTGATAGAAAATCTGAAGGTCTTTGTAGTGAAGTTTCTGTAAAACTTCGAGTAGTGCATCATCATTGATATGAAGTTTATTCTTCTTAAGTTTTTTCTCAAACATCTCTTTACCGTCAGAAATTAGTTGTCGCTTCTCCGAATTAAAATACTTTTTTATATCGGAACGGGCTTTATGGGTCACAACAAACTTTTCCCAGTCAAGTTTTGGTTTCTGATTTTTTGAAGTGATAATTTCGATCTGGTTTCCGCTTTTGAGCTGTGTATCGAGAGGCACTATTTTTCCGTTAACTTTAGCTCCGATGCATTTCATGCCGACCTGAGTGTGAATTGCGAAAGCAAAGTCAACGGGTGTGGCACCAGAAGGAAGAATTTTCAACTCGCCTTTTGGTGTGAAACAATATATTTCGTTCTGGTAGAGTTCAAGCTTGAAATTCTCAATAAGCTGTCCTGTTGAGATGTCTTCTTTTGCAGCGTTCTCGAAAGTTTCGCGTATGTTCCTCATCCATTCTTCAATCTTCTTGTCATTAATATTCAGATTTTCCTTATACTTCCAGTGAGCGGCAATACCTTTTTCGGCAACTTCATGCATTTCCTTTGTACGAATCTGGACTTCAACTCTTCTCCCTTCGCTACTCATTACGGTGGTATGAAGCGACATGTATCCGTTTTGCTTTGGAACAGAAATAAAGTTTTTAAACCTTTCCGGAATCGGTGCATAAAGCTGAGAAACAATACCGTAAACAGAAAAGCAGTCATATTTGTTGTTCGAATCGAGAATTACTCTTACTGCAAGCAGGTCATAAATATCGTCGAATCCCTTTTCCAGTTTCTTGAGTTTTTGGTAAATACTGTATATATGCTTAGCTCTCGCATAAATCTCAAACTTATAGTTTTCCTTTATCAGGCTTTCCTTTATAGGTTCAATAAACTTTTTTAGGAATCTTTCACGTTCACGTTTCTTGTCTTTGATGCGGTTTGCAATCTTATCGTATTCTTTTCTGTTCAGGTATTTAAAAGACATATCTTCAAGTTCCGATTTGAGCTTTGAAAGTCCAAACCTGTGAGCGAGGGGAGCGTAAATATCGAGAGTTTCCTGAGCCATCCTGTACTGGCGTTTGTTTGAAAGGAATTCAAGTGTTCTTAGGTTATGGAGTCTATCCGCGAATTTAATTAGCATTACACGAAGGTCAAGCGTCATAGACAGAAGCATCTTTTTGTAAGACTCAATTTGTTTGAGTTCGTAGTTCTCCACGAGTCCTTCTATCTGAGTTGCACCGTCAACAATATCGGCAACTTCTTTACCAAATTCTGCTTCAATATCCTTTATGGTAAATTCTGTATCTTCAATAACATCATGCAGCAATGCAGCGGCAATAGTTATATCATCAATAGGAATTTCTTTTGCAAGGATCAGCGCTACTTCGTATGGATGTGTAATATAAGGTTCTCCCGACTGTCTCTTGTCGTTTTTATGGGCATCGAGAGCGAACCTGAATGCGTTAGAGATTAATTTCTCATTGACTTTCCTTGATGAAAGACTTGTTTTAGCATTTACTAGTAACTCATCGAGTTTCTTTTTATTATAATTGCTAAACATCCTTCAGAAATAAATTTTTTAAACAGTGCCGAACATTCTATCGCCTGCGTCGCCGAGTCCGGGGACAATAAATCCTTTTTCGTTTAATTTCTCATCGATACTGCAAGTATAAATATTAAAACATTTTCTTTCAGTATTTCCGAATCGGTTATCGATTGCTTTTATTGCTTCAGGAGCCATAAGCAGGGAAACGACGCTGATATCTTTAAATCCCATGTTCAGAAGATATTCAAGCGTAAATATAACACTTCCGCCTGTTGCAATCATCGGGTCAAGAACTATAACCTTTGTTTCTTTCTTATCTTTCAGTTTAGGAAACTTGAAATAATATTTTATCGGCTTTAGCGATTCCTCATCGCGGTAAAGACCGATATGGCTGATTTTTATCGATGGAAATAAATCAACGAAACCTCTCGTTAATCCCAATCCGGCTCTAAGAATCGGCAGCAGTACAAGGTTCTGTTTAATCTTATAACCTACAGTTGCTTTCAAAGGAGTAGTGATATTTACCTTTTCAGTTTTTAACTCAGCATAGAAAACTGAAGCAAGAATATAAGACAGAATATCGACTGTTTGTTTAAACTCAAAGCTCTGAGTATTTTTTTCTCTTAAGATTGTCAGATAATGAGAAACAAGAGGGTGTTCAATAACAGCAATATTTTTCATCATTTTACTCAATTTAATTCGACAAGTAAATGTGTTTTCAAAGTTTGTTTCGAGTTAGCCGACTGACCTTGGGCAGAAAGCTTTAAGCCCATATTTATGTTTGTGCTTGTCTCTTTTCTAACGACGCATCCTCTGGTAAGGTCTATGCTTACTGTACCTGAACCGCCTGCTTCATCATTCGTCAGTTTAATAGTCATACCTTGTTGTTTTTCTTCTTTACTCAGGAATTCGATTCCAAGTGATGCAATAATATCAATAATTACATTATTTTCAGTGTTTACGTTATTAAGTTTATATCCCAGAATATTCTTGATTGGAAATACTGAAAGATTTGTCTCCGTATCGAATGTCCAAGAAGAATCTTTATATACATCCTTATCAGGGAATTTCTGGTACTGGTTTTGAATTATAGATTTCAGAGCTTCCGAACCCATTGATTCTTTTATCTTTGCTTTTTCATCAGGTTTTAGAGTATCTCCGAGAGCTTTGAAAATCTTTTCGTGAATCTGTTCAAGTTCAATAACTTCAGATATTTCACCTTTTGGTGAGACTCTGAATTTAAACTCCTGACCAGCCAGAGCGTTATATTGAATAAAATCTATTTTTGCTGAAACAGAATCTTTAATGTTTGAGTTAAATGTCTGTGAAATAGAAGAATCCTTTGCAGTTATTTTTTCGGTTATGATAATACTGTCATATTTCATTTTAAAAGTAATATAACCTGAAGCGCTGACTTCTGCGACCTCCTGAGAGTAATAATAAGTCATCGATTGTTCGCTGGCAACTTCCTCATCTCCCGTACCCGGACTTTTTTCTGTAGAAAACGTTTTAGCGGTCATCTTATAATTAAATTTATCGCCTTGTTTAGGGAAATACTTCAAGGTTACTTTTTGACCGACGTCGTCAGTTTTTACGTATTCGCTTACATTTGATTTTACATCAGGTCTCTGACCATTCTCTTTTTTATCGCATGATGTTAGAGTTAAAATGGAAGAAATAAAGAACAAACTTAAAAATAAAATACTTAATTTTCTCAAAATTTAGGTCTCCTTAATTATTAATATTATGAATAATATACTACTAATAAAAAGCATTTTCAAAGTAATATGGATTACAGTAGTCGGATTTTTAGACTTATCGAGTAATAAGTCTGAATGTATAAGAAGGTTGATCGGATTCGAATTCACCGAGGCGAACATAACAGTTTACTGATGAAACCAATTATAATATGAGGTGTCGATCGGATTCGAACCGATGCATAACAGTTTTGCAGACTGCTCCCTTAAGCCACTTGGGTACGACACCATTAAAATAAAAGCAAAGAGCGGGAAACGGGACTCGAACCCGCGACATCAACCTTGGCAAGGTTGCGCTCTACCAACTGAGCTATTCCCGCATAGAATACAAAATTATACTTTAAAATAACTTTTTTCAAGTCTTAAATGAATAATATTAGATGAGTGGAAATCAGTATAGCGGGCAAGAATACTACTAATTCTATTGCTTTTAAGGTAAAAATGTCTTAAAATTGATTTGCCATACATTGGATTTTAAAATAACATTTTTTATTAACTAAATAATAAATGCAATGAGAAAACTATTCGCTTTCTTAATGCTGGCAATTTTTGTCAGTATTAGCTTTGAGGGTTTTGCACAAACGGGTCCATGGACTTGGCAACACCCCTCACCACAGGGTAACACATTACGCTGGGTAAAATACTGGGACGCAAACAACTGGTATGCAGTTGGCTATGCAGGTACTTTTATGAAGACTACGAATGCAGGCACGAGCTGGACATGGACGCACGCAGCACACGGTTTATACGCTACTTCGGGTCAGCATACAAACATTTATCACGCTCATTTTTTTGATCAAACAACCGGGTTAGCGTTTGGGTCAGCCAATTCAACTTCGGGTACAAATGGTATCTGGAGAACGACAAACGGCGGTACAAACTGGGATACAACAAGCATGACTCCTTACGTTTCGGGTACATTCTATTTTGCTTCATTTGTCAGCAGCACATTAGGATATGCCTGTGCAACGAGTGCTCCTTATGTTTTCCGCACAATAGACGGCGGAATGAGCTGGACGGGTGTGACTACAGCAGGAGGTTCATCATATGATATTCACGCATTTGACTCATTGAATATCATCGTTGCTTCATCATCAGGTAACGTCAGGAGAACAACAAATGGAGGTGCTAACTGGACAGCAATTTCAACAGGTACATCAGCGACATTGTACAGGATATTATTTGCAGATGCAAACACAGGCTATGTTTCCGGATCATCCACAGCATTCAGAGTAACAACAGATGCAGGATTAACCTGGACAACCCCTGCAAACTCAGGATTAGCAGCTTCAACGTTTTACGATATTGATATAAAATCAACAGCAGTTTCAACGAACAAATTAGATGAAAGTTTTGACGACGTTACATTCCCGCCAACAGGCTGGAGTTCAGTTAACGTACTCGGTACGAGTGTTTGGTCACGTTCTACAAGCCAGTTTCATTCGGGTGCTGCAAGTGCATATATTTCCTATCAATCAACGGGAGGTGACGACTGGTTAATTACCAAAAAAGTAAATGGTATCGTTGCCGGTGACTCATTAGTATTTTGGTGGAAAAATGCATTTTCGGCACAATATCCTCCAGATTCTTTGTACATTAGAGTATCTACGACTGATTCAATGCCGGCGAGTTTTACAAATCTGATTGCAGGATTAAATACAGCAGATACTACAGTTGCTCCTTACACATGGAAGAGATTCTCATATCCATTAAATGCTTATGCAGGTCAAAATATTTATGTTGCTTTCCGTCATATTAACGACGATGGCAATGGCGGTTATCTTGATGACGTATCAATAGGAGCACAGCTTCCGCCAGTAATGTCATCAAACATATATTTAACAGGTAACAGTTTTAGTGTATATAAAACAACTGACGTTGGTGCAACATGGACAGCAATTGATTTTCTAGGTCCTGTTTCTTCACAACCATGGACAAGCACATATTATTCCACCGATATGATTCCAGGAAATAATGAAGACTTTATTACCGGTGGAGCATTTGGTTTGTTTAACAAAAAATCTACGACAAACACAGTATATACATATTTAATGAAACCCGGAGCGCACAATGACGTTTGGGCGGCAAGTTCAACGGGTACGGTAATTGCAGTTGGTGCACCGACAGTAGCAGGTTCATCTTTCGATCAGATAGTAAGGTCAACAAACGGTGGTACAACATGGGAAGTTGTTCCTTATTCAGCTACATCTACAGCCGCTTTTAACTGTATTCAGATGATTGACAATAATACTGGCTGGATTTGCGGTACGCGAGGTGGCGTTTATAAGACAACAAACGGTGGATTGAACTGGGATTCAGTGGTAGTTGATGGTTCAACAAGTTCTGTTACTTTCCGTAAGGTAGATTTCGTAAATGCCAATACTGGCTGGTTATTCTCTACCTTTACAAATACAGTATCAGACTCTGCAACAATTTGGAAGACGACTAATGCCGGTGCAAACTGGACTAGGCAATATTTAGTTCTATCAGGCTCTAGCAGAGGCGTTTATGGTGCAGACATGGTCAGTGCAACACACGGTACGCTTGTTAACTACACACCGAGACCATATCATACCACAGACGGCGGTGATACGTGGACCCTTGATACATTAGCGGATACATTTGGTGGTTACCTTTATGATGTACAGATGTTTACACCGACTTTAGGCTATGCAGTTGGAAGCAGCGGCAAAGTTTACAAAACAACAAACGGTACATTCTGGGATACACTATCAATTCCGACAAGAAGTTATACGAACTACAGTATTTATATGATAAGCCCGAGTGCGGGTTATATTGCCGGATCATCAGGAACCGCATTTGCAACAACGGATGGCGGAGCAACATGGACACTATCGAATACAAACGGTGCGACTATGAATGATGTATACGTAACTTCGGATACAAAGGCATTTATAGTTGGTTCAAATGGATACATTTTAAAGAACAACAATATCCTTACCGGAATTGCAGGCAACCAGGGTGCTGAATTGCCATTAAAGTATTCGCTTGAGCAGAACTATCCAAATCCGTTCAATCCGACAACTACAATCAAGTTCTCATTACCGAAGGCCGGAATAGTTACGTTAAAGATTTATGACGTAGCAGGCCGCGAAGTTATGAGACTCATCAACAATCAGAATATGAACGCAGGATATCAGACACAGCTGTTTAACGGCTCTATGATGTCTTCCGGTGTTTATTTCTATTCACTGCTTGTTGATAATAACTTAATAGCGACAAAGAAGATGGTTCTCGTAAAATAAGAATCAAATTTTTCAATCCAGTTTGTAAGGGCTGGAAATTATAATAAAAAGGTGCCGGTGAAAACCGGCACCTTTTTTATTGGCAAAAAGTTACATCCACAGTTTTTCACTTTATTAAGAAGGATGTAAGAACAAAATATGCGCACTTTATGCGCACTTTATGCGCACTTTATGCGCACTTTATGCGCACTTTCATGTAAATAATGTACTATAAAAGAGTTTTCGAATTTAAAAATGTATAGATATTCCGGTAAAAATTTCAAAATTATTTCATTTTGACAGATAAGCTTATTAACATATTTCGAGAATAATGACATAGTAAGATAGAATTATTTCAATTTTCTTATTCGATATTTTTATTTACTTTAGATATATGTTCTCAAAAAGATTGAATATTAATGTAGAACCGAATGAGCTGACACTTCTTTATTATGCAAAGAGGAAATACAATGAGAGGATTATTGATTTGACGTCAACGAATCCGACGAAGTTGGGTTTTAGTTATGATACAAAGCAGATTGTAAAGCATTTTATAGATGAAAGGTCGCTTGTATATGAACCTGACCCGCAAGGATTGCTTTCAGCAAGAGAAGAAATAGCTGTATATTATACTGAAATCGGGAAATATGTACATCCTGAAGACATATTTATTGTTCCGAGCACGAGTGAGGCTTATTCATATTTATTCAAGCTGCTGCTTGATTCTGATGAGGAGGTACTAATACCTCAGCCATGTTATCCGCTCTTTGAGTTTCTTGCGAAACTTGACATGGGCAGGGTTGTTTATTATCCATTGGTATATGATTACAGGGACGGGTGGACACCGGATTTTAAAGTGCTTGAGAAGAAGATAACTTCGAAAACAAAAGCAATATTAATTATAAATCCAAACAATCCCACCGGATCATATTTAAAGAAAGATGATTATAAAAGATTCAATATGTTATCTGAAAAGTACAATCTTTCGCTGATTGTGGATGAAGTTTTTTCGGATTACGAAATAAGTGCGGCTGAAACAGCGTTGAAATCAGCGGCAGGAACTGAAAGTAGTATGGCTTTCATACTTAACGGTTTTTCAAAGATGCTGGGTTTACCTCAGATGAAATTCGGATGGATATTGATACAGGGTGAGGAAGGGAAAAAGCAAGAAGCAATAAAGAGGCTTGAAGTAATAGCGGATACATATCTTTCGGTTGCTACACCGATACAGTATGCTGCAAAGATACTATTTAAAACGAGGGAAAAGATACAAGAAGAAATAAAACAAAGAATAAGTCGAAACTATGATTTATTAAAGACAAAGTATCTTTTAAATCCTGATATTAGGGTGTTAAATTGTGAGGGAGGGTGGTCAGGAATACTAAATTATGAGAATCTGTTGATTCCGGAGGATGAGTATGTGTTTAAGCTGCTGGACACGAAAAATGTATTAATACATCCAGGATATTATTATGATTTCTTTACGGAGGGCTATGCGGTTTTAAGTTTGCTGACAAAACCAGAAGAAATGGAGGAAGGGTTAGACAGGATATGCGGTTAAAAGGTGAACAATATAAGTGAACAGGGAGCAAAACAATGAAAAAAGTGTTCAAAAAACGTGGATTTTGAAAGAAAATAATTCGTATATATGTTGAAATATTGGAATATTCAAAGTATTTTTAAAAAGTAATTAAAAGAAGGAGTTAAATTGACAAAACTACGGTTAGCGGTACTCGCAGTTTTGTTTTCATTCACGTTTAGTGGTGTGTTTGGTACAACAAATTTGAGCAATGTCTCAAATTCAACGACTGAACAGACTTCTAATCAACAGAAGAAGAAAACAAAGAAGAGTACAAAGAAGAAGAAATCTTCGGGAAAGAAAAAATCTACAACAAAGAAGAAATCAACTTCAAAGAAGAAATCAACTTCAAAGAAGAAATCAACTTCGAAGAAGAAATCAACTTCGAAGAAGAAATCAACTTCGAAGAAAAAATCTACAAAGAAGAAGAACACAAAGTCAAAGGGCAAGAAGAAGAGTTCAAAGAGAAAGACGACAAGAACTACAACGACTACTCCAAGGACATACACGCCGAGTGACAACAACGGAAACACATACACTCCTCCTAAAAAGTATGAACCCGAGAAAAAAGATTCAGAAAATCAAGGCAGAGAGTATAACCGCGAAGAGAAGACTTCTGAATCACCGGTTAAGAAGGAACCAAAGAAAGAAGAAAGCGGTAATAATTAATTTGTGTTTTTCGGATTTCGAGAAATTAAAACCCGTCGTAAGACGGGTTTTTTCGTTTAGTGATACTTCGAAAAATTAGTGAAAGAGATATAGAGAATACTCTTCCAAGCAAGAGCTTAAGAAAGAGGTGAAAAATTCAAGTTTAATATGAAAGAGGCTGACCTTTTGGGGCAGCCTCTTTTTATTTAGTGTCACATTTAAAAATTAGTGAGAGCGATATGGTAATTAAACCTTCCCAAGCAAGAGCTTGGGAAGGAGGTATAAAATCTGATGTTAAATTATTTTACGAGCATCATTTTCTTAGTAGCGTGGAAAGATTCAGATTTTAGTGTATAAAAATAAACACCGCTAACGAGTTTTGATGCATTGAAATTGATAGTGTATTCACCTGCCTGTCTGAATTCATTAACGAGAGATGAAATTTCTCTTCCGAGTGCGTCGTATATTTTGAGAGAAACAAATCCGTTTTTAGGAATAGAGAAACGAATATTTGTGACAGGATTAAAGGGATTCGGATAATTATCATACAGCTTGTATTCACCTGGAGCTGAGTTAAATTCATTTCCAATACCTGTTAGTCCTGACGGATTATAAAGATCGATAAACTGGAAATTTGAAGCTGATGCGATTGTTCTAATTAAAGCCCCTGTAGTATCATCAATTTCATGAACACCGGTTCCGTTTGTAGCAAGATAGTTACCGTTACCGAGTTTATAAACACCACGATTTCCGGTTATGGCATTGAAAGTGTTTAAATACGTTCCTACGGAATCGAAGAATACGAGACCTGATGGAGAACTAAAGCCACATATTGCAATAATACCGCCTTGAAGTTTAATCATTTGCTGTGGAAAAGCGAGAGAAGAAGACGAAATAAATGTAGATAAGAATGTACCACTTAAATCGTATTTCTGAACATCATTCGTCCCGGAAGAATTACCAATCAGATATTCAGAATTTCTCTGTATGATATAAAACGGGCTGTTCAGAGTTCCTACCGGAATAAAAGCTCCCATAGGAACACCACCAGTATCAAAAAGCTGAATAGTATTCTGGTTTGCACCTGAGCCGACTGTAACGAGGAGTTTATTATCCGGTCTAAAGAAAACGCCTCTGATGTTATCTATAATAGACGGATTTGGGCCTCCAGTTGGAGCGTACGTTCTGATGAAGACGCCGCTTGTATCAAATTCCTGGACAGCATCGCTTATCTGGTCAGCAACCATGATTGTACCCCAAGGTGATTCAAATGCATGTCTTGGACTATTTAATGTCCCAGGTGTACTCGGTATAAAATCAGGGTCTATCAAATCACCCGTTTGAGAATCAAAAGCATAAACCTTGTCATTAGTCCATTCAGGAATCAAAAGCCAAAAGGAACTTCGACTTTGAGATGAAACCACAGGATTAAATAAACCACCAGTATTGTCGACTACATTTCCATTACCGTAATCAATTCTTGACTTTGAAAGGTCGAAGGATGAAACGATATCACTGTGGAAAGCAGTATAAGCTCCATTGTAGATATTGTACCTGTCAACGATAACAGTATAAACAACCTGTCCGTTCTCCACACCCTTAGCTTCAATGAATTTAAAATCTTCAGTATAAATTCTTAAAGGATGACCGAGAGTGGACGCTAATTGTTCTGCCTGTTTTTGTACAGCAGGGTTTAATTCTGCTCTTGTATAAACAGTATTAAAATCTTCGATTGGAGCTGTAAAACCAATTGCTGAAATTAACAGCAAAGCAACTAATGAGAGAGTTTTAAGTTTCATAATAATAAAATTAGTTTAACATAGTATTAATATAACAAATATTTACATAAATTAAATTATAATAAAATTCAATAAATAATTGTTCAAAATATACACAAAACATATCAGAAATTTTTAGAAAATTAATGTAAAAAATGATTTCTGTATTTAATGTAATTTTTTAATTGTTTATATTTAACATTTATGTTTTTATGAGAATTAGTATAAACTGGATTAAATCATTAATACCCGGACTTGAGATAACGTCTTATGAGGACCTGTTCAAAAGAATGGTTGATGCAGGTCTTGATATTGAATCGATAGAAAATGAAAAGGACACTTTTGCAAATTTTGTTGTCGGTGAAGTAGTTGAGACTTCAAAGCATCCTAATGCAGACAAACTGACATTATGCAAGGTTAATACAGGAAATAGTGTACTCTCAATAGTATGCGGAGCACCAAATGTTGAAGCAGGTCAGAAAGTTTGCGTTGCAAAAATTGGTGCTATTATACCTAATGGAAATTTCGAGATAAAAAAGGGAAAGATAAGAGGGGAAGTTTCAGAAGGCATGATTTGTGCTGAGGATGAGCTAAATCTTTCCGATGATCATACAGGTATAATGATTTTAAAAAATGATGCTGTACCGGGGACTGATTTTGCAGATTATTTAGGTTCGAATGATTGTTTTATGGAGATTGGTGTTACTCCGAACAGAGGAGACCTTTTTTCTCAGATTGGAATGGCGCGGGAAATTGCTGCAACATATTCGTTAAAGGCAAAATTACCCGAAGTCAGAGTAGAGGAGTCTAACGAATTTTCAAATGATTACATTGAAATAGAGATTCAAAATGATGAATACTGCAAAAGATTTACGGGCAGGGTTGTCAGGAATGTTACAGTAAAAGAATCTCCTGAATGGCTGCAAAGGGCTGTAAAATCGGTAGGACTCAGACCGATCAATAACATTGTTGACATAACAAATTATGTGATGATGGAGACAGGTCAGCCGCTGCACGCGTTTGATTATGACAAAATAGCGGGGAAGAAAATAATAATAAAAACTGCAAAAGAAGGAGATAAGTTTACAACTCTTGATTCAAAGCAGAGAATACTAAATGATAAGTCGCTAATGGTCTGCGACGGCGAGAAGGCATCGGCAATAGCAGGGATAATGGGAGGTGAGTTCTCAGAGATATCGACTAATACAAAGAATGTACTTATTGAAGTGGCTTATTTTGATCCTGTAGCGATAAGAAAGAATTCAAAGAAACTCGGACTTCAGACCGATGCATCACAGAGATTTGAGCGAGGAGTTGATATTGAGAATATTCCGTACGTATCAGACAGAGCGGCATCTCTTATGCATGAAGCAGCAGGCGGAACCGTATTAAAAGGAATCGTTGATGTTTATCCGAAAAGATTCGAACCTTTAACGGTACCTGTGAGAAAAGAGCGCTGCGACAAAATTACGGGAGTAGAACTATCTGAAGAAGAAATAAATAATATGCTTGAAAGCATAGAAATTTTATTTGTTAAAAAGGAAGATGACAGACTTTATTTCAGAATACCTGAATTCAGGAGAGAGGACCTTCAGAGAGAAATAGATTTGATAGAAGAGATTGCGAGACTATACGGATATTCGAATATTGAAAATGATTACCGGTTTGTTTTAGACGTATCGAAACACGTTGATTATAATGATAAATACCAGAAATTTTTAAACACTGTTAAAGAGTATTTCATTGGCAGAGGATTTAATGAGATTATTACATACTCACAGCAGGATGATAATAAAATATCAGGATTCGGAATAAAGCCTGTAATGCTGGAGAACCCGAATTCAGTACTTATGAATTCGATGAGGGTAAACCTATTTTACGGGATGCTTACAACAATCATAAACAACATCAACCTTATCGGGAAGGATGTACCTCTTAAGCTTTTTGAATCAGGGAAAGTATTTAAGGATTCGGGGGATAAATTTGATGAAGAAGACCATATATGTTTCGGGATAAGCGGTTTTTACGACAACAAATCATTTGAATTGACGGGCAGGGATTTTGATCTATTCGATTTAAAGGGGGAGCTTCAAATGTTTCTCTCAAAATTGAATATTGAAAGTGATGAATTAATTTATTATAATGCAGAGGATAAGGATTGCTGTTTCGATGTTTTTCTAAAAAAAGAAAAGATTGGGAGGATTTTTGTTTTAGATAAACAAAATCAAGCAGTGATTGAATCAGAAAACAGTATATACATAGCGGAGTTAGATACGAAGGCACTGTATAAGAAGTCAGAAGTTGAGAAGCGTTATGAAGAGATATCAAGATATCCTTCTGCAAAAAGGGATCTTGCATTATTGGTAAACAAAGAATCAAATTACGAACAGGTATTGAAGGTAATGAAAGAGGCAGGCGGACATTTTCTGAAGAAGACGGAGTTGTTTGATGTATTTGAAGATAAGAAATTAGGTGACGGAATCAAGAGTATGGCATTCTCTCTTGAGCTTGGGTCGCAGGAAAAAACTCTGACTGATGAGGAAGTAACAAAGGTCATAAAAAAGATAGTAAAAAATTTAGAAAATAAGCTCGGAGTTAAATTAAGGTCAAATTAAATTCAAAGAATGGACAGTAAATCTGAATTAAACAGAGAAGAAATAATAAAACTGGAAGGGCTTCTGGCGGTATCGTATGAAAGTTTATCTAACAAAGTCAAAGGACTGATAGAGAAATACAACAATGCCAGCACGGAGAATCATTCACTAAAAGAAAATATAAAGGACCTGAACAATAAAATCACAGAATTGAAGCTTCAGTTAAACAAATTGGATTCGGACACAATAAATAAGGATAAAGAGATATCCGAATTAAAAAGCATGCTGTTAAACTCTGAAAATGACAACACGAGTATAAGAGATAAAGAGTTAGTAAAATCGAGATTAAAGGAATTAATCTCGAGAATTGATGTTCATTTAGAACAATATGAAGATCAGTCAAAAGATTTTGAAGACTGAAAAGGCTGGTAAACTAAAAAATCAAAATGAAAAATTCAGGTATTAAAGTAAAAATATTTAACAGTGACTATAACCTGCTGGGAGAAAACCCACAGGAAGTGGAAAGATACGCCAAGTATGTAGATATGATCATGCAAAGGATTAACTTTCAATCACCGAACACATCCGCTGAGTCGATTGCGGTTGTTACTGCCCTAAATATTTCCGAATCTTACTTTAAAGAGAAGGATATGAGAGTAGATACAGAGCAATCATACATAGCGAACCTGAAAACGAGTACGGAAAGATTTGATTCATTATCAAAACTTATAGACGACAGTTTATAATAGTTCTTTAACATAATAAACAATGTAGATTTTAACCGCAAGCCAGCCGAAAAAATCAAACATTATATAGAACCATCAAATTTCTATAAGCTGGGAGGTAAGCTCTCACAGGTGCTAGGTCAGGCCTTATTCCTTCGGGAAATGTTCTCTGTCTGCGGACGGAAAAAGGGCATCATTGGAAGACCGCGACACTTTGGCGCCCCCCACTGTTTGCTACTAAGGTTTCTATATAACCTTTGACGGTGACTTGCGGTTTTTTATTTTTAATAAACAACATTTAAATAACAAAATAACATAATAATATGCCGGAAATGGAATTATACATATTGCTTCCAATATTAGTAGTTTTATGTCTTATAACATTTTTCCTCGGATGGTACATTCAGGTAAAGATAAATAAGAGTAAAGTTGACGGAGCAGAAAACGTTGCGAAGAAAATCTTAAAGGATGCAGAAACAAAATCAACAGAATTAGTATCAGAAGCTGAAAAAAGAGCAAAGAACTTCAGAATAGAAGCAGAAAAATCTGCTCACAACCTTAAGAAGGAAAAACTTTTAGAAGTTAAAGATGAATTCTACAAACGCAAACAGAAATATGACGAGGAAGTAAGGTCAAGAGAAAAAGAAATTGGTGAAATAGAAAAAAGAATTAAAGCTGATAAAGAAGCAGCAGAAAAGATAAAGAACGATTTAATTACGAAGGAAAAGAATGCACAGCAGGCACATGCTGAATACACAGCAAAGCTAAAGGAATTTACGGAGAAAAAGAATCAGGTTGACAAAATGGAAGAAGAAGTCAATAACCTGATAAACGAGCAGAAATCAAAGCTACAAAGAATATCGGGACTGAGCGAGGAAGAAGCAAAGAACCTGCTTTTTGACTCTTTAATGAACAAAGTGAAGCTTGAGTCAGCGCAAAAGCTTCAGGAAGTAAGGGAACAGACAAAGCTTGATGCAAATAAGATATCTAAGAACATCGTTATACAAGCAATACAAAGGTCGGCAGTAGACCATTCAGTTGAAACGACAGTGAGCGTACTTCAGATATCATCGGATGAGCTGAAGGGAAGAATAATAGGAAAAGAAGGAAGGAACATAAGAGCGTTCGAGGCTGCGACTGGTGTAGATATAATAGTAGATGATACACCTGAGGCAATTATCATATCAGGGTTTGACCCATTCCGCAGGGAAATTGCAAGGATTGCAATGGAGAGATTAATCACTGACGGCAGAATACATCCAGCGAGGATTGAGGAGGTTGTACAGAAGGTTGAGAAGGAACTGAATGAAGAGATTATAAGAGTAGGGGAGCAAACGATACTGGATATGGGAATGCAGGGAGTTAATAGAGATATTGTTACTCTTATTGGAAGGATGAAATACCGTTCGAGTTACGGACAGAATGTATTAAACCATTCAATAGAGGTTGGACATTTAGCCGGAATAATGGCTGCAGAGCTGGGACTTGATGCACAGATGGCAAAACGAGCAGGACTTCTACACGATATAGGAAAAACAATTGACAGAAGCATAGAAGGACCGCATTCAATACTCGGATATGAGATAGCAAAAAGATGCAAAGAGCATCCGATTGTGTGCAATGCAATAGGTTCTCACCACGATGAGATACCTATGGAGCATCCAATTGCAGTACTTGTTCAGGCAGCAGATGCAATAAGCGGTGCGAGACCTGGTGCAAGAAGGGAATCTGTAGAAGCATATTCAAAGCGTTTAGAAAAGCTTGAAGCAATTGCGACATCGTTTGAGGGAGTATCCAAGACATATGCAATACAGGCAGGCAGAGAAGTGCGAGTAATAGTTGAGCAGGAAATAATAAGTGATACACTTCAGGACCAGCTTGCAGAAGACATTGCTCAGAAGATTCAGGAAGAAATGGAGTATCCCGGACAGATAAAAATAAATGTAATAAGGGAAAGAAGAAGTATTGCTTATGCAAAATAAAATAAGTAATATGGTATAACTCAAAATTTGTATCATGGGAATAAAATTTAAGAACAAAATATTAATCGGCATAACGGGCGGAATAGGTTCCGGCAAATCTGAAGTATGCAGGCTCCTTTCGAAGTACGGCTACAAAGTATTATTTGCAGATTTTATAGCGAAAGATTTATACAAGAAGGATAAAAATCTCGCCCGTAAAGTTGTAAAGGCTTTTGGAAAGGATATATTAAATTATAAAGGAGTAATTAGCCTTTCAAAATTAAAAGAAGTTGTTTTTGCAAATAAGAGCAACTTTAAAAAAATAAACGACATAGTCCATCCTACAGTAATTAAGCATCTGATGGAGTCGATAAAGGGTATAAAACAGAAGATTATCATAATAGAATCTGCTCTTGTGTTCGATACAGAATTTCACAAATATCTTGATTATGTAATTATGGTTTATTCGAACAAGAAGAACAGACTGCAAAGAATTATGCATAGAGACGGTGCAAAGAAGAAGGACATTGAAAGGATAATGAGTTTTCAATTAGATGAGAAAGAAAAAATAGAAAAATCAGATTTCGTAGTAGTTAACAACAAGCCTCTTGAAGCTTTAGAAAAGGATGTTGAATTCTTAAGTAAAGTTTTAAACCTTCTTAAATAGACTTTTTTAAAAAAATATTTTCTTATTAGGGGGGAAATATTTCACTTGATTATATATGATTTATTTATAACGTTGAATTTAGAGATACAGGATTAGAAAAAATATTCAAGCAATTAATTTGAATTTGTTTTTTCAACAACAGTATCTTAAAATAAGTTATTTTTAAAAAAATATTATCAGGGGGTAACAATGAGGAAATTACTACTTTTATTAGCCTTCGTACTTTTGCCAATCATTACATTTTCTCAAGAAGTTCAAAATGCAATTAATCATGTTGGACCAAGTACGGGTTCATCCAATACAGAAGGTGTAAAGGGTGATAACACACTTCCACAAAATTTATCAGAAAGATATTTCCAATTTGAAACAAAAATGCGTGCATTAAAATTAAGTGGAAATAATGTAGGAAGTAATTATATTGAGCTTCAAAAGCAAATCGATGCTGAAACTAAACAAGGTGTAACTGAACAGGGGAAGTTTTACAATGGAAATTTGTATCAAAGTTCAGAAATACAGGAGGTGGATGCAATTGGTAACTCAGCAGTACTTATTAAAAACGGTATGAAAGGAATTGCGACTGCGACAGAACAGCGCGGAGCAAATGCCGGGAAAATATGGGCTGTAGCAGGTTTTCAGGGCGCGGGTTCATCTGCAAGTCCTGATTCTTTAAGGATTTTTTATTCAACAAATGGAGGAATAACTTGGGTACTTTATGCTTTGGCAACTTTAGGAGGTACAGATAAAATAAATCAGGGAGAAATAGATTGCGAGATAATAGAAAGCACAACCGGAGATAAGTTTCTTCATGTTGTTTATGGTTTAAGAGGAACAGGCGGAACCGGAAAGTATTTTGTAGGAGGATTATCATTAAACATAACAACATTTGCAGGAGTTGCTTATGCGTTTTCATGGCCCGGAAATAATGCAGCGTTAAGATATTATATGCCCCGAATAACTTCCGATAATGCCTCCTATCCAGGTAATTCATGGTTATATATCGCAATATCGTTTGATTCTGGAGGTATTAATACTCAAAAGCTTGTAAGATGCACTTCGCCGTATACTACTTCCCCAGTATGGAGTTATAAAGCAGATAAAATCTGGTGGCAACAAGGTGGTTCAACCGCTCCACAAAGAATGCTTTACACTGATATAGCATATTTCAAAAATGGAACAAGTGATTCACTTATAGTTTCTTATAGTGGTGTTCCGGACAGTACAAAAATATTTTTCTCCAAGATGGCTATTAGTGGTATATCCCCATCAGTATCAGGACAGTATATAAGTTCGGTAGGCGGAAGTGAACCAAATAATTACAAACATTCTGCAAAGTTATCCTCAAATGGGATTGACAACGGCAGTATAATTTGTATTTTTAATCAATCAGGTACGACTGAAGGAGTGAAGTATTTCAGAACAACAAATTACGGTAATTTTAATACAATATTCCAAAGTGTTATATGGACAGCCTCCGGAGGTGTATCGCCACCCGACATAATGGGTGTAAGGGAAGCTAATACACACAGAATAGGATTTTTCTTTTGGGGTGCAACAGACTCACTTAAGTATATCTCAGTTAATTCTTCCGGAGGATTTACAACGAATTCTGCAAAAATGAATGGAATTGCTCTTACTACAGGTGCATACTCACCTGCAGTCGGATTAAGGTTTGTTAGTAATGACAGTTGCTTTGCTTTGTATTCTGCCTCGGGACCTGTTAATATGTGGGCTGCGACAGGATGTTCAGGAACGATAACTAATATTGTGAATACTGAAGCACCTATCGAATTTAGATTATCTCAGAACTATCCGAATCCATTTAATCCTGTAACAAAAATTTCTTATGCATTGCCGAAATCAGGACTTGTTAATTTAAAGGTTTTTGATATACTTGGTAAGGAAATTGCGACGCTCGTTAATGAAGTAAAAAATGCAGGAAATTACACAGTTGATTTTAGCGGGACAGGTTTAACGAGTGGTGTATATTTTTACAAACTTGAGAGCAATGGATTAAGCGATATTAAGAGGATGATGTTAATTAAGTAAAGTTGAGTATAAGCAGGGATTAGAAATTGTTTGAAACCCGCAATATAGAAAAGTATTGCGGGTTTTTTATTTAATACTAACACATAAAATCATTTTATAAGGATTTTCTTTTAAATTGATTATTCTTTGCATTATGATTAATTTCACAAAATAATTGAAATTAGAAAGGGGGCATGTCTTCCACGGTAATGAAGCTGCAAAATATGGCAGCAGTAATAATGTACTGAATGACAAAGTTCTAGTTCTGAATCAGAATTATGAACCGGTAACAATATGTAATGTGAAGCGTGCTATAGTATTATCTTATCTGGGAAAAGCCGAAATAGTATATACACAAAACGGAACAAAAGTGCACACGGTATACAGGAGTTTTGACTGTCCGAGTATAGTAAGATTAGCACTTTTTGTTAGAGTTCCATATAAGAAAATTATTCTTTCGAGGAAAAATATATTACGCCGTGATAATCACAGGTGTCAGTACTGCGGTTCAGTTGTAAACCTTACAGTTGACCATATAATTCCAAAGTCACGCGGCGGTGAAGAGATATGGGAAAATCTGGTAACGGCGTGTGTTAAATGCAACAATAAGAAAGGGAACAGAACGCCAGATGAGGCGAGGATGAATTTGAGGTCTGTTCCGAAGAAACCGTCGCATATCACTTTTATAAAGAACTTTGTAGGCAGTATAGATGAGGGTTGGAAACCATATCTCTATATGTAGTATTGTCTGAAAATTTCCCTAATCAAATAATTATAAAATTTTATGGATATAAAAAATAAGAAGGTCCTGATACTTGGCGGTTGGGGGCTAGTAGGTTCCGCAATAGCCAGACGTATTGTGAAAGGAAATCCAAAACAAGTAGTACTTACGTCACTTTTAAGAACAGAAGCAGAAGATATCTGTTCATTGCTGAACAAAGAGTTCAGGAAGAGGAATTTTTTCGTACCTGCATGGGGTAACATATTCGTACGCGAGTCTTTTAAAGACATGGGCAGAGAGTCGTACATGAATGACGACAAGAAACGTGCAGTTGTTATTGCTGATATTGTTAATGAACTGGACGAGCATATTCTAAAGGCTTCAGCTTTGTACAAACTTCTAGAAAAATTCAAACCTGATATTATTATCGATTGCATTAATACTGCTACTGCGATAGCATACCAGAATATTTACAAATCGTATTATGATGTATTAAAAATAACCAACAGCAAAAATAAAGATTTTGATGAACTAAGAGTAGCATCGGAAAAGATGATTTGCTCGTCATACGTACCCCAGTTAATCAGGCATGTTCAGATAATTTACAATTCAATGCTGAAGTTCAACACAAAGTATTATTTTAAAGTAGGAACGAGCGGTACAGGAGGTATGGGTTTAAACATTCCGTTTACACACAGTGAGGAAAAACCGTCCAGAGTTCTTTTGAGCAAGTCATCGGTTGCAGGGGCTCAAACTCTTCTTTTGTTTCTGATGGCAAGAACGCCCAAAGGTCCTATGATAAAGGAAATTAAACCTACGGCATCGATAGCCTGGAAGAAAATCACATACGGTGAAATAAAAAGAAAGGGGAAACCTATTCCAGTTTACGAAATAGATATCAATAAACCTGAAAAACTTGGCAGTACATTTTCCCCAAAATCAGAGAAAGAATACAGAAAACGCGGATCTCTAAAGACAGTATACATTGATACGGGCGAGAACGGAATTTTTTCAAGAGGAGAATTTGAAGCAATAACCACGAATGGACAAATGGAGTTTGTAACCCCGCAAGAGATAGCCGAAAATATATATCGTGAGTTAACAGGCGGGAATACAGGTAACGATATAATAAGTGCTCTCGATTCATCTACAATGGAACCCTCTTACAGAGCAGGATTTTTGCAACACAGTGCAGTTGAGAAGATAAAACAGCTTGAGAAGAAGCATAAAACGAGTTCTGTTGCATTTGAAATGTTAGGTCCGCCGAGGCTTACAAAATTGCTCTATGAATCACACTTGATTAAGTTAGTTTACGGAAGTTTCAAGAAATTTATTAATGATTCACCTAAGAACAATACTATTAAGCTTTATAACTTAATAAAGAAGAATAACGGATTAAGGAACGAAATTGTTTCAATCGGTGTACCAATATTGCTGCCCGACGGGAAGAGAATATTCAGAGGCCCTGATGTGAAAATACCTGCGATGTCTAAAGGAGACACCTTAAAACTTACAAAGCAAAATGTAGAGAAGTGGACCAAAGACTGCTGGCTTGACCTCAGAGAATCAAACTGGAAAAACTGGAGGCATCGGTTTATAAACATAATGAAAGAAACAGAGAAAAATTATGACAGTACATTCAGTTCGAGAGAAATTTTCCATCATAATTACTGGCATAATTTTGAGGAAATAAATATTGGCAAAATCGTTGGATGGATCTTCATTAATGAAGAGCAAGGTCTTAGAATGAAAGGATAGTATTGAGAAGGAGCCCTAAAAGGGCTTCTTTAGGATATTGTAAAACAAATAATTAAATAATAGAAATAATTGGCAAACATACTTAGTATACTGATATTTCTGCCCATAATACTTGCAATACCAGTTATGTTCTTTAAGAAGGATAATGAGAAGGCAGTTAAGTCATACGCTTTAGTTGTATCAATGATTACTTTTGCGCTATCAGTGGTGCTTTATTTTTCATTTAATACAGACTTCGGTGAGTTTCAGTTTGTAGAAAAGATTTTATGGATTAAGATAATAAATTCATACTATTATGTTGGTGTAGACGGAATCTCGCTTTTGCTGATTATGTTAACGACTCTAATTTTTCTTATTTCAATTATTGCTTCATTTCAAACGATAAAAGTTAGGGTACGCGAGTACTTCTTTCTGATGCTTTTACTTGAGGGTGCTTTAATAGGTGTTTTTACGTCACTTGACATGATACTATTTTATGTATTCTGGGAGTTCATACTAATACCGATGTACTTCCTTATAGGAATATGGGGCGGAGAGGAAAGAGTGTATGCTACAGTAAAATTCTTTCTATACACAATGTTTGGAAGTGTTTTATTGCTAATAGGTATAATATGGGTAGGGTTTTTAGTAGCACCATACGCAGGAGGATTTACGGTAGATTTGCAGCAAATTGCTACGTTTACACAGTACATTCCTGTTGATAAACAGATAGTATTATTCATATTATTTACACTCGGGTTTATGATTAAAGTGCCGTTATTCCCTTTCCATACATGGCTTCCGGATGCACACGTACAAGCACCAACAGCAGGAAGCGTAATACTTGCAGCATTGCTGCTTAAAATGGGGACATACGGCTTGATAAGATTCTCGCTCAATCTTTTTCCAGCTGCATCGATTAAATTAACGCCTTACATTGCGGTACTTGCGGTTGTAGGTATTATTTACGGAGCTTTACTTTCAATAGTTCAGAAAGACATGAAGAAACTCGTAGCTTATTCATCTGTTAGCCATATGGGATTTATTGTTCTTGGTATATTTGCATTAACGGATGTAGCGATGCAAGGCAGCGTTATTCAAATGATAAATCATGGATTATCAACTGGTGCTTTATTCCTTTTTGTCGGAATGATATATGAAAGAAGACACACAAAACTAATAGCTGAATTTGGTGGGATAAGAAAAGTAATGCCCAAGTTTGCAGCTCTTCTTTTAGTTGTCAGTTTGTCATCGATAGGACTTCCTGGGCTTAACGGATTTATCGGAGAGTTTCTAATACTTGTCGGTTCTTTTAATTCTTATAATTTAGGTTCATATTGGTATACAGTATTTTCTGCTACGGCTGTTATATTTGCTGCAGTTTATTTACTCTGGATGTACCAGAGGGTAATGTTAGGACCGTTAGAGAAGGAAGAAAATAAAAATATGACCGACATAACAGGAATAGAATTAGCTACAATTATTCCTCTGCTCGTTTTCATTGTATGGATCGGAGTATATCCGAATACTTTCCTGAAGGTATCGGAGAAATCAGTAAAGAAAGTGCTCTTGAATTATGACAATGCTAAAATTCAAATGTTAAAGGACTTACAAATACATCCGAAAGAACCTAAGACTAATTGAGTTCTGACATACTGATAATATTACCATTTCTATTCTTATTATTATCAATTGCAATACTACCGATAACGTATCATGAATTCTGGGAGAGAAAATATTCCATTATATCCTTTTCATTAGCTATTATTGTTATAGCATATTACATAATTTTTGAGGGAAATGTTGTAAAAGTTTTTCATTCCATCGATGAATATTTTAGTTTCATAACTCTTTTATTCTGTCTTTATTTAGTTTCGGGTGGTATTTATATAAAACTTAAGGGAAAATCAACACCGCTTAGAAATGCATTACTGCTGTTTATCGGTGCAGTAATCTCGAATTTATTCGGTACGACAGGAGCATCCATGCTTTTAATAAGACCTTATTTAGAGACTAATAAATACAGACTTAAACCGTACCAGATCATCTTTTTCATTTTTATAGTGAGTAATGTCGGAGGTTCCTTGACTCCAGTAGGCGACCCGCCTTTATTAATAGGATATTTAAAAGGTATACCTTTCATATGGTATTTTATAAATCTTTATCACATTTGGCTTTTTACCGTAGCATTACTTTTGATAATATTTTTTATTATAGATAAATATTTCTTTGATAAAGTGAAATACGAAGAGCAGGATGAAATTGAAAAAATGGGTGAGAGAGTGATGATTGAGGGAAAGTGGAACATAATACCATTAGTAATAATAGTATTATCTGTACTAATAAATGAACCAAAATATTTAAGAGAAATAATCATGCTATTAGCGGCTGTCTTGTCTTACAAGTTTACACCTGAAAAAGTACATATAAAGAATCATTTTACATTCGGACCTATTAAAGAAGTTGCAATCTTGTTCTTCGGGATTTTTGTAACCATGATACCGGCGCTTACGTTTGTATCTGAGAATTCTGTCAGGTTTGGTCTTGACAAGCTTAGTAATGTTTTCTGGTATTCAGGTATGCTCACAAGTTTTCTGGACAATGCTCCGACATTCCTGAATTTTCTTACGGGTGCCATGAGTGCTGACAAACTGTCAATTGATAATCCATTAATGGTGCTTAATTTTTCAGTTAATAATGTGAAATTTCTTTCCGCAATTTCAATCGCATCTGTATACTTTGGAGCAATGACATACATTGGAAACGCCCCGAATTTTATGGTAAAATCAATTTCCGAACACAGCGGAATTAAAATGCCGGGATTTATTGAGTATATGTACAGGTATTCACTGCTGATTTTACTACCTATATTAATTATAATCTGGTTCGTATTCTTTTGAATATTGATTAATTAATAGTTATTTTAGTATATAATTAAGAATAAAGATTAATATTTCTAAAAGTATACAGAAACCGGATTTAGATTACTGTTTTTACATTAATTAAAATATTAATTGAACAGGAACTTATTTCCGTATAATATGTATTAAATGTTATAGACAAATATCAAATATGTTTAATAAAAAGATAATAATTCCGGTCATTATAATAATGACAGTAGTTAGTATTTTCATAGGGATGAAAATACAGGATGCTATATCCGATGATAAAGTTTCGGATCAGGTAAGAAAATTCAGTGAAGTACTAAATCTTACTTCAAGGTATTACGTGGATAATATTGACAGTCAAAAGTTAACCGAGAGTGCGATACGCGGGATGCTTGATGAACTTGATCCGCATTCGATATACATCAGTTCTGATCAGTTAAAGCGAGTAAACGAAGAATTTCAGGGAAGTTTTGAGGGGATAGGTGTAGAGTTTGATGTTATAAATGATTCTTTAACAGTTGTTTCTCCGATTAGCGGTGGACCCTCAGAAAAGCTTGGAATACTTGCAGGTGATAAGATTGTGAAGATTGATGATGTTTCTGCTGTTAAGATTACACGTGAAGACGTACCCAAAAAACTGAGAGGACCAAAAGGTACAAAAGTAAAGCTATCGATAGTAAGGATGGGAATGAATGAATTACTGGAGTTTACAGTAACGAGGGATAAAATTCCTCTATACAGCGTAGATGCATCGTTTATAATAGATGAGAATATTGGATACATTAAAGTATCGAGATTTGCTGCAACAACATACGATGAGTTTGTCACTGCATTGAATAAGCTTAAAGGTGAGGGTATGAAAAAGTTAATACTTGACCTTAGGAGCAATCCGGGCGGATTTCTGGATCAGGCATTTAAAATGGCGAGTGAATTTTTACCTGCAGGTAAGAAAATAGTTTATACAAAGAGCAGAATAAAAGAATTTGAAGAAGTATACAATTCGAGCGGAGGGCAGTTTACGGATATACCATTGGTTGTTCTTGTAAATGAAGGATCGGCTTCGGCAAGTGAGATTGTATCCGGTGCAATACAAGACTGGGACAGAGGTCTTGTAGTTGGTGAAACGACATTCGGAAAAGGTTTGGTACAAAGGCAGTTTGAGATTTCAGACGGTTCAGCGATTAGAGTAACGACAGCGAGGTATTACACTCCGTCGGGAAGGACTATTCAGAAGCCATATGAAGGCGGAAAATACAAAGATCCAATGAGACTTGACACTCTTCAGGGTGAGAATTTTAATCATGATAAAGACACGAAAGATACTACAAAACCGGTTTTCAAGACATTCGGAGGCAGGACAGTATTTGGCGGTGGAGGTATTACTCCGGATTTCTTTGTGAAACTGGATACACTTACAAAATATTCAGTACAGCTGAGAAGACTTAATTTAATTTATGAATATACAGAGAAATACATGACAAGCAATAGAAAAAGTATTGAGAGCAAGTATAAGAATTACAAAGAATTTATACAAGGGTACACTGTTAGCAGTGAAATGCTAGATAACCTGACAGAACTTGGCAAATCACGGGAAATACCGTTTGATCAATCGGGTTTTAATATAGACAAGAAATTTCTTGAAACTTCCATTAAAGCGCAAATAGCCCGCGATATTTGGGGTAACGAAGGATTTTATGCTGTGTTTATGCTGTCGGACGATCAAGTATTGAAAGCAATAAACCTTATTGAGGAAGCAGCAAAGCTAATTAAGTTATAGATTGAAAAAAACATTTCTAATATTGTTAATTTTTATGCTGGTAACCCCTGCAATACCGCAGAGCGAGAAGATATTGGAGATAGGTGAAGAATTGAATTATTCAGTTTACTACGGATTTATTAAACTGGGTGAAGTCAAGTTCAAAATAACTGGAAAAAATAAAGAAGATAAGAATGATGTTTACACAGCTACTGCATCAATCAAGAGTTTTGAAGCAATACCTCTTGTGAACATCAACTATATATTCGAGTCTCAGATGAATTACAATAAGGGCGAGGTACATTCGAATAAATTCACTGCAACCGAATTCAAAGAAAAATCTATTACAAACATATATTACACTTTTGATTACGATGACAATAAAATAAGAACTCTTAAAGAAGTTGACGGATACGAAAGCGTAAAGCAAGACTTTAACATGGACTTGGAGAAAAATTTTCAGGATGGCTTGTCGCTTATGTACAATGCAAGGCTTCAGTCAATACAGGATAAGACGAAAAACAGCAGCAACAGATTCAATGTACCTGTTTACATTAATGAAAAGGAGTCGTCTGTTAGGTATTCATACAATTTCAAACCAGAAGAAGTAGAAATTGATATGCTAAATTACGATGCAAGGTGCATCAGAGTAGCCGGAGTTGCGGATTTTGTGGGTGTATTCGGATTAACCGGTGAATTTGCAGGTTGGTTTTCAGACGATGATTACAGAGTACCTCTTAAAGCGAAATTTAATGTTACGATAGGCTCGATTACTCTTGAACTTGAAAGTTTCAAGAAAAGAGGATGGAAGGCCCCTGCATTTGTAAAGTAACAATAATACAATGATTTATTTATTAAAAATTGTTAATTTTGTAAAAGTAAAGTTAAATTATAAATTAAATGAAGATTAGAAACATATTATATCTGTTAATATTTATATTTTTATGCAACTCAGTAAACGGGCAGGATGCTCAGGAAATAATTAAGAAAGTTCAGGCAAATTACAACGGCATAAATGATGCAAAAGCCAGTTTTTCTCATACAGGTAAAAATATATCAGAATCGGGTACAATTTACATACAGAAGGAAAGTAAGTACAGAATTGAGACAAAAGGACAGGTATTAGTAACAGACGGTGTGACTTCATGGTCATATTCGATAAAAAAGAAGCAGGTAATAATAGATAATTACAAAGAAGACGGCAACACATTCTCACCGAATAAATTTCTTTTCAACTATCCAGAAAACTTTTACTCAGACCTTGAAGGTTCAGAAACTATATCTGGGATTGATTGTTATTTGCTTAAACTTACACCAAGGAGCAAAGGTAATGTTAAATCGGCAAAAATATGGGTTGACAAAGAAGAGAACCTCATTAGAAAGATTTCCATAGTTTCAAAAGAGGGAACGGATACTTACACATTAAAGAAAATAAACCTAGACAGCGGAATTAGTTCATCGAAATTCACATTCTCACCACCTGCAGATGTTGAAATAATAGACTTAAGGTAATGTTATCTTAGTCTGTTTGAATGAAAAAAACAAAGACAATATTTAAATTCACTTTACTTACAGTTCTTTTACTGTTTTTCATGTATCTTGCTTTTAAGGACGTTGATTTTGAGCGTCTACTTCTGGAACTTTCAAGAACGAGTTATATTTATGCAATTGTAGGTATGCTTATTGGTACGTTTCTTGGCAGTTATATTAGAGCCTGGCGGTGGAAATATCTTTTAGATCCTTTAAAGCCAAACATTAAGGTTTACTGTCTTTTCCCGTCTGTAATGATAGGTTACATGATGAACGCTCTTATTCCAAGGGGAGGAGAAGTTGCAAGACCAGTATTAACTGCTCAGAAAGAGGGAATTTCTAAAGCCTCAACGTTTGGTACTATCGTGGTGGAGCGTATTATTGATATGCTGACAATGTTTTTTGTTTTTGGATTTTGTCTGTTCTTTTTCAGAGAAAAGATATCAGTAGCATTCTATCCATACGATATAGAAATGATTTCATTATGGTCATCATTGGTAATATTAGCGTTTGTATTCGTGGTTGTATTGATGATCTTCAACCTTGAAAAGACAGAAGACATAATAGAAACGATAACAAAAAGGATTTTACCGGCAAAATATCAACCAAAGATTCAAAAAATATTCATATCACTTATAAACGGATTTCTGTTTGTAAAGCATCCAAAGTCATATTTTTACATATTTTTTACTTCAGCTCTTATTTGGATTAGTTATGCTTTATCGACTTATCTTTCATTCTTTGCTTTTGGAATAGACCTTACATACCTTGACGCGAACCTAATTTTGGTAATAATGTCATTTGCAATGACCTTACCATTACCCGGGAACAGTGCCGGTTCATATTATTTGTTTGTAAAAACTGCATTAGTAAGCATATACGGGATTAATCCTGAGACAGCTATCGGGTATGCAATAGTATGTCATTTGTTAGGATTCTTAGGTATTATGGTTTCAGGATTCTACTTTTCGTTAAAAGAGAACTACAAATTCAGTACAGGTTTCGGTGAAGACTCCAACTGAGAATAATTAAACCTTCAATTCCTGTACATTATCGATAAAACCAAAACGTATAATAATTATACAAAACCACTGTTTGTTTATTATACACTACAATATATTGTTTAAACAGGGTATAATATTCTTATATTAAACGAGTGTATTTATATTAAACACACGTATAAAATTTGTACATAATAAGTTACATTAAACAATTTAAACGCATTAAATTAAGAAGTAATACTGGCACGATATTTGATAGTATAATTTATATATAGACGATGAAAACAATAAAAATAAATAATATATCATTAAACAACTGGGGGTTATCATGGTAGCAGTATTAGTAATTTTAACATTCGCAGTATTAGTACTAATAGACATCATTGTATTTAACAGAAGTCCAAAGAGAGCCGGTAATACGAGAGCAATGCAAGTATTTAACTCAAAAGACACAATAATGCCGAGGGAATATTATTATTCAAAGGGTCATACATGGGTAAATTTGGAAAATGAAAGTAAGGCAAGAATCGGATTAGACGGTTTTCTTCTAAATTCACTTGGATCAGTGCATCCGAAGAATTTTGTTAATGTTGGGACTGAAGTAAAAAAGGGTGATGTATTGTTCGAAAGCAACGTAAATCATGTAAACCTGAGATTTCGCTCACCAATTCACGGAACAGTTACGGAAGTGAATAACTTTGACGGTTCATACAAGGATCCTGAGAAATGGTGCGTATGTATAAAACCGGTATCAATGAAAGAAGATTTATCAAATTTAATATCCTCAAGTTCAGCCACAAAATGGGTCAAGAGTGAATTCAGAAGATTAAAAGATTTACTAATTTATTCATCTGAACCAACAGGACTCGCAACAGCGACAATGTACGACGGTGGAAACATAGCGGAAGGCGCAATAAACTACTTTGACGAGAACGTGATAAAAGATTTCGAAGAGCTTTTCCTGAAAGTGTAAAAATAAGTTAAACTGTGTTAAGGGGTACTGTCCAAAACAGTACCCTTTTTTATTAGGATTAATTTATAAATTGAATTAAACAGGAAACTTGATTAATATTGTATAATTAATTTTATTATGAAACCCCGCTTCTTTAATAAACTCAGCTTTAAGCTATTTTTATCCACCTTTCTACTATTGGTAGCATTTCTAACCACTTACACATATTTTACTGTATATAATTTACAGAGAGACATAACAAAGTTATACATGCAAACGGCTTACAACATTAGTGACCTAATAAAGAACTCGACAAGATACAGTATGCTACATAACAACAGAGAAGATATATACCAGATTATAAAGGCTGTTGGACGTGAAAAGGGTGTCAAAAGAGTACGGATATACAATAAGACAGGTGTCATTACATATTCGACAGATTCGACCGAGTTAATGAAGACAGTGGACATGACAGCAGAAGCGTGTATTGTTTGCCATGATAAGACATCAAGAAAGTACGTATCCTCGCCTGTTGACAGTATTAGGATTTTTGAGACGGAAAACGGAGAAAGGATACTTGGATTAATTAATCCAATCAGAAACAACAAAGATTGTTACACATCAGAATGTCATGCGCACAGTTCAAAGTCTACTTTACTCGGAGTACTTGATGTGATGATGACAATGAAGGATGCGGATGCAACAGTAGAAGAAAACAAGAAGCAGACGATATTATCATCTGTATTCATTACAATAATTATTTCGGGATTTGTAGGGGTATTTATATTATTCCTAGTTAACAGACCACTGAAGAAGCTGCAGGAAGGTATAAACGAACTTGGGAAGGGAAACTGGGATTACAGGATATTAATCAGGTCGCGGAACGAACTTGGAGAAATTGCGAAGGAATTTAACGCAATGTCGAAGCAGCTTGCAGAGGCATACAATGAGATTAAAGACTGGTCGGAGAATTTAAATGTTAAGGTTGAGGAAAAATCGAAGGAATTAAAATCAATTTATGAGCAAGTAGTGCAGATGGAAAAGATGGCATCGCTTGGTAAATTATCGGCAACCGTTGCACACGAACTCAATAATCCTCTTGAAGGGATACTTACTTACAGTAAGTTAATACTAAAGAAACTTGGGCAACTTGAAACGAATGAAAATATAGAGAAGATGAGCAAATACCTGAAACTAATAGTTGACGAATCATCACGATGCGGTAACATAGTAAAGGATTTGCTGTTATTTTCACACAGGGAAGTAGATGCTTTTTCAGAGTACAATCTTGTTGAAATAGTCGAGAAGAGCACGGTTCTCATAGAGCATCACCTTGAGATGAATAGTATAAAGCTTGTGAAGGAGTTTGATATTGATTCGCTGGTATTGACATGTAATCCACAGAAACTCCAGCAAGCACTTTTATCATTGTTCATAAATGCAATTGAAGCAATGACAGGCAAAGGCGGCACACTTAAAGTATCCCTGTCGCATGACGGTGAAAATGCGATTTTACGTGTAACAGATACAGGTCCGGGAATAGCAGAAAGAGACTTACCATTTATATTTGAGCCTTTTTTCACAACAAAAGATAAATTAAGCGGTACAGGATTAGGGCTGTCGGTTGTTTACGGAATAGTGAATTCACACAAAGGATCGATAACAGTAGAAAAAACCTCAGTAATGGGAACGACATTTAAAATAAAAATACCTATAAAATAACAAAAGAATTTGAGATAATATGGAGCACAAATTAATAATTGTAGACGACGAGAGAATAGTAAGAGAATCTCTGAAGCATTGGTTCGAGGAGGAAGGTTATATTATCGACACAGCAGAAAACGGCAACGAAGCACTTCAAAAATTCTCAGTAAATAAATATGATCTCGCATTACTGGATATGAAGATGCCAGGAATGACCGGTCTTGAGCTTTTGAAGAAAATCCGAGAGATAGATGAAAATTGTGTATCGATATTGATTACCGCATTTGCTTCAGTCCCGTCTGCCATACAGGCATTAAAGGATGGAGCATACGATTATGTTACGAAACCAATAGATCCTGATGAGCTCAATAACATTGTTAAGAATGCACTGGAAAGTGTTAAGCTAAAGACGGAAAACAAGAAACTAAAAGGACGACTTGAAGATATGACTGTACCTGAGAATCTGGTCGGGGAAAGTCCACAAATGAAAAGGATAACAGAACTTATAAGAACAGTTTCAGATTCGGATTCAACAGTATTAATAAGGGGAGAGAGCGGTACGGGTAAGGAGCTTGTAGCAAAGGCGATACACGCAAACAGCAGAAGAAAATATTTCCCGATAATAACGGTAAACTGCGGAGCGCTCTCAGAATCATTACTTGAAAGCGAACTATTCGGCCATGAAAAAGGAGCGTTTACGGGTGCTCATTTCAGAAGAAAAGGAAAATTCGAAATAGCAAACGGAGGGACAATATTTCTGGATGAAATAGGAAGCATATCCCAGAAGACACAGGTTGATTTGCTAAGAGTAATAGAAACGAAGAAATTCAGCAGGGTAGGCGGCAACGATCTTGTAGAGAGCGATTTCAGGTTGATAACCGCAACCAACGAGCAACTCGAAAAACTGATGGAAGAGGGTAAGTTCAGAAAGGATTTATACTACAGATTAAACGTGATTACAATAATACTTCCGCCGTTGAGAGAACGAAAAGACGACATTTCATTACTGGCTAATTACTTTCTGAAGAAATATTCCGAACTGATGAACAAGAATATAACCGGATTTACAGACGAAGCGATGGATTTTCTTTTGAAGTATGATTTTCCCGGAAATGTGAGGGAATTGGAGAACACGATTGAAAGGGCAATAGTAATCGGCAAAGGAAGAATAATACAGCTTGAAGATTTGAGCCTTGAAATTAACGGGGACGCATACGGGTTTGAAGATGATTCGGTTGGTAGTCTTGAAGATGTAGAAAAGAAGTATATAATAAAAGTACTGGGTGAAAACAAATGGAACATCTCGAAAAGTGCAGAGATACTGGGAGTTGAAAGAGTTACGCTTTACAACAAGATAAACAAGTACGGATTACGCAAGCTTAAGTAATGAATCTGACGATACTACCGCTGAAGTTCGCAAATCTTCAGTTACTTGAAGAACTAAAGCTTCGTTTAAGTTTACATTTTAATTCGATAGAAGTATTGAACACGTATATTGATATAGAAGAAACATACAACATTCAAAGGCAGCAGTATTATTCAACGAATATAATTGAAACTGTAAAGAAAGTGTATTCAGAAACTGAGGGATACGTTTTAATACTCACGGAGAAGGACTTATTTGTACCTGTTCTGACTCACATATACGGTGAGGCAGAACTCAGGGGAAGATACTCAATTGTAAGCACATGCAGGCTTCACGAGGAATTTTATACTTCAGAAAGGAATCCTGAGCTTCTGCTTGAAAGGACATTCAAAGAAATCATGCATGAGCTTGGGCACAACTTTGGCTTACTTCACTGCAAGGACTGGCAGTGCGTAATGCATTCTTCAAGCGGTGTAGAAGAGGTTGATTTAAAAAGTAATTTATATTGCGATGATTGTAAAATTAAATTAAATTCTATAGAAATAAATTTATAGAAAATGAAAAAACAAATCATCAGCTTAGTGCTATTCATCTTAACAGCAGCTGCTGTGAACACAGTTTCCTCTCAACAGTTGAATTTCCCACTTGATACGTTGATAAAGGATTCGAATTACAATTACAGAAGTTTGATAAAATTCGATAGTCAGGGGTATTTACATTTGGTGAACTCTTCGCAGTTCAGCACACAGAGCAATACGAGGGAGATATTTTACTGGACGAATAAATCCGGTACATTTGTGCCAACGAAGTTAACGAACAATTCGATTGATGACAATTATGCGATACATGATTTTGACAGGAACGGGAAAGTTCATATAGGATGGGAGCGCAGGGATGCAGGTAATAACTTTCAGCTTATTTATTCAAATAACAGAAACGATTCTAATGTCTTTATTGAGCCGATATGGATAACGACGGGCGGAGTGAATAAGGCAACGCCATTTATGTGTGCGGGAAAGAATGACAGTCTCGTGCATTTTGTATATTATACGTTTGTGAACAGCGTTGTCGATTATGCATATTACAGGAATTATAATTACGTTACAGGAGTTTTAAGTCAAGAATATCAGATGGGGATTGCAGAAACCGGAAGCGAGAATGATATTGAATGTGTTGCTGATACAAACGGAGTAGTTCATATTGTATATACGACTAACAGTTCAGCATCATCTCCTTATGCATTGAAGTATTACACATTCAGCAACGGTGTGCTGACAGAGCGGCCGACAGGTATTAACAGCAATGCTGAATATCCGAGTATTTGTCTTGACCCAAAGACGAATTCAGTTCATGTTATTTACAGGCATACATCGGAAAGGCGTGTATATTTATTGACAAGGAATTCAGAGGGAGTTTTTTCGACTCCTTATGCTGTGACGGCGGCAGGGTTGGGGTATCCGAGTTACTGGAGGGGATTTGATGTTGATGAGACTGGGAGAATATATTTTACATTTCAAAATAGCAATGCGACTGCACCGAAAGGATTTTTCCTTGTTCATGGACTTCCCGGAGCGACGTTTAGCGATCCGATTCTTATATGGGAGGATGCGGTGAACTATTTAGGTAAAGGGTCTTCATCGGTTACGGCGAAAGGAAACGGGGATATAGCGATTGCATTTGATCCGACGGCTTCGAGGTTTGGAACGGTTGCATCGGATATATTTATTAAGAAGGGGATATTGACTATATCGGGAATAGAAGAGAATCCGGGTATGGTGAGCGTTTACAGTTTGAAGCAGAATTATCCGAATCCGTTTAATTCAACAACTACATTTGAATTTCAAATACCAAAGCAATCGATGATTAAGATTTCAGTTTATGATATACGGGGGAATGAAGTTGATGTAATAGTTAATAAAGAGATGCAGATGGGAATTTATAAATACAATTATAATGCGGGGAAGTTATCGAGCGGCGTATATTTTCTTAAATTACAGGTGAATAATTTCGTGGAAACAAGAAAAATGATGCTTTTGGAATAGATATTTATTGGAGTAATTTAATGTGTTCCCTGATTTGAATTTCGGATTACAGAACAGGGAACATTTTTATTATAATGAGTGTTTTAAGTATGTCGATTGTAGAAATAGTAGTATCATTTTGAGAAAAATGGTCTTAAGAATAAAAATAGAAATAACGACCGCAGTATCACCGCAATAACACCGCACTTCAACCGCAAAATAACCGCATTGCCACCGCACTTCAACCGCATTTTTAGGCTACTGAAATGCCACTGTTTGCCCAAGGTTGTATCAATATTAAGGGGATGGTCAAATAAGGGAGTGACGAAATTGTCACAAAAGTGAATATTTTGTCAATGTGTGAGGATAACTGAGGAATGGAATTCTGAGGCGCTTGTAGTCTTGATTATTTCTTTGAGGTTGTGATTACGGATACCACCGCCAGGGATAAAGATAATTTGATTGCCGTATATAGAGATTAAGTTTTTTATGATGAATCTGCCTTCGAAAGCGTTTGGTTTTCCTCCGGAAGTTAGAATTCGTTTAAAGCCTAAACTGATGATTTTTTCTGCTGATTTATGCATATCTGAGCAATGGTCGAAGGCTCTGTGAAATGTAACGGGGAGGGGATGAGCTGCATTTATGACAGAGCGGCAGGATTCGATGTCAACTTTTGAATCGGATGTCAATGCGCCGAAGACGAAACCTTGAATATTTAATTTTTTGAATAGATTAATTTGATTAAGCATGAAGTTTACCTCATCATTATTGAAAACAAAATTTCCGCTGCGGCATCTTATCATTACGAAAATATCGATATTACCAAGAGTGAGAACTTTTTTTAGAAAAGAAATGTCAGGAGTGATTCCTCCTTCATTATAATTTTCGCACAGTTCTATTCTGTTCACATTTGCTGAATAAGCGTTCTGTGCTGTATTATAGTCGAAAACTGCGAGTTCAAATAACATTGTGTAAAATATTGAAAATGGGTGGGAAATGAAATATTGTATTTCGCGGATAACCAGATTATAAAAAGTCGGGGCTGTCCCAAAAGGTCCGACTCTTTTTGTTTAGTGATACATTTAAAAATTAGTGAAAGAGATATGGAAAATATACCTTCCCAAGCAAGAGCTTGGGAAGGAGGTGAAAAATTCAACTTTTAATATGATGAGGCTGACCTTTTGGGATAGCCCCATACGAAATTTTGTTTACATATCGAAGCCGAAGAGCATACCGAAATAGTAAATTACTTCTTTGCCGTATGTTACGTCAGTACCCTGAAAGCGTTTTGTGAAGCTATCAAGACCGTAAGCCATGCTGAAGAAAATACTTGTCGGGAATACGTAAGACGAGAACGCCTGCAGTCTGAGTTCGAATCCGATGTCTTTTTTAAATTCGTTAAGCTGAGGGGCGGTTCCGTACCAAGCATCGCCGTAGTCAGCAAACAGCGAAAGATATAGTTTATCGAGGTAAAGCGGTGATATCCTTGTATCGATTCTTGAAATAAGAGGAAATCTATACGTAAGGTTAGCCTGTGCAACTCTTCCGCCACCTAGTGAGAAAAACGGGTAACCTCTCATTCCAATCATACCGCCTGCATAGAAATCATAAAAACTATCTACGGGTTTGCCGAGTATTGCGGCACCGCGAAGTTTCATGTTCAGGGAATGATTTCTGAAGAGATAAATACCTTCAGACCATACACCTTCAATTTTGTGGAGATTATTATGAGTAAAGATTGTCGATACATTTCCCTGGTCGTCAACGAGAAGTTCAGGATTAATGCTGCTTGCTTCGTATTCGTATCTAAGGTTAATTTTTCTTCCTGCCGGGTTGATATCAGAATTTTTGTTATAAAAACTCTTTTCGTATTTATAGTCGAGGGAAATACGCTGAGCTCTGAAATAGTCCTGAGAAGAGGCACTGACAGCAATACCGCTGCTTGGGAGGTAGAAATTGTTTATGCTCGAAGCGTATTTTGAGATGCCGTATGTAATCCTGAAATCGTGATTATAATTAATGAGTTTGAAGTCCATAGCGAGTTCGAATTCGAGCAAGTCGTAAGCAACACCGACGCTGAGAGTATCGACTCCTGCATAGAGTAAAGCATCCGTTTTACGAGTAATGTTATAACCTGCGAGAGTGAACTTAGGTTCGAAGCTTAGATTTTTAGCAAAGAACTTCTGTCCGATAGGGAAGCCGTTGTTGTAAGTAAATTCGAGGAAAATATCTCGTTCAGCTTTTCTGTTAATTGCAAAGCCACCGAAGATGGAAAATCTTGTCATTAATTCGTCGGAATAAAGATAAATACCGGGTTTAATAGCGTCAAGAAAGTTATTATCCTTTGTGTAGTTATCGAATCTGAGAACAGGAAATATTGAAAGCTGATTAAAGATGCTCTTATAGTTTTTGCTTTCAAGTTTCTTGACGTCATCATCGTTAAAATTACGAAGGTATTTCCAGTCGTATTTATTTTCTTTCCCGCCAGTAGTATCGAGTGATGAATACTTAGGAACGAGCTTATCGGGAGCTTTATAGTGGCCGAAATCGCTTTTATTCTTTTCCAAAAAGTTTTTGAGATAAGCAATCTTAAAACCGTCGGATTTGTATGTAGTGAATGCAATGTTTCCTTTATTATCGATTGAAGGCATGAAAGCACCGCCGATAACATTAGTAATTTGTTTTACGGCTTTGGTTGAAAAATCGTAGGAATAAATATTAAATATACCGGTTTCGTTGGATGAGAAGTACATTTTAGCACTGTCGGACGAAACCACCGGGGTTCTAAAATCAATAACTTCTGAGTCGAATATGAATTCCATATTACCGGATTCAACGTCAACCTTAGCAATTTTTCTGGCTTCAGTATGAGAGAAATCAAATACAGCAGTTTTACCGTCGGCATGAAATACAGGATTATAAATCTGTTCGCCGTTTTTAAAGAATGTAATCTGTTTTTTATTGTTAAGATTTTTATCAGCCACGAAAAGGTTAAGAGTACCATCGCTTCCGCTGATATAAAGAATCTTTGAGCCGTCGGGGGAATAAGAAGGTGAGAAAGCTCTTAAATTTTCCGAGAGTCTTCTTTCTTTCTTTACGTCAAAATCGTATTCATAGATATCGAAGAGCACTGCATCGCCGATAGATGGCGGAGAGTTTCTTTTGGCATAAATAATTTTCTTACCGTCATTCGACCAGGCATAATTAGAAGCGACGGGAGCGTCAACAACGTCTTTTTCCTGTGTATTAAGGTCGAGAACAATAAGCTGTGTAGTAGCATAATCGTAAGTACTGTTAGTCAAGTAAGCAATCTTCTTACTGTCAGGAGAAATTTTAGGATAAAAGTTTGCAAAGCCTTCAAGATGTATTATCTGACCGTCCATTTGGGTACTCTTCACGTCGGCAATTCTTTCAGCGTAATCTTTTTGTAGAAAAGCTTTCCATTCATTATAAAGGTCAGAGCCATCCTTACCGAGGTGTTCTCTGATAGCTTTATCAACGCTGAAGTTAGTGAAGTCGCCGAGGCTTTTGGTAATCTTTTTAAGTTTATCTTCGCCGTAAACTCTTGCGATGTATTGAGTTAAAGCATAGCCGGAGTTGTATATAGATTCGGCTTTTAAGCTTGTGATTGAAGAAAACTGTCCCATTTCATTCCATGTCAGCATATTATTATCAAGAGCGTAACTTCTAAGAATCATATCCCTGTTTGCATCCCAGTAATCGTAGCCCAATTGCTGACGCTGGTACTGAGCTGTACCTTCGGCAAACCATGCAGGAACACCGACTCCTGAAATAGGATAAGAAATAATAGCATTAGGATAACCGTAAAGCACGTCGGGTCGTCTTTCGTTTTCATAATCGATAAACTGGAGGTAAATAGCGGGCATATTTTTCGTGAACTTCAGAGATGCCTGCAGCTGAACCATGTGAGTGAATTCATGCGTTATGACATTTCTGAGCCAATTATGGGTACCTCTAAGTTCGAAATCGAGAGCGGAAGCAAAAATTTCAATTCTGTTTCCAAAGTAATCAGTAGCACCGTTAGCGACGTCAGAAAGGTCGTTAACGACAAAATTGACTTTATCTTTAAGGGGAAACTGGTATAAATCTGTAATCGGACCGTAAACTTCTTCTGCAATTTTAGCAATAATCTGAGCAGTTCTTTCCGCACCTGTATGGTAGGTGACAGTAAAGTGCTTAGTTTCTATCGTGAACCAATCTTCTTCAGGATGAGAATCAAACTGCGAGAATGCAGAACCTGAGAAAAGGCACAATAATGCTAAAGTAATGTAAAAGAAAGAAAATTTTTCTCTTCTATTAATCATTGAAAATATATATTTTACTGTTTATTATTGTTTAATTTAGATTAAAATTGTAGTAATATGTCAGGGATATTTGATTTGATTTGCAAAAATAAAACTTATTTTATTAATTAAAAAAGGATTAATATAGACTCTGATTTTACGTTTTATCATTATTTTTGAGTTTTAATATTATAAATACAAAATATAAGGTTGACAAGTTCCTATTCAGGAAGTTTTTATTTTCCTTGACAATAATAGTAATTATTTTAACCATAAACAATGTTACTTTTTCTCAAGGAAGAAGAGACCTTGGAGTATTTTCTAACTACAAATACGAGTTAAACGATTCAATAAGGAAGAAAATAGCGGATTCACTCGGATTAGCCATAGATTCGACCTTCCTTCAGCCGGTAGATTCAACTGCACGAATAAAGTATTTTCAATACAAGCCTGAATATTCATACGGAATAAAATTAAAGGAAAAGACACATCCATTATTACTGGAGAACTCATCCCTAATAAAGACGGATGTAATCTTTGGCGATAATAACAAGGTTATACTTACGCAAACTCTCAATGGCGAGGATATAAAGGCGCCTCTTGTGATGGATATAAACGAATATCTTGACAGGAAGGAGGTGCAGACACAGGACAGAATTTTTAATGAATTGTATGATGAAAAATTTAAGGGAATAGTAACTGACGATTTATCGCGTTTATTTGAGAAATTTACTGATATAACGATACCATTGCCGTTCAAGACGGAAACAATATTCGGACCTCCTACATTTAACTTAAGAATAAATGGAGCTGTGGATATTACTGCATCGTACCAGAATTCTCAGAGCGATGCATCGTCTTTATCATTTATAAGCAACAATCAGAACAATATTAACTTCAAACAGGAAGTACAGGTAACGGCGAAGGGTTCAATAGGAGATAAATTAACAATTGATGCAGACTGGAATACTCAGCGTGTGTTTGATTTCGAGAATCAACTAAAGATTAAGTACACGGGATATGCGGATGAAGTTATACAGAAGATTGAAGCAGGTAACGTATCACTTGATACAAAATCATCTTTAATACAGTCAACACAGGCATTGTTCGGTGTGAGGGGTGAGTTTAAACTTGGACCTCTGACGCTTTCGACTGTAGTATCTCAGAAAAAGAGCAAGCAGGAAGAAAAAACGTTCACACAGGGAGTACAGGACCAGAATTTTGAGTTAAAGGTCTGGGATTATTCTGATAATCATTTCTTTTTGGATATACTTTATAAGCAGTCGTTTACTGAAGTATTTAATGACTCGTTAGGGAATCAATATTCGGCATTTGTTAACGAGCATCGAATAAACACATTAACTAATTCATTTGAAGTATGGGTACAATGCGACGTAACGGAGCCGACGAAGAGATTTGCAGTGGGAAAGGTAATGCTTGGAAAGTTACCTGCGGGCGGATACAGCGATTCAATAAAGAGACCTGAAATAATAGTAGGAGATAAGTTTGCGGGATATTTCAGAAAACTTGAAATGACAGAATATTACCTTGACCAGTTTGCGGGATTTATAAGTTTAAGGATAAGCATACCAGAGAACTTTCATGTCGGGGTAGTTTACACAGATTATAAGAATGATGTTTACGGAAAAGGTTCTTACAATTCACTATCGAACGACACGCTGATACTGAAATTAGTAAAGGTAGATAATCAGAGTCCGGACTTAACTCCAGTCGCATGGGAGCTGAAGCTAAAGAACATATACAGGCTTCCGGTTTCGCGAATAATAGAAGACGGATTTGTACTTGATGCTTTGTACAACAACAACAACGTCTGGCAGAAAAACATTGCGGGAATGGACAACAAGTCACTTTCGACTATGTTAAACATTGACAGGTACACGGGAAAGACGTCTCTGCCCCCACCAGACGGAGTGTTCGATTTCAGGGTAGGGAAGACAATACTGACAGAATCGGGAGATATAATATTTCCAAATCTTCGTCCGTTTGCTGACAACATAAGTAATGCGGGCGGTGATACATCTTTGGTTTATGAAGAAATTTACACACAGAGGAAAACAAACTCACAGCTTTCATTAAAGGCAAACCTTTACACGATAAAAGGAAGTGCAAAAGGAGAATCCGGACTCAGCAGTAATTTCAATCTTGGATTAAATGTTGTTCAGGGAAGTGTTGCAGTATTTCTCGGACAGACGAAGTTAACAGAAAACGTAGATTATTCGGTTGATTATACGACAGGGATAGTGATAATAAGGAATGCAGCAGCATTGGCGTCGAAGGATTTGCGAATAACTTACGAATCAAACGATTTATTCACACTCGCTTCGAAGACATTTATAGGGCTTCGCGGAGATTACAAGATTAACGATAAGACAAATCTTGGTTTTACGTTCGTGAATCTAATACAAGAAACACTGAACGACAAGGTCAGAATTGGTGAGGAGCCAACGAACAATTCAATGTTCGGCATTGATTTAACGACAGAATTAAAGCCCAATTTTATTACAAAAGCATTGAACATGCTACCGGGTTTTAACACTAAAGAAGAATCAGTGCTTTCGCTAAGGGGTGAGTTTGCATACCTGACTCCTGACCCTAACACGAAGAAAAGTCAGATACCTTCGGATAACAATGAAGCTATTGCATACATTGATGACATGGAGGGAGCGAAGAAAATAATATCACTTGGAACCGGTTACCAGACGTGGACCATTTCGTCAATACCTGTAGATTCATTGAACACATCGGTGGATACACTTCAGATGAAAAGAGCAAGTTTAAAATGGTATACACTGCCAAACGATGTTGAGGTGAGGTCGGTATATCCATTAAGGGATGTACAAGCCGGACAGGACAGGCTATCGCCGTTTTATCTCGATTATGACCCTTCTAAGCGCGGGACCTATAATTACAATCAGGTTAATTATGATACGATAAATAAGGGAGATAACTGGAACGGAATCATGAAGTACCTGAACACGACCTCATCAGACCTGATAAATGAGAATATTAATTTCATTGAGTTTAACATGCGTGTTGAAAATTTCGGGAATGCTAATCTTAACAATGCGAGGATGTACATAGACCTTGGATTGATTTCCGAAGACGCAATACCGAATGGAAAGCGGGATACCGAGGATTCGATAGAAAACGGTACGCTTCAGGAAATCGAGGATATAGGACTTGATTACATGCGAAGCGATAAAGAACTTGATGAGTTTAACCGTTTCAACGGTACAAACTATACGATGGCTCAGTACAAGAGTATCTACGGAGATGAAGATCCGGCGCTTGATAATAACTCGCAATCGCAGACAATAGATTTAAACCTGATTAACGGAACAGAGGGTAACAGGTTTACGGAAGGAGGTACGAGGCCTGATGCTGAAGACCTTGACAGGAACGGAACGATGGACCCGACGAACCAGTATTACCAATACTTCGTTAGTTTAGATACAACGAATAATAAGCTAATTTCAGGACGAGGTGCTCCGGGAAGCGGCTGGTTCCAGTACAGGATACCATTATCGGAATTCAAGAAGAAAATAAATGCGGCAACACTTTCAAACGTAAAGTATATAAGAGTATGGATAAAGGGTGCAAACGGAAAAGTAAGGTTAGGACTTATCGATTTCAATCTCGTTGGAAACCAGTGGTATAAACCAGATAAGTCGGATACAACTTACAACATATCGGTTGTGAGTATTGAAGAAAATTCACAGATATATCAAAGTCCTGTACCCGGAGACGTATTAAGGCAGACTGTCAGAAACACGAACGGAGTCAATACTAAATCGAACGAGCAGTCGTTAGCGATATCTTTCAATAACTTAACTGTTGGAATGCAGAAGATTGCGGTTAAAGACTACAGAAGCCAGGTACTTGATTTGTTTAATTACAAGATGATGAAGCTATTTGTGAACGGAGACCCGACTTTTAACTACACGAATGAGTTAATATACGATGCTACCATGGTTGTAAGGTTTGGTTCAGACTCTACTAATTTTTATGAGTACAGAGCACCGATACATCCAGACATTCGTCCGGGGCAGCCCTGGAGTGCACAGAATGAAGTAGCGATAGTATTTGCGGATTTAACAAGTTTAAAGATATCGAGGGATTCCGCGAATCAGGTGGTTGATATGCCTGTACCGAACGGGCCACCGGGAGCATACTACAGGGTTCGAGGTGTACCTGCGTTAAATTCAATACGAGAGTTTACTGTAGGTGTAGAGAAAAACCGAACAGGATTAAACTCATCGATATCGGGAAGTGTCTGGTTTAACGAAATAAGGGTTTTAAAGGTGAACGATGATAACGGATATGCATACAATGTAAACACGAGCCTGAAGATAGCAAATTTTGCGAATGTTAGTTTCAACATGTCAAAAGTTGACCCGAACTTTCATGCGCTCGATGCGAGGTCGGGTTCGAGAACAACGGGAGAAAACTGGGATCTTGGGATATCTTTGAATGCTCATTCATTAATCAATAATATGCTTGCATCGGTTTTTTCGCCTGAATGGAAAGATTTTCTGAACATACCGATAACATTCAGACACAGCGAAAGCATGATAAATCCGAGATACTACCCCGGTTCTGACATTGAGCTTGAAAAGGCGGCTGATGAAAGGTATAAACAGGTACTTGCACAGACAAATGATCCTGAATTTGCTTCAAAGCAAAGAGAGGATTTTATAAAATCCACGCAGACACTCATTGTGAGGAACGATATATCAATACAAGGAATGAGTTTTAAATTTCCGGGCGGGGGGTATATAACGAGGACATTTCTTAATGCATTTTCAATAAACTTTACGGGTTCATACGGCTCGCAGCGCGATTTCACTTTTGAGAGGAAGGATGATTTTAACGTAACGGGAAGCTTGAATTACAACACAGATTTCGGGCTGTCGGAAATACTGAATTTAAACTTAAACAGTCTCGTTAATCTTGGTGAACAGTACAAGGATGCAAAAATATACATGTTCTTTCCGCTGCTGCCATTTATTCCTGCATTCAGTCAAGGATTTAATGCAACGATTGATTATAACCGAACAAGGAGCGAATCCCGGCAGAGGTTACTGGCTCAGGATGACCCGATAAGCAGGCTTTTCAGGGCGAACAGAGGATTCGGGTTCAACTGGAAGTTTATTGAGAACTGGATAGTCGATTTAACGGGAACTTACAATTTCAAAGTAGGAAGCGACCTTGTAGATTTTGAAACGTACAATGACTCCGCAAGAACACAGAAATCAGAGAAAGAAATACTAAATGAAGTATTCTTTAATAACGGATTGATAAATTTCGGAAAGGACCTCGACTATCAGCAGACGACGACATTCAACCCGAAATTTAACATACCTGTTATAAACAAGTTTCTTGATATCAACATGAACTATAATGTTACATATGCATGGACGAACCCGAATACTGTAACGAATGTGGGATACAATGTTGGATTTGCGAATACATTTACGACGGGTGCGACTATCAAGTTCAACGAAATGCTTAATTTATTCGGAATACAGAAAAATCCGAGCGGGTACAGGGGTTTAGTGAGCGATAAAAATCTGCGTTCCGCAAGCAATGTTGATGACAAAATACAGTTTGCCGACATATTGAAAATACTCGGTACATTCATACCCGACCTTGTGACGGTTAATTTTAATCAGACGAATTCAGTCGTAAACCCGGGAGTAGTTGGCAGGCCGGGATTCGGTAATTTCTGGATGGCATTGAAAACAGTCGAAGAATACGGACCTGCGAGAATGTATCAGTTAGGATTTAACAGATACCCCGGGAAGAGGGTGGGGGGACTTAATATACAGGACGTTTATAACTTATCGAATAATATTACTTTTAATACAACAATATCGCCGATACTTCCACAGACGATAAGGATGAATCTTTCATTTAAGAAAATCTGGGGTTTTAACAATTCCGGTACGTTTATAACGGACAGTCTTGGAGGCTTAGGAACGCCGATAAACAGCAGCAGCAACAGAACTGACGGCTACAGCATGTTCTTTGCGGGGAGTGTAGAGAAGTTTAATTACGAACCTTCGGGAGACGTAAATGAAAACATACAAAAAATTTCATCGGAGTTCAAGAGTCAGATCGGTTCATTTCCATTTCCAAACTGGAACCTTACATTGACGGGGCTTGAAAAACTTCCGTTATTCTCGGAATTTGCACAGACAGTAACGCTTGAAAATTCTTTCACATCAGAATTTTCGGAAGCGTCGTTCGTTGATGCGAACAACAATGAAGTTATACAAAGACAATCGGTTACACAATCTTTTAATCCGCTGATAGGGCTGAACGTAACATTTAAGCAGGTTTTCGGGGGCAATCTTACGGCGAATTTAAGGATAAACTCATCGACGAGTAATATACTTACACCTTCAAGCAGTCTAATTCAGGAAAACAAAACGAGTGACTGGAGCCTGAATGCAAACTTTGCAAAATCGGGGTTTGACATTCCGTTGTTCGGGCTGTCATTAAAGAATGACATAACATTTTCATTAACGATATCGAAGAACAAGAATCAGCCCACGGATTATAAATTCCAGCCGAATGAGGGAAAGCAGACAATACTCGGTGCGGGTTCAACTGTTACAGCATTTAATCCTTCTATATCATATTCGTTAAGCTCGAAGGTACAGATCATGGTATTTTACAAGTATTCGAAGTCAGAGCCTACAGAGGGAAATGCAAACACGCAGCCAAGGACGAATAACGAGGGGGGATTAAATGTAAGGATTACGATACAGTAAAATATACTTTTCTTTTGCAGTTAAATTAGAATGAAATTTTTGAACAAAAAAACCGCTGATTGTTATGAATCAGCGGTTTTAATATTATGATATAATTTATTTACTCGGATTTTACTTTTATGTCACCTGAGATAATTTTATCCCTTATATCGTCAACTTTATTCTTAATTTCATCCGGAATCAATTCTTTGTTTTTCTGGTCGTAAACGTATCCTACACCTTTTTCTTTAAGACCAAGAGATTTGATACCGCTTTTGAAAGTACCGTTTTTAAAGTCTGAAATAGTCTGATAGATTACTTCATCAACTATTTTAACCATACTCGTTAGAATGAAACCGGGAGCTTCTTCGTACTGATTCAGGTCAACCCCAATGGCGAGTTTGTTGTTTTCTTTAGCCGCTTTAAACAATCCGATACCCGAAAGGCCTGAAGCATGATAGATAATATCAGCACCTTTTGAATACTGGCTAATTGCAATTTCTTCTGCTTTGCCTGGATTTTTGAAGCCCTCGCCAGTAACAGAGATGTAGGTGACGATTACATTAATTTCAGGTTTTACAAATTTTGCTCCCTGGGAAAATCCTTTTTCAAACTTTCGAATAAGAGATGATTCCATGCCCCCTATAAATCCTATTGTATTCGTTTTCGTTTTCAGTGCTGCTATTGCTCCAACGAGGAATGAACCCTCTTCCTCTTTAAATTCGAGTGCAGAAAGATTATCAGGTATTTTGGTATCGGGATTAATTGAGTAATCTATACATCCGAATTTCTTATTCGGGAAATCATTAGCAATTTTAGTAATATCTTCAGTAAAAATGAATCCAACTCCGAATATCAAACTGATATCATTTTTGCTTGCAAGTTTTCTGAGTGCGGATTCTCTGTCTGCTCCGTCTCCCGGGTCGATAACTTCAAAATCGATACCGAAATCCTTTTTAGCCCTGACGAGACCGTTGTATGCCGCATCGTTAAAAGATTTGTCACCTCTACCGCCAACATCAAATACCAATCCGACTTTAAACTTTGACGGGTCATTACTCACTTCTGATGTTTCTTTCTTTTTGCCGCAAGAAGAAAGAAGAACAGCAAAAATCAGTAAAACAAAAATATATAATTTATTCATATAAAAATATTTGTAAGCTTTTTAGTGATAATTTATTCTGAAACATTATGATGCAATCTGCATCTTGCTTCATAATGATTTGCAGCACCGACAAGAACCCTATCGGAATTTTTTGTAACTCTCTGAGTACGGTTAGCTGGAGCACCGCAAACCATGCAGATAGCCATAGTTTTTGTAATGTACTCAGCAACAGCAAGAAGCTGAGGCATAGGTTCAAACGGGACAGCTTTGTAATCCTGGTCAAGACCTGCAACAATAACTCTTTTCCCCGAATCAGCGAGGTCCTGGCATACCTGAACAAGATTGTTCTCAAAAAACTGAGCTTCATCAATACCAATAACTTCAGCATCAAAACTTTTCTCGAGCATTTCCTCTGCGTTTTCTATTACTTCGGAAGGGTATGATTGCTCGCTATGCGAAACGATTGAAAACTCGCTGTACCTGTTATCGATTTTAGGTTTAAAAACCTTTACTCTTTGTTTAGCAATTTCGGCTCTTCGAATTCTTCTGATTAACTCCTCGGTTTTGCCGGAGAACATACTGCCGCAAATTACTTCAATATGTCCTGTTTTCTTAAAAGTTCTAATCTGCAAATGTTCATTCATATCCATGTTACGTCCCTTTCATTAAAGTAATTTGAATATAAATTTATGAGGGAAAAGATTTTGTAATTTGTAAATCTGGTAGTTATTTTTCGACTTAATTAGTATAACGTCCATATTATCTGAAAATTCGGAAAGGAATTGCCTGCATGCACCGCAGGGAAAAATCAATTCCTTACCGCTTGAAGCTATTGCTACAGCTTTAAAGACTTTATGCTTGTCTGTAATCGCTTTTACAGCGGCGACTCTTTCTGCACAAATGGTTAGCGAATAGGAAGAGCATTCTACATTAGCTCCCGTATAAATTTTATTATCTTTTGTAAGCAGAGCTACACCGACTTTGAATTTTGAGTACGGAGAATGCGACGTCTTTCTTGCATCCAGTGCTTTTACTATTAAATCCTCATACATGGCTTAAAATGTAAAACTTACATTTGCAAAAGGTGTAACGACTGATTTCCCGAGCTTATACGAATACACAGGCTGAAAGCTGACACCTCCTTTAAGAACGTACTTATTGTTATAAGAATTAACGGAAAGAAATCCGTCCACTGCCGATACAAGATGATTAAGAACAACGACCATTAAAGTTGTGGTTCCGTTATTGTAATAATCGTTAGCCTTTTGTCTTTCATCCATGTAAAAGCTTACCTGAGAAAGTTTTGTTGTTCCGTAGTTATTTTTATTAATAACTGATACGTCAGCGGTTGACCATCCGGTAACATAATTCTGATATTTACCTATAACTTCATAATACTGCTGATCGCCCGGAGGAGGTAATTGATGAGAAAAATTTATTTCCTCACAGTAATTAATCTGAAGCCTTAAAGTATAATCATCGGCAGACATATTTATCTGGTCAGCACGCTGAAAACTCTGGTCTTTAAGCCATTGAGCATACTTTCTCATATTCCAGTTCTGATTAGCGTAGTTTTCGTAAGATTTTGTCTGGTCGTTGCCTTTTCCCTGAAAAACAGCATAAGTAATCCACAAACCTGCTTCAACGGCAAGGAATACTGCTGACTTAATGAAGCTCTTTGCATAAATCTGTCCTGTTCCGGGTATGACAGCTGACATAGTTGCACCAAGAATAGGGCTTTTCAATTTTGAGGAATCTACGTTTAAAGATAAAGGTTTTGTGATACCTGCGTGAGACTCTTTTTCCAGAAACTTTTCTTTTATTATCTGCATGGAATTATTTTTATCGATATTATCGTAATTTCCGAACGAGTCCTGTGCGTTAGTTTTAACACCCGCGGCAAAAAGAACAGCAATTATTACTGTGATGATTATTTTATTCATTAATAATAGATTTTATTTAAAAATAATGCGTTAGCAGGTAGATATGTAGTCTTGATTTTTTCACCTTTTATTAATTTATTATAAGTATCTTTTAATTGCAGTTTCCCTCGGCCGAGGTCAATCAGCACACCTATAGTTGCTCTAACCATAGAGTGCAGATACCTGTCCGAAAGAATCCTGAAGACTATTGTATTCTTTGATTTATTTATCCTGTATTCCAGTTTCATAAGATTACAAAAGAAACCGTGTTTATCTTCTTTATTCCTGCACAATGACTTAAAAGAATGATATCCGATGAGTATTTTAATAAATTCGTCTATAACTTTAAAGTCAAGTTTGTAATTTAATTTTAAATAATATTTCCTTCCGATAGAAATTTCACGAGTTGTAATCTTGTATAAGTACTCTCTTCTCTTCGCAGAATACCTTGAGTGGAAATCATTACTAACTTTTCTTATTGATTTAACTGTAATTGCAGATGGGAGTAGAGAATTCAAAGAATAAAGGAATTTGTTTGAATCAGGAATTGAAGAATCAGTTTTAAAATTTGCTGTTTGGTTGTAAGCATGAACTCCTGCATCCGTTCTTCCCGCACCAGTAACAGAGATGTTTACTTTTAAGAGTTTACTTAAATTTTCTTCTATACATTCCTGAATTGTATTCCTGAACTTTTTCTGTCTTTGCCAGCCGTAAAATCCACTACCGTCATATTCGACCGTGATTTTATAATTGTTCACGTATGGATAATATTAAAAAGACTTTACGAAGTTTAGTTTAATTCCGTCTATTTTATTTCCGGGTGATTGTGTGAAACCGCTACTGACTTTTATACCAGAAGAATTTACTTTATTTGTTAAAACCAGAGAACTGATTCCGCTTACCAATCTGTTAATTATAAGTCCTGTTACAAAAATTGTACTCAGATTGTAAGTTCGCTCACTTTTTTTCCGTTGCTGGTCGAATTCTCCCTGATTAGACTGAGAATCCCAGTTCCAGAAATGAGTATTAATATCATAAATTTTATCGTACTGGCCACTTTGCAGTTTATCGTTGTTGTACTGATAAATGCTAAGGAAAGAACCGACATTCGCAAAATAATCGTCATCTTTTCCATCTTTATTTAATCCTGCATGTACAGCAGCAAAAGAACGGGAATCGTCTTCTAATATACCGCCGTAGTAATTAACGCCGAAAATTCCAAGCCACATTGCTGCTTCAGCACCAAGGAAATAAGCTCCGACGTCCATTCGACCTGCATAAAAATGCCCTGCACCCGGCAGCAGTGCAGAAAGCAGTATCGAAATAGCCGGTGATTTTTTGTCAGAGCCAGAATTAATTGACTCCTTTTGGCTGCTCAATGAATCCTTGAGAAGTTCATTCGAAAGTTCCAAAAGCCTGTAACTTTTATCGCTGTCCTTTATGTGTTGAGCTGACAGATTTCCTATAACCAGGAAAACCATCATTATTATTAAGGTTATCTTATTTCTCATTTAATAGTTTTTCAATTCTTTTAGAAAATTCTTCAGGCTCTAAAAATCCTGTAACTCGAAGTTCTTTTATCTCTTCGCCGTTTGGTTTCATGAAAATAACTACAGGAAGTCCTTTAATGCCGTATTTAGCCGTAATATCGGGATTTTCCTTTGTTAAATCAATCTTAATATTGTTTAAATTTTTAGAAAGTTCAACAACTTTCTCGTCAGTGTACGTGTACTTATCGAGTTCCTTGCACTGTGCACACCAGTCAGCGTAAAAATCTATTACGACGGGTTTGTTCTCATTTTTAACTGATGATTCAATTTGCTGAAGAGAGGTCAGGTTTGTCCATGCGACTTCAGCCGAATGTGATTCGGGTTTTAAAAGCCATGTACCCGCTGCGATACCTAAAATAGCAATTATGTACTTAACTTTAGTGTACACTTTGGCGTTGAGACCTTTGTTATCGAATATGATAAGGTAAACACCCGATAACAGAATCGAGAGCGGGAAAACGATATTATAAACACTCTCAGGCATTAGGGGACCAAGTGTATTAATTGCCATGACAATCAACACGAGTCCGAAAATAATTTTTACACTTATCATCCACTCACCCGAACGAGGAAGTTTACTGATTGAGCTTGAGAAAGCCGCAAGAAAAATATAAGGAACACCTAACCCTAATGATAAAATGAAGAAAAGGAAGAAACCCGTGAATGGATTTCCGAGTTTGCCAACGTAAACCAACAAACTCAGCACAATAGGACCTATGCATGGTGCGGCAATAAATCCTACGAGTAAACCCATCATTAGAGAACCGAAGTATCCCGAGCGGTTTTTATTCCCCGCGAGCGCAAGAGACTGCGGAACCCTGATTTCCCACAAACCGAACATTGAGGATGCCAGTGCGAGAAAAATTGCTGCAATAAAAATTACGACTATTGGATTTTGCAAAGCAGTTCCGAGCATGCTTCCTGTCAAAGCAGCAATAAGTCCCATTAATGAATAAGTTACAGCCATCCCGACAGCATAAAAGACACCCATTAGAATACTTTGCAGTTTGTTGCCGCTGGACTGAGCACCGAAATAACTAATCGTGATTGGAATCAATGGATAGATGCATGGAGTAAGGTTTAAAGCAAGCCCCCAGATGAAAATAATGAGTATGCCCAAAAGCAATCCTCTTTCTTCGATGAAATTTGAAACTTTCATCTCATCAGGATTTTGCCCTTCCTGTCTTACGTTTTCTTTCAAAGACGATTCTTTATCTGATACCTGATTATTTGTTCCTGCAGGTTTTGAAAAGTCGATCTTTTCAAAAATCTCATTATTAGCAATAGAACCGGTTTTTGAGATATTAACTTTTATTTCACTTTTTACTGTCTTAGGTGGGTAACATGCATTGTTATCGCATGCCTGATATGTCATTTCTATTTGAATTATATTCTCACCTTCCTTTGCATTTTCTTTCGGTAAAAATGTAAGTCCTATGAAAATTTCACCTTCATACACAGGAATTTCCGTATCTGAAAAAGAGAATTTATACATTTTATGCTGCGGATAAAAAACCGCTATTTGATTAAGATTCTCTGATTTTGAAATTACCTCTGTCTTAATGTATGAATCGTCAGAGGGATTGTATGAATTTATGTGGTACTTTTCATTAATTTTAACTTTAATTGCTATTTTAACAGTATCTTTTACAGAGTATGAGTTCCTGTTGCTGTAAATTTTGTAAGAAAGATGTTCTGATTCCTGCGCAAGAATATTTACAGCAAAAATCAATAATAATATAGTTAGAATTGAACGCCTCATAGTATGAAATAATTGTTTTATAAATAATAAAATTATGTTGAATACGTGTTATAATCAACGGAAAAAGCCTGTATAATACTTAACGTATTGATTATCTCTTGATTTTATGCTATTTTTGTATATTGTAAATGAAAATTTAATTCTTTTTGAGATTTATAAACAATAACAAAGGAGATAAAATTTGAAACCGGCAGCAAAAACTAAATCAAAGAATGACAATCCTCTAAGTGAACTTATCGACGATGAAGTATTCAATACTTTGAAGAAATATAAACTACTCGATGAAAAAGCAATAAGGGACTATAAAATCAGACAAATGTATAAAGATATGAGACGTGAAATGAGCGCAGGCGAAGCAATTGATAAAATTCAGGAAATGTTTCCCTACCTTCAGTTTGATACAATAAGAAAAATAGTGTATCAGGTATCTAAATAATAATTGTCATCAAATTTTTAAAAGCCGGTAGATTATCTATCGGCTTTTTTTATTCCCTTCTATTGTTTAATTTCCCTGAAAAATATTATTACTATGATTAATTATGAAAAAGTTGAGCAGATTCTTACTGCTTTTCTGAAAAATGAATTCAAAAGAATCGAACTGACAAAAGCTGTAATTGGCTTATCAGGAGGTATTGATTCGACTGTGTCCGCATTCTTGACAGCGAAGGCTTTAGGACCCGGGAACGTGTTATGCGTAATGATGCCGTATAAAACGAGCAGTAAAAACAGTCTTGAAGACGCTCAAAAAGTTGTTAAGATTTTAAACGTAAAGTCGAAGGTAGTTGATATCTCGAAAATGGTTGATGCTTATGTAGATACGCTCGAAGGTGATGTTTCAATAGTTAGAAAAGGTAATGTGATGGCACGAATGAGGATGATTGTACTTTATGATGAGTCGGCAAAAGAAAGCGGACTTGTAGTAGGGACTTCGAACAAGACTGAGTTACTTCTTGGCTATTCAACATTACACGGTGATTCAGCTTGTGCAATTAATCCGCTCGGTCAATTGTATAAAACACAGATTTTTGAGCTTGCAAAGCACTTAAACGTTCCAAAAGAAATAATAGATAAGAAGCCTTCTGCTGATTTATGGGCTGGTCAAACAGATGAAGAGGAAATGGGGATTACATATGCGAGTGTTGATAAATTACTTGCATCAATGGTAGATGAAGGAAAATCAGATGCGGATTTGCAAGGTATGGGTTTTGAAAAGGAGTACATAGAAAAAGTTCAAAGAATGATAAAGCGTAATGAATTTAAGGGCTTGCCGCCTGTCGTTGCGAATTTAAAGGACAATGATTTGTCATGATAACCAGAATCATAATAATATTTTTTCTATCCGTTTCATATCTTTATTCTCAGAATGTATATTATAAGAATGCGGTTGTTAGCTCAGCTAATGAAATAGCTTCCGGAGTCGGGATAAGCATTTTAAAAGATGGTGGGAATGCTATTGATGCAGCTGTTGGTGTAGCATTTGCGCTTGCAGTTGTTTATCCTCAGGCGGGTAATATAGGCGGAGGTGGATTTCTGGTACTGCGTTCTGCGGAGGGGTATGAAACATCGATTGATTTCAGGGAAACAGCACCTCGATTATCATCGAAGAATATGTACCTTGATAACGATGGTAACGTCATTGCTGACTTAAGCACTCTGGGGTATCTTGCATCGGGAGTACCCGGTTCTGTTGCGGGTTTACTTTATACACTTGAGAAATACGGAACTATGCCGAGAGAAAAGGTACTTTCTTATGCTATCAATCTCGCTGAAAAGGGTTTTAAAATCAACAGCGAACATGCAAACTCGATAAACAGCCACAGAGAAGATTTTGATAAATTTGAAGGCTCCTCAAAGATATTCGGGAAGAAATTTCATCAGAATGAATTATTTATTCAGACTGACCTTTCAAATACATTGAAAGAAATATCATTAAAAGGAAGGGATGGATTTTACAAAGGCAACGTTGCTGATATGATAGTTGGAGAGATGCAAAAGGGAAAAGGAATAATTACACATGAAGACCTTGCAAACTATAAACCAGTCGAAAGAAAAGTTATAAAGGGGAAGTACAAAAATTACGATATTATAACTATGGGACCGCCCTCGAGCGGGGGAATCTGCTTAATTTACTTGCTAAATATACTCGAAAACTACAACCTGGAATCATTGGGCATAGCAAGCATAGAATATGTAAACCTTCTTTCAGAAGCGATGAAACTCGTTTACGCAGACAGGAGTGAATATATGGGTGACATGGATTTTTATGAAGTTCCTGTTGATGTTTTGATTTCAAAGTCATACGCAAAAACAAGATTTGCAGATTTTAAATTTGGTGAGGTTATTCCTTCGGATATCATTAAACCTGGAAATATCAACAAGGAAAGTACACAAACGACTCATCTTACAGTAGCCGACTCAAAAGGGAACATGGTCTCACTTACAACTACTCTTAATGATACGTATGGGAGCAAAGTTGTTGTTGACGGAGCGGGATTTCTGCTTAACAATGAAATGGATGACTTTTCAGTAAAGCCCGGCGTACCGAATATTTTCGGTTTAGTTGGTAATGAAGCAAATGCGATAGAGCCGGGTAAGAGAATGCTGAGCTCAATGACCCCCACTGTATTACTCAAAGATTCTAAACCTTTTATGACAGTCGGTTCACCCGGAGGCGGCAAAATCATTACTTCTGTACTTCAAACATTATTGAATGTAATAGAATTTGATTTGAATATTAGCGAAGCAGTTGATTCTCCCCGTTTTCATCATCAGTGGCTTCCTGATTTACTTCAAATTGAAAAAACTTTGTTGTCAAGGAATAAAATTAAAAAACTTTCCGAACTTGGTTATGATTTAAAAATAGTATCTGATTTCGGAAGGGTTGAAGCAATCGTGTTTAATCGGGACGGAACGCTATCAGGTCACTCTGATAAACGCGGAAGCGGTAAGGCAGTCGGGTACTGATTAATTGAGGATTTTCATAAACAAAAGGGTATTCGCTTGCTGCGGATACCCTTTAAACGTTCTTTAATCTCTTATAAAATTATAAAATTAATACCCGATGAAATCGCAAACCTTTTACCGATATTTGCGTCAAGATTGAATGCGAAGAAACCTGTTCTAACCGTTCCTCCTATTACAAACCTGAAATTGTTATTCCCGTCAACTGTTACTTTCACTGGTGTTTTCGTACCATTTGAGCTTACATAATTATAAGAGAAGTCGGCTTTAAAACTTTCATACTGAAGTGCGGCATATCCTGTGAGGAATTTATAGGTTTTGCTTACCTGTCCGTTAATGAAGAAATTTCCTGACTTCCAGAGGTCGTTGTTATCGGGCTCTGTAAAATTCATACCCTGATAACCTCCCTGCACTGCAAAGTCTACAGGACTTTTGGGAAAGTAATGGCTAAGATTATGTCTGAGCGTAAATCCAAAATAAGAGACAGAACCGACGTCGCCGACTTTAATTTTCGGCAGGAAACTTATCGAACCGTCCGTTCCGTACAGAGTTCCAAAAGTAATTTCCGGAATAAAGAATGGTACGGATGTTGTTTTAAGTACTCCTCCGATTAACGTAATATCCTGTCCAGATACGTAATTACCGTTATCGTCGTAAAACTTTCCAATGGCTGCAGTCTTTTCCCCGATTGCTGTTGGTGCATCCTGGACTCTGTAAGTACCTTTAGTGTAACTTCCGCCTGCAACAATCGAATCAGCATAACTGTAACTGAATTTTTGGTCGTCGCTGCTCATGAAAGTGTTCATAAGTCTAAACCTGATACCAACATTGAAGCCTATAGGTACTTTTTTGTCAAACGGTACATGAGCGTCAAAAAAGTAATTCGAATTCAGGTTTGTTCCTAAAGCATCAACGAGTGGCTGGAGGTAAAGTTTCGCATAATTCGGACCGACTTTCTGAAGTTTTTCTTCAAGATTCTGAGCGTTGGTTACGCCTGCACTGATAAACAGTACAAATAGAAAAGTAATAAGTTTTCTCAATTGTTCTCCCTAATAATTTGATTTGTTAAATAATTACTTTATTGTTCTTTTGAGTTAATTCCTTTAACCATCGTATAACCTGTCAATTCCATGAAATTAAATTCATGGAACACATTATAGCCAATCCTTTTATAAATTTCAACGTTTAAAATATTCGTAGTATCCAGCACTGTTTTTTGAGTTTCCGGATACTTTAAAGCATCATCTTCAGCACTCTCCATGAGCAAACGTGCGAATCCTTTTTGGCGGTATATTTTTTTCACTGCGAGTTCATTTAAATATATGTGCTTTTCTTTAGGTTTATACAATGCGGTTTTCATGGCATATTCACCGATGTGTTTAACATTTGGATTGTTTGCTTTTATTCTCATCTTCTTAACTGCCTCGTTCATTTTATCATCCCATTCTTTTACATCGGGTCTAGTGTAAATTAGACATCCTGCAACCTGATTTCTGAAATACAAACCTTTTAACTGTAAGTTTAAACCTGGTACAATATCATAAACCATCATTTCGTATATGCATCTCGTAATCCTTTCTCTTTCTTTATATTCAGGGAAAAGTAAAAGATGCAAAGGATATTCCATGAACCCTTCAGTAAATATATTTACCGTTTCCTCATAATCTTCTTCTACAGATTTTATCTTGATGTTGTTTTCCAATTCTAAATTTTAAAATTCATGTTTAGTCCAAGTGAGAAATTCTTAGTCTTTTTTGGAGCAAATACGCTTAGTATGTTGTACGTTCCGAAATCCATCGAAAACGCTCCTGCATTTACACCCAAACCAAAACTAAGCTCAAATTTCTCTCGCCCACCGGCGACCAAACCAAGTCTTCCCGAAAGAAAGTTTAGCGGATTAATCTCATATCCGAACGCAACGATTGGAGTTGTCGTTCCGCCGTAATTGTCAGTAAATCCCTGGATGTAGTCAAGCGCAAAACTCATTAATTCCATATCCTCTGAATGAGTTTTACCGTTTCTCATTTGTTTATCCGAATAGTATTTATACTGTGCACCAATTCTGACTGTAGTCGGGAGCATCCTTGTAAAACCGCTAATAGGAGACCTCGTTCCGTTAATAACATCTTCAAGCGAATCGAGCTGTTCTTTCTTCGTTATATCGGTAATTAAAAAACTTCCGTCGTAATAGTAATTTGCTGCATTTGATTTCCAGCTTATATAGCCGATATCAGTAACACTGAAACCAAGATTAAGTTTTCCGATATTGAAAAAGTTTTCAAGTGTTGTCGATAATCCGACATCGAATCCCAATCCGAAACCCGCATTATTCAGAGGCGGTTTTAACTTTCTTTCGGATGAAATACCTGAATACAGCAAGGTCATCCTTCCTGAACCGGAGATTTGATTGCTGTCATTCGTGAATATCCAAAGGTTGTTATTAATTATTTCAGAATAGTAGAAACCAAGTTGAGGCTTGAATGATGCACCCAGATTAATGTACTTAAAGTTTTTATTGTTCTTAATATCTAATTTTCTTGCGTATGAGAATGATATCTGCCGCGTCCACGAAGTATTAAAATCAAGTTCGGAGAAATCATATTTTCTATTTACTTCATTACCAAAGAATGCCACTTCTAAAAAATCCTTGTCAAAATAAAAATGTCCTCCAACTCTTTCTTCAATCCCAAAACCAAACGTCCCGGCTTTCGTTCTTACAACTACAGATATAGGTTTAATATTCCCGATAGAATTAATAGGGGAGTTTCCAACCTGTTCTATAATATCGTTTTTATCATCTGAGTTTAAGTATTTTTTCGACCCGTCTGCATTTTTTGTGAAATATTGGTCAAGCAGGTTCAAAGGAGCAAAAGTTGCGTCGAACATAAATCCGAAATTGGTCGCAACACTAAAATCTACAACACTCGTATCAATACTTCTTTGGTTGATAATATTTGCGGGATTAAAACCTATAGCATCTATGCTGTACGAAGCTGCTGTCGAAGCCCTGCCCATAGAATAATTTCGCACAGTAAACTGATACTGGGCAAATGAATCGGAAATGAAAACGATAAATATAATTATTAAAGGTATAATATGTTTATTCATAAGTATTCTCATTCTGTTTTTTAATCCTCCTTTATTCTGTAAATTACTTTGCCGATACCCAATAGCTTCGTATAATCATTTTTGACAACTCGAATGTAAGATGTTGGATTTTGATCAGTATAGAACCTTGTATTATATACAACTTTCCCTGCTCGAAGTAATTTATCTATTACTTCTTTTGGTACAGTCGTCCTGTATGTCTGCAGACTTATGCCGTTTACAAACCCGTTAATATCCACTGGTGCGCGGTTTACCCATATAGTGGAATCAGATGAATTGCCTAACATCTGAGACAAAGAAAACAAAGGTACGTTGAATGAGTCAAGTACTTCTATTTTTGATATAGCAAATAAAGCAATCGCATTGAACATTCTTAATTCAATATCCATACTCTGGCAGTTTTGCATTTTCTTCCTCTGGTCCTCATCGCTTATACCAAAATCCGTCGTGTCTTCCTGAATTACAGCATTTGTCTGCGAAATATTCATGTTAATCGGAACGGAAAAATTCGTATTGGTTGAAAAGCTGTCAAGATAATTTGTGCTCCCGATAGTATATGGCTTATTAATTAAAATTGTCTTTGCCACATAAATATCTTTTGGAATATTGCCGATAAATTCTGCAACATTACTGTTTAAGTTTGTTAAATAAAAAACACTCGAATCCTTATCCTTGTCCAGTTTTAGGTTGAATAGTGTATCATTCATCGTCGGATTACCTCCGGGATTATACCTTAAATTAACCTTGTTGCCGTTCTTATTCACACCCTGTATTGATACCTGTTCGAAATCAAGCTGGTAATTATTCTCGTATCTTTTTAATGAAATGTATGTGTTGTTACCGTCAACATCGGCAAAATTTATAAATCCCTCTGGTACGTCAGTACCAAAAGGAGAATCTGTCCTGCTGTATTCTCTTTCAATGTAAGTTGGCTTTATCCTGCCGAAGATTCTTTCCACAGTATACGGAGTGACTTCCGAGCTAAACGTTGTGGGTTCATTCGTGTTTGAGATCGTTCTTAACTTCAATGATATTATATTCGATACCCCGTTGTTTGATTTATATACCCAGTTAAGTAAGGGAATATTTATCTGCCTTTGTGTATTTGTGGGTACCTGTATTGTATTAGTGTATTTCAATGTTGTATCATTCCTCGAACGAAGGTTTTCTAAAGAAAAATTAACTGTGTAAGAATTAATAGATGCTCCCCAGAATTTTAAAATTAACTCACCGCTCAGAAAACTTATAAATGATGCCTGTGTAGAATCATCAAATTGAATAAATATCGTAGAGTCTTGTGTAAGGTTTGTCGGTACGTTATAAAATGACTGACCAACTCCGTCTGATTTAATTTCACTGAAGAGGTCAGTATTTGCCGTTGTTCCGGTCAGTATGACGTTACTGTTAAGACTATCGTACAGTATATTTGTTGAATGCTTAAGCATATCATAAATGTAATAATACCTGTTTATGATTGGTAAATTGCCTGTTATATCCCATTCGGGGGCTGTCGGTTCTTTTATATCACAGCCAGACTGCGATATTAAGGGTATTAATGATATCAGTACTATTATAAATCTTAAGCGTAATTTTAATATATTCATATTCATGATTTTAATTTCGACTAATTTTTTTATTCTACAGCTAAATGTCAATGTATAAATTATTATTGCTGTTTCAAAGGATTGCAATCGCATTCAGGATAGACTTAATTGCGTTTAACTTAAGATTATTTATAGCTAAATTATCTCCCTTTATCAATTTAAAATAACAAAAAATGAAGAAATTGTTTCTCTCTCTGATGTTGCTCGCATTAGTGTGCAATATCGCTTTCTCTCAGGAAAAATGGTCACAAACCTCAAAACCTCTTGGGATTTACAATAAACTTCCTCAGAAATTCGTTTCTTGGGAAAATCCAAACAAAGAGCAGACACTTTATTATACTCCGATGGGTGTAATGGCGGTCAGTCCCAATATCAGGGTATTACCGAATTCAAACGAGCAGAATGAAGTTGTTCTCGTAAGTCAAACTGCAAATCCGAACTTTATGTTTGGTTCAGCAAATACAAGCGTCGGCTCTACTTATGGTCAGGGTTGTTACGTTACAACTAACGGTGGTCTTAACTGGTACGGCACGGATTTAATGCCGAACGAGCCTGGATCAACTTCTGACCCTGCACCTACTATTGATAAAAATGGTGTCATTGTTTTTACGTCATTAAATACTACGGGTACGACTTTTATGTACGGTCAGTATTCGACTAATTACGGCGTAAACTGGTCGATGCCATATACAATTACTAGCGTTAGTTCAGATAAAAACTTTTCAGGAACTGACGACTATCCCGCAAGTCCTTACTACGGAAGGTCTTACACAGTCTGGAGTAACTTTGCTCTTTCTAATCCTCCTATAGTATTTTCTTACACAACTAATAGCGGTGTATCATGGAGCACAATGTCTCAAATTAATAATCCTCCTTCAAATCATTACTCGCAGGGCTGCGATATTATTACAGGTCCGGGCGGTGTTATTTACGTAACTTGGGCAGCACCACTCTCATCTAGTCCATACACTGAAGATTACTATGGTTTTGCAAAGTCAACAAACGGCGGTGCAAACTGGACTGTTACAGAAAATGCTTTTGATGGTAATGGTATACGTACATCCTCATACAATGGCTGGGGTGTCAGAGTTAACGGTTTCCCGCGTATTGGTGTTGATAGAAGCGGCGGACCATACAATGGTTATATTTATATTGTTCTACCTCAGGTCAATCTTGCACCCGCAGGCAGCGATGCAGACGTTGTTATTCATCGTTCAACTGACGGCGGTACTACTTGGTCAGCAGGTATTAGAGTCAACCAGGATGCAATGAACAACGGTAAAGTTCAGTTCTTCCCTGCAATCAGAGTTGATGAAAACGGCGGTGTTAATGTTGTTTATTATGATAATAGAAATTATCCTTCATATGGCGATTCATGCGAAACATACATGTCACGTTCAATCGACGGCGGATTAACGTGGACTGATATTTTAATTTCCGACCATCGCTGGAGACCGCGCGGTGAAGGCGGCTCAGGTACATATATGGGTGATTATATTGGTATCACTTCAGGAAATAACAAAATTTGGCCTTTCTGGTGTGATAATAAATTCGGTAATTTTCAGGCATGGACTGCTTCAGTTGATATCGGTCCTGCAATAACTCATACGGCACTCGGTAATACGGAGCAAGTTTCAGGAAACAGAGAAGTTAACTGTGTAATTATTCCCGCAGGTAGTCCGATTACTCCATCTTCAGTTAAACTTTATTACTCAAAAGATAATCCTGTTTTAACCTCAAACGTTACAATGACAAACGGCGGTGGTGATAACTGGAATGCTAATCTTCCGCTTTCGGGCGCAGGTCTTTATAGATATTACATGACTGCAACTGACGCATTAAACAGAACTGTAACTTATCCTTCAGGAGCACCCGCAAACACGGTTTCTTTTATAGCAGCTCCTGACACTACAAAACCTGTTATAGTTCATACGACACTTACTGACGTACCGAAAACTTTATGGCCCGCAACCGTAACCGCTACAGTTACTGATAATATCGGTGTTGATTCAGCATGGGTAAAGTGGTACAAAAATAATACAGGCACGGGTGTTAAACAGTTTAAATTATTGAATTCAGGGGGCTCAACATATTCTGCTGCTTTCAATTCTTTAGGTAGTGACGTTCAGGCTGGAGATTCGATATTTTATAGAGTTTTTGCTCGTGATAACTCTGCCGCACATAATACGGATTCAACTACCTTGAGGACTTTTAAGATTATTTCACAGGCTACATCGTGTATCGGTACAGGTACAACTTCAACAAGTTATCCATTCTATACACTTTACGAAGATTCGAGAACACAGATATTATACAAAGCCGATGAAATTATCGCAGGAGGCGGTGGCGCTGGATTTATAAATAAAATTGGGTTTACTATATTGACCGTAGGTTCACCGGCAATGAATGGTTTTTCAGTAAAGATGCAGACTATAACTGCTTCCACCATTTCATCCTGGACTAATATCGGATGGAGTGAAGTATTTACATCGTCTGCTTACACACCTCCGGGTAGCGGACTACAGTATATTGAACTTGCTACGCCTTACTACTGGAATGGAACAGGTAATCTTCTTGTTGAAATTTGTTTTGATAATTCTGATTGGTCAAGCAATAGTACAGTCGCAGGAACATCGCAGACTGGTACTGTTGTTCATAATCACCTTGACAATGCTGTTGGTTGTAGTCTTACAGCTACATCAACTTCATCAACCCGTCCTAATGTATGCTTTGTTATTAATACTGCAGTAGGCATTAATCCGGTCGGCTCAACGATTCCGAATGTTTACTCTTTAAGCCAGAATTATCCAAATCCATTTAATCCGGCGACAAAAATAAACTTTGCTCTTCCGAAGCAAGGACTCGTGACATTAAAGATTTACGACGTACTCGGTAGGGAAGTTAGAACACTCGTAAACGAAGTAAAGTCAGCCGGTAGCTATACAGTTGACTTCAACGCATCAGAATTTTCAAGCGGTGTCTATTTCTACAGGCTGCAATCAGAAGGATTTACCGATATTAAGAAAATGATGTTAATCAAATAATTATCGATAAATTTATTCCTGTACATTCATGAATATTAATCAGGCGGTCATTCATTGACCGCCTTTTTTTGGATTATTCCGTTCCATTTCATCCTTCATCCTAAACATACACATAAAGTTTATAAATTTCCGCTGTTTCACTATCCCTTACACCTATTCGGGACACTTACTCACTTTTCCCAATCTGCATTGCATATTTTTAAATAATACCATAATTTTTACTTGCGGCTTATACCCCAGAAATTAAATAAAATAATTGATGAATAAGAAAGCTGTTTTTCCGGGTCAGTATATTCAGGGGCAAGGTGCTATCACTGAGTTACTTGAACTTATTAATCTCTTCGGTTCCAAAGGACTAATTCTGTGTTCAAAATCTGTTAAGAATAATATCTTTCCCAAATTCGCATCTCAGGAAATTATGAATGTTCCTTTCGAGCTTTTCAGCGGTGAATGCTGTGAGGATGAACTCAACCGAATTGCACATATTATTAAATCGAAAAGTATCGATGTCATAATTGGCGCTGGTGGAGGCAAGGTTATTGATACTGCTAAAATTGCAGCCGATAGGGCAGATATTCCTGTTATAGTAGTTCCAACTATAGCATCTACCGACGCACCTTGCAGCGGCTGTGCTGTTACATACACACCCTCAGGTGTCTTCGAAGCTGTCCACTATCAGAAGAAAAATCCTTCTGCAGTTATTGTTGATTTGAATATTATCGCTAATGCACCGGTCAGGTTTCTCGTTGCAGGTATGGGTGATGCTCTTGCTACATGGTTCGAAGCAAGGTCTTGTGCGAATTCGCAATCAAAAAACGAATGCGGCGGTTTAACAACTCTAGCAGGTTTGCACATCGCAAAGTTGTGTTACGAAACAATTCTGGAATATGGTGTTTCCGCAAAAACTGCAAACGAAAACCATGAAATCACCCTGGCACTTGAATACATAACTGAAGCCAATATACTCCTTAGCGGAATCGGTTTTGAAAGCAGCGGTCTTGCTTCAGCTCATGCCGTTCACAACGGACTTACTGCTCTCGAAGAGACTCATCGATATTATCACGGTGAGAAAGTAGCGTTCGGAGTCCTTACTGGACTACATCTTAATGCAGCATCTTCGGAAGAAATAAACACAGTCTATTCATTCTGCGAGTCAATCGGATTGCCAACAACATTATCAGAACTTGGAATTACTAAAATTGATAGAAATTACATAATGAAGGCTGCTGAAAATGCATGTATAGAGGGTTCTTCCATTTTTCATGAATCCTGCATAGTTACTGTCGATAAGGTTCTCGATGCTATGCTAATCGCAGACTCTTTTGGAAATTTAAGAAAAATTAATTAAACTTGTAAAATTATGAAAAAACTTATTGTATTATTAATTGCTGTCACGGCTGTATTAACTTCTTTTGCATTTCAAGATTACTCTGATAAGTCAGCATCAAAAATTGAAATATTCATGAATGATGTTCCGTTTGTTACTGAAAAATATACTCGTATAGGTTACACCTTAAAAATGTGGGAATGGAAAAATGAAGGTCTTATTCTCATGAAAGTTGTTGTGCTGGACAATAACTCTAAAGCAGAGCTTTTTACGATTGAGAAAGATGATTTACCGCCAATTTATACAGACCCGCTGCCTTCTTCTAAAGATATTACTTTCGATAAAATAGATGCTTATTATATGTCTATACAACTCCCCATTCCAATTAATAATCCTTTACCCTCTGACGTTTCGCATAAGTTCTTCATGAAAGATACCGTGAACAATAAAGAATTAATCGTTGAAGGAGGTACTTTCTCCCCGCGTAAGGACGAAAAACCTTTGGTAATCTCTTCTCCAGTTAAAGGCAATGATTATATTTTTATGAATCAGTCAACGTTGCAGTACCATTTCTTTACACTGTTTTTCATGCATGGTAAAGTTGGGTACGGCGAACGTTATGCCTCGGATATAGTTCAAATAAATGAAAATAATGAGTTTTCAAAAGGTGACCCGAAAATGAATTCTTCTTATTTCTGTTATGGCAATTCTCTTTACGCGGTAGGTGACGGTGTGGTTTATCATGTTCTCGAAGGTCAGAAAGAAAATAAAGGTGATGCTCAGGACGTTACGTTTAACAATATTGAAGAGTATGCAGGCAATCATATAATACTGAAACTCGATAATGGTTTTTATGCCGTTTATGCTCACTGCATTCCCGGGTCCATTCTTTTCAAGAAGGGTGAACGCGTAAAAGAGGGGATGCCTATTGCTCTTCTCGGTAACTCGGGTAATTCTACAATGCCTCACCTTCATTTTTCTGTAAATGATGGTCCAGATTTCCTTATGTCTGCAAGTATTCCTTTTGTTATTAAAGAATACACAAAAATCCGTGAATACCTAAATCCCGATTTTAAGGACTCAATCACAGTTACAAATTCAATGATGGAAGAAACAAGTATCGTAAATATTAAATAATTTTATATGAAACACTTATATGCGGTTATATTAGTAGTTTTACTTCTGCTAATTAATTCATGCAGTGACGATTTCTCATCGTCTTCGCCGTATGTTAATGTAAACGAAATTATTTCTCAGCTGAAAAATTCTGCTGATTCTATTACTCATAATACTCACATTCCTGGTGTTGTTGCTCTTGTCGTTGATAAAAAACGCGGCTTCGACTGGATTTATGCTTCCGGTTATTCAGATTTGCAGAATAGTATCGCATCAAATTATAACTTTAATTTCCGCGTTGGAAGTGTTACTAAAACAATGACCATTACCGTCTTACTTCAGCTCGTCTCCGAGGGGAAATTGACACTAAACGATAAACTCTCAAAGTTCTATCCGCAATATCCAAAATCTGACAGTATTACAATAAGGATGCTATGCAATATGACAAGCCGAATCCGCAACTATACCGGTCCTGATTTCTTTTCAGAGATGTGGGCAAATCCGCTAAAAATCTGGTCTGTAGATGAGCTTATAGACAAGGGATTCGCAAATGGATTCGATTCAATTCCGGGTTTAGGATTCAATTATTCTAACACAAACACTATTCTTGTTGGTAAAATAATACAGCAGATTACAAATAATTCTCTTGAACATGAAATCAATACAAGAATTTTTCAAAAATTAAATCTTCCTAATACTGGTTTTCTCACAAGCGGTACTGAATTGCCGGGACTTCACGGAAGAGGGTACTTCTTTATCGACTATGTTCCGGGGCAGGATTTAACCGAATACTTCGACCTTTCTTGGGGTTGGGCTGCCGGTTCTGCTTATTCTAAACCGCGTGAACTCCAACGATTTGTTGAAGCTCTTGTACGCGGTGGATTACTTCCTGACTCACTTCAGCAAAAACGTCTTAACGAAGATTTTTATTATTTGAATGCAAAAGATAGTTACGGTCTCGGTCTAATCCGTCATGGATCATTCTACGGGCATTCGGGCGATTTGCCGGGTTACATGACCTCGATGTATCATAGTAATGAAAAAGACTGTACCATTATATTATATTATAACGGTCTCCTGCGTGAAACACAGGTCGAAGACTTGTTAATGACCTATTTACGGATTCTCTACGGCAACGACTATTAGTAAATAAATAAACTTTTATGAACTAATATTCTCTCGTGTAATCTTACCGTTGCATTTAGGCAACGGATTTATAAAATCCCGATAAAAAGTTGCCGTTGCATTTAGGCAACGGACTTATAATATCCCATAGTATCAGGTTTTTGCCCCATAAATAATTCTATCTTCACAAACCATCTGATTCGCGTAATCAGTATTCCAATCTCCCCCATAGTTTCTTATCTTTAAATTCAATGTGACTGCAAATAACATAGTTGGTTTGCTTAAGATAAAGTCTGCATACTATTGTATCACTTTAAATAACATCAAAAACGTTCATTTTTCAAGCAAAATATTCGGCTCAGTATTTGCTGTAATAATGGTTGTATTCAAATATTGATTTGTTCATTTTTTCGCATTATGCAACTTTTAACGGACACTATTATGCGGATATGGATTATAATTAAATTTATCATTGGGGATTATATATTTTTCGATGACAAATGATAACTATGTTATTTATATAATATATAATATGTTAACTTAAATTAAAATATTGCTATTATGAAAAGACTTTTAACAGCCGTAATTATTTTTACGACTTTTGCAGCACTATCAGGTACCTTATTTAATTGGCAGAGTGCGCACGCAGGTACAAATCCTTCATTGTTGGATTTGACTCCTCCCGTATTATTAAAGCCGCTTAACAATGCAAACTCTATTCAATTGCGTCCTTTGCTCGATTGGGCGGATGTACCTAATGCGACGAAGTATAAACTTCAGGTTTCTACCGTTGCCGACTTTTCTACAAACGTAATTAATAAAAATGCTCTCGTAAATTCTAAGTTCACTCCCAGTGCAGGTGTGCTTGGTAATAGTACAACTTATTACTGGCGTGTTTTTGCTGGCGATGAATCAGGCTGGGGTCCGTCATCTTCTGTTTGGAATTTCACAACTTCACCGCCGCCACCTTCTATTCCATGGACTCTTTACCAGACTGGTGTTCCTTATTCATTGTTTGGAGTTGACTTTTCTGAACTAAATTCTCAAATTGGAGTCGCCGTCGGTCAGGGCGGTATTGTTATCAAAACTTCGGATGCAGGTGAAGAATGGACTGTTACTTATTCCAACATTAATATCTGGATGAACGATGTAAAATTCGACCCTAACCGAGAAGGTGTCGTCTGGGCTGCAGGTATGGGCGGTGTTATTATCAAATCCACGGATTACGGAGATACTTGGTCAGTCGTCAGACCTTTTGATACTCCTGACCATACTATCAGAGGTATCGGTGTTCCTCCTGGGGATTTAGACCATGCAATTTTTATTGGATATGCGGGTACCTATTTTGAAACATTTAACGGGGGTACTTCATTTACTCAAAGATTTGATATTCCGTTCACTATGCACTCTATCGCTTTTTCACCTGAATATCTCACTGACGGAAGGGGTATCATTTGTGGTACTGATGGCAAGGTTTGGAATACTTCCAATCACTGCTCCACGTGGGTTGTGAGAAATACTAACCGTTACGATTATCTTAACGATGTGGTTTTCCTGTCTCCTGCAATTGCTATGATTTGCGGTAATAACGGAACAATCCTGCGATCTTCAAACTGGGGTAAAACCTGGAGCGTTAATGTTCAGTACCTCACAGGTGAACACCTTCGCTCTATTGATAATTATGAAAATATTGTTACAGTTTGCGGAGATAACGGAAAAATTATGACTGCTAACGATGGAGGAATTACTTTTGTTGACCAGTTGAACGGCGAAAACAGGCATTTGTACGGTGTATCTCTTAGGGAAGAGTCTGTGGGTGTCGTTGTGGGTGAAATTGGGTCTGCTGCTTCAGGTGCTCTCTACTATACAAGCACGAATGGCTTTGTCGGTATTTCACAGATTGGTTCTGAAATTCCTAATAAGTATTCTATCAGCCAGAATTATCCTAACCCTTTCAACCCGACAACTAAAATTAATTTTGCTTTACCTAAACAGGGTCTTGTTTCTATTAAAGTTTACGATATGCTCGGTAGGGAAGTCAGGAATCTTGTTAATGAAGTTAAATCCGCAGGACACTACTCTGTCGATTTCAACGGCTCAAATTTAACGAGCGGTGCTTACTTCTATAAAATTCAGGTTAACGATTTCGCCGATGTTAAACGTATGCTCCTCATCAAATAATTGTTTATAAATTCCGGCATTATTTCTGTTTACCTTTTAAATGTCGGAAAAACAAAGGGGCTGTCCCAAAAGGTCAGCCTCTTTCATATTAAACGTTGAATTTTACACCTCATTTTAAATCTCCTTCCCAAGCTCTTGCTTGGGAAGGTAGATTTTCTATATTTCTTTCACTAATTTTTATATGCATCATTAAACAAAAAGAGGCTGACCTTTTGGGATAGCCCCCTTTTTTAGTGTTTCAGTATACTGAAAATTTATGACATATATTACCAACTTTTTACATAATAACCTTCTATTACTTTATTCTTAATTACTTAATACCCGTTACTAATATGTTTTTCAAGAAATATTAAACTCATACAAAAAATAATAATCAACAAAATTTATCTTGACTTTTGTTATCCTTTTATTGATTTTTAAACGGATGTAAGTCATTAAAAAAACAATTATATATTTTTTAAACTTTTAAACCCATAAGAAATGAAAAAGTTACTTTTACTTTTTGTTCCCCTTTTTCTTTTATCCGTGTTTGTTATTGAGGGGCAGACACAAATTGTTCCTCCTGACAGTGTAAAAGCTGTAGTTATGGTCCAACCCAATGCCAACCTATTCGTAAAAGTAAGCTGGGTGCATCCTGTATTAAGTATGCGTTTCAATGTTTACAGAAAAATTGGCGCAATAGGTGATACAGGAGTATTTGTGAAGAGATTCAGTAATGTAAATGGTAAGTTCGTCAATGATTATAATGTTCAGATGAATAAGACTTATTCATATTTCGTTAAAGCTGTCGTTAATAATGTCCTGAGTATTTCCTCTGATACCGTCCAGGTTACTCTCATCCCTCCGCCTCCGCCTGTTAAAGCAGTCGTAACAGGGATTGTTTACAATGATTCTACAAACCTACCTGTTAAAGGAGCTATGGTCAAGTTTTTTGCGGCTATTGCTACACCGAATACTCATTGTATTATGTTTAATACTGATAGTCTCGGAAAGTTTAAAGCTATTCTCAATGTCGGTCAATATTATGCTTATATTACGAAACAAGGATTTAGATTTGAATATTATAACAATAAGCCTAACATTCAGACAGCTGATAAGATTATTCTCGCAGAAAATGATACTGTTAATATTAATATTGGTCTTGCTCCTCTTACTCCTCCTGTCATTTTTAACTTATCAGGCTCAGTAAAGGATTCTTTGAACAATCCTGTCAGAAGCAGAGTTCATGCCTACAAAGTTAGAGGTAACAATACTCACTTCTATTCATACGGAGCTATGACAGATTCTCTCGGTAATTATTCGCTCAACGTAAGAGGCGGCGATTCCGTGGTTGTATTCGTAAAACCGCTGAATTTTGATTATCTGCCGGAATACTGGGATAACAAGAGTACACTCCTCGAAGCAGATAAGATTTTTGTTAACAGTAATATAGCAAACATAAACTTCGTTCTGCAGCATGTTTACGTATTCCCGAACGGAATCTCGGGGCAGGTAAAAGATACTGCAAATACAATCGGTGTTATGTCAAAAGTTATGGCATTCCGATATGGTCATATTACTCCGAGTATTACTAACATCAATAGAAACGGTAACGTTCTTTCCGATTCACTAGGAAATTATGTTATAAATAATTTGATCCCCGGAAAGTATAAGTTGTTCGCAAAACCTTTCGGTGAATATAGACCTTCATACTTCAGGTACGATCACGTTCCTACTTTAAACTGGATGATGGCAGACTCCGTTATTGTGGATTCTACGGGTATTGTAAGTAATATCGATTTTAGAGTAATTCCGCTTCCGGACACAGGTCTTGCAGTAATTAGCGGAACTGTTAAAACAAATACTGGTATCAACATTATCGGTGCAGTTGTTTATGTTTTAGATGAAAATAATAATATCGTAAATTATGCTGTTTCAGACCAAAACGGTATCTACAAAGTAGAAGGATTATTACCGGGTAACTATACTGTATTGTCTGATAAAATGTATTATATGAATCAAAGCAATCATAGCGTTGTCATCGACTATAACACGAATTTGTTTAAGACATTGGCATTCATTATGACATTTGATAATTTAACCGGTATCGGCAGTAATCCTGAATCTCCTTCTTCATTCTCGTTATATCAGAATTATCCGAATCCTTTCAATCCGAGCACGACTATTGGCTTCAGTGTCTCTGAATTGAGAAACGTTTCTCTGAAAATCTATGATATCCTCGGAAAAGAAGTATCGACTCTGGTTAACGAAAATCTCGCTCCGGGTTCTTACAGTGTTTCTTTCAACGCATCATCTCTTCCAAGCGGTATGTATTTCTACAAACTGCAGGCAGGTGATTTCACATCTGTAAAGAAAATGACTCTTATTAAGTAATTATTAGTGAAAAATATTGCTTAGGTAAAAACAAAAAGGCGATTCATCAGAATCGCCTTTTTTGTTCGTAAATCAAGTGCGTCCTTACTCTGATGTAATTCTAATAAATCTATATCCCTGTTTATTATTGTTCGCTCTTACTCTAATCTAATTCTATAAAACCTCTTCGTTTATCAGCGTTCGTTCTTGTTCATCCTGATAAAATCAACAATCGACTATCTTGATTCTTAATTAACATTTTACTATCTTTAATAATTATGTAATAAGAATCATTCTCATTTAATAATCAATAATATGTCGTTTTCTGAAATAAAATATCGCCTCACTGAAAAAGGGCTTAAAGTTACTCCGCAAAGGATTGCCGTGCTAAGTGCATTAATAAAACTTAAAAACCATCCTCAGGCCGAAAAAGTCATTAAACAGGTTAGAAAAAGCCATCCGAACATAGCAGTTGGTACAGTCTATAAAGTCCTCGATACCCTCGCCGCGGAAGAAATTATCCGTAAGGTCAAAACCGATAAGGACGTCATGAAATATGACGCGGTTCTTGAAAACCACCATCACCTTTACTGTACTCATTCAGATAAAATTATGGACTACTTTGATGATGAACTCGATAACATCTTAAAAGAATATTTCAAAAAGAAGAAAATTAAAGGTTTTAAAATTGAAGAAATAAAACTACAGATTAACGGTAAATTAACTAATTAACATAAATTCTTATAAACTAAAACTTATTTAATCATGGAAAACAATTCCAAAAATACCGGGAAATGTCCGATAACTGGTGCTGGACATAATGTCGGTGCTGCAGGTACTAAAAACCGCGACTGGTGGCCAAACCAGTTGAAGCTTAATACTCTTCGATATCACTCTTCGTTATCTGACCCTATGGGTGATGATTTTAACTATGCTGAAGAGTTTAAAAGTATCGACTACGTTGCTTTGAAAAAAGACATCCAAAAAATTATGACCGATTCTCAGGACTGGTGGCCTGCTGATTTTGGTCATTACGGACCTCTGTTCATTCGTATGGCTTGGCATAGCGCAGGTACTTATAGAATTGGTGACGGTCGGGGTGGCGCAGGAACTGGGCAGCAGAGATTTGCACCGCTCAACAGCTGGCCTGATAATGTCAACCTCGATAAAGCTCGCAGACTTCTATGGCCAATAAAGCAAAAGTATGGCAGGAAGATTTCATGGGCTGACCTGATGATTCTTACAGGTAACGTTGCTCTCGAATCTATGGGTTTTAAAACTTTCGGATTTGCTGGTGGTCGTGAAGATGTATGGGAACCCGAAGAGGATATTTATTGGGGTAGTGAAACTCAATGGCTTGCTGGAGATAAACGTTATTCTGGTGAGCGTGACCTTGATAATCCTATGGCTGCTGTTCAGATGGGATTAATTTATGTAAATCCTGAAGGTCCGAACGGAAATCCCGATCCTCTTGCAGCTGCTAAGGATATACGAGAAACTTTTGCTCGTATGGCAATGAATGATGAAGAAACTGTCGCACTTATCGCTGGCGGTCATACATTCGGAAAAACTCACGGAGCAGGTGACGCCAAACATGTCGGCCCTGAGCCCGAAGCTGCTGACATTGAAGAGCAGGGTCTCGGTTGGAAAAATTCTTACGGTACTGGTAAAGGCGGCGATACTATCACAAGCGGTCTCGAAGTTACTTGGACAAGCACCCCTACTAAATGGAGCAATAATTTCTTCTGGAATCTTTTTGGTTATGATTGGGAACTTACGAAGAGCCCCGCAGGTGCTCATCAGTGGATTCCAAAGCATGGTGCTGGTGCAAATTCAATCCCGGACGCACACGACCCCAATAAACGTCATGCGCCAACTATGCTCACAACAGACCTTGCATTGCGATTTGATCCGGTTTATGAAAAAATCTCAAGACGTTTTTACGAAAATCCCGATGAATTCGCTGATGCTTTTGCACGCGCTTGGTTTAAACTTACACATCGTGATATGGGTCCGAAATCCCGTTACGTCGGTCCTGAAGTTCCTATCGAAGACCTTATTTGGCAGGATCCTATTCCCTCAATTGACCATGAATTAATCGATGATAAAGATATAGCGGATTTACATACAAAAATTCTTGCTTCGGGCTTATCCGTCTCTCAGTTGGTTTCAACTGCATGGGCTTCTGCATCAACTTTCCGTGGCTCTGATAAACGCGGTGGTGCTAACGGGGCTCGTATCCGTCTCGCACCTCAAAAAGACTGGGCTGTAAACAATCCTTCTCAACTTTCTAAGGTTCTCGAAAAGCTGGAAAAAATTCAATCAGAATTTAACAAAGCTCAAACAAAAGGTAAAAAGGTTTCTCTTGCTGATATTATTGTACTGGCAGGTTGTGCTGGAGTCGAAAAAGCAGCGAAGGACGCAGGCTATGATGTTAAAGTTCCATTCTCACCTGGACGTATGGATACATCTCAGGAACAGACAGACGTTGAATCATTCGCAGTACTTGAACCTCTCGCTGACGGATTCCGCAATTATTTAAAAGCCAAATTCTCGGTTTCTACAGAAGAGCTGCTTGTTGATAAAGCTCAGTTGCTGAGGTTAACAGCACCCGAAATGACAGTGCTTGTCGGTGGTATGCGTGTGCTTAACACAAACTTTGATAATTCCAAACTCGGTGTTTTCACTTCTCGTCCCGAAACTCTGACAAACGATTTCTTCGTTAACCTGCTCGATATGAGTACGGTTTGGAAACCGGTTTCAGAAGACAAAGAAATCTTTGAAGGCCTCGATCGCAAATCTGGTGCTAAGAAATGGACAGCGACTCGTGCTGATCTTGTTTTCGGTTCAAATTCAGAACTGAGAGCTCTTGCAGAAGTTTACGGTTGTTCCGACTCTGGCGAAAAATTCGTAATGGATTTCATCGCAGCTTGGAACAAAGTTATGAACCTCGATCGCTTTGATTTAGCAAAATAAATAAAGAAACAATAATACAAGGTGGTCTGTTTTCAGACCACCTTTTTTACTTCAGGATACAATAAAATAACTCATAAATTAATCCAATCTTCTCTCCTTAAATCATAAAAAATAGTAAACATTTCCCGTCATCATAAATACGAGAAAGTGACAAAAACGACATAAATATGTCATTTTTGTCACTTATTAAAAATTATTACCAATTTATGACTTCTACTCTAACTATTTCCAAATTATGCTTGGTATTTCAATGGTGATTCTTAAGCGATTTTTTCGTACTAAAAATGCGGTAAAAGTGCGGTGAAAATGCGGTTGATTTGCAGTTGATTTGCGGTGAAAATGCGGTGTTACTGCGGTGTAATGATAATTTCTTTCATTTCTCTAATTCGCGACCTAAAAACTATAAAATTTTGTATTGCATATTATTGCCATCTTTGTTAACTTTTACATCTAAGTATTATCTTATATAAATTTGAACATCGTTTAGTATAAAAAAGTTCCTTAATTAATTATAGTATGCCAAGATTAATCAATACAATTCTCGGAAAGGTAAAAGGTACTCTCAACGACCTGACTTTCTTCTATAAAAATAATGTTCAGTTCGTTAAATCACGTAAGAAACCTCATGCAAAATCCTGGAAGAATTCTGTTCTTGCTAAAAATAACAGAAGACAGTTTGCTAACTCTCACTTTTTCTCCAAAATAATTACTCATGAAAAAGAAATCTATGACCTCTGGAAGTCGGCAAATGTCAAGGGCAGCTCACCCTATTTTAAAGTTCATTCTTACAATCGAACAAAATGTACTCATAAAGGATTAACCGAAAAGAATGTGATTACTCCTGATAGTATTCCTATATCAGTTGAAAATCTTGTTATGCGAAAAGATACCTTATCATTCAGCTTCAAACTGTTCAGGAAAAATAATGATTACCTCTCAGCTCCTTTCTCTCTTTTCATTTGTGCTATGCTTACTAATGGTATTATTCCATCTAATATTGATGGTGTCTATGCAGATTTTTTATATAAAGATATTACCGAAGAAATTTCTGAATACACAGAAGTACAGATAACTTTCAACAGTAGACTATCGGAATTTGAAATTCCGAATTTTAAAGAATTATATATATTTATCGCTGCTGCAAAGAAAATCGACGATAGCTTTGAATGGTCGTCAACTTATACAAAAATGTTCGATATTTCTGCTTTTAATAATAAATGGTACCTTGATAGCGAAATAAAGTAATTTTAAAAGATAAAGATTAAAAATATATCCGGTAATACAGATGGCTCTCAGTAGTTGAAATTCTATTCTGTTTCCCTTATTTGCCTGTATTAGTGAAACTTGAATAAAATCCTCTTTTTGATATACATCCTTGTGTTTTCAAGGTCATAATTCAAAAAAATCGTAATAATTCCTTTATTTCCATTTAATATCATCTTGAAATTTCTTAACTTAACTAAATTATTTGAATTTGAATATTTGTGTGTTTGCTTCAGGTTCTGGCTCTAATTTCAGGGCTTTGCTTGAAGCAAGAAAAAGTAACTACATCAAGTCTGAGTTTAAACTTTTAATTACCAATAACTCCCGTTGCGGAGCCGTTGATATTGCAAAGGAGTTTGATGTCGAAAGCTTTCATATCAGTAGAAAAGTTTTTCATGACCTGAATGATTCAGATTATGCAAAACTCTTCTCTGACTTGCTGGATAAATACAGTATTAACTTGATTGTACTCGCTGGTTACATGAAGATGATTGAACCCGCTGTTATTAGAAAATTCAAAAACAGAATCATTAACATTCATCCTGCTCTGCTTCCATCGTTCGGTGGAAAAGGCATGTATGGTATGAATGTACATAAAGCTGTTATTGATTCGGGTGCTAAAGAATCCGGAGTCACAATTCATTTAGTCGACGAAATTTATGATAACGGAAGAATACTTTTACAGGAAAAAGTAAATGTTGATTCTAATGATGATGAGCTCACTCTTCAGAAAAAGGTTCTTACCCTTGAACATAAATATTTCAAAGAGGTTATTAAACAAATCGAAGAAGGTAAATTAGTTTTATAAAATGAAAAAGACAGCTTTAATTAGTGTTTACTACAAAGACGGACTCTTGCAGTTTGCAAAAGAACTAATAGACAGAAATTTTGAAATTGTTTCTACTGGAGGTACAAGTAAATTTCTGTCAGAAAATAATATTCCTGTTACTACTGTTGAATCAATCACTAACTTTCCCGAAGTTCTAAACGGTAGAGTGAAAACACTCCACCCGGGCGTCTTCTCTGGAATCCTTGCTCAAAAGGATAATCCGGAGCATATTTCACAACTCGCAAACCACAATCTTAAATCTTTTGACTTGATTGTAGTTACTCTTTATCCGTTTGCTGAAACTATTGCCGAACCGGGAGTCCAACTCGAAGATGCAATAGAAAAGATTGATATCGGAGGGGTTAGTCTCATTCGTGCTGCAGCTAAAAACTATTCCTCAGTCAGCGTTCTTGTTAAACAGTCTCAGTACGACGATTACCTGAATGAATTCGATAAAACAAACGGAAGCATTTCGAATCAGTTTTCTCTTGACCTTGCAGCGGATGCATTTACTCTCATATCAAAATACGATGACGATATTAAAGACTATTTCAGAGATTTAACTAAAAATGATTCCGGTCTTCGTTACGGTGAGAATCCTCATCAGAAAGCAAGCTTTGAAAAAACTAACTTTGATGACATCTTTGAAGTATTCCACGGTAAAGAACTTTCTTACAACAACCTTCTGGATGTGGATGCCGCTCACTCACTCATTAATGAATTCATTAACAATGAACCCACAACAGCAATAGTAAAACACGGAAATCCTTGCGGAGTGGCAACCGCTAAGACTTTGAGGGAATCATACCTGAGAGCTTTTGAATCCGATACTGCTTCACCTTTTGGAGGAATAATAATCTTTAATAAAACTCTTGATATTGAGACAGCGATTGAAGCCGACAAAATTTTCTCTGAAATTATTCTTGCACCTGCATATGGCGACGGAGTCCTTGATTTGTTAATGAAAAAGAAGAATAGAAGATTAATTATTTTTAATTTCTATGAAAGCTTTAAAGAAAGCAGGGAAATAACAGGTGGAATACTACATCAGGATAGAGATAACATCGTTTTTAATAAAGATGAGATTAAATGTGTTACTTCTAAACAACCCGAAGTTAAGCAAATGCAAGACATGGAATTTGCATATAAAATCGTAAAACATACAAAATCTAATGCCGTTGTTTTTGTTAAAGATCAGCAGACAGTAGGTGTTGGTGGAGGTCAACCGTCGCGTATCGATTCAACAAAAATTGCAGTTTCAAAGGCAAAACAGTTTGGACTTAATCTTAATGGTTCAGTAGTTGCTTCAGATGCTTACTTTCCGTTTGCGGATGGACTTATAGCAACAGCAGAAGCTGGTGCTGCAGCAGTTATTCAGCCAGGCGGATCTGTCAGAGATGATGAAGTAATAAAAGAAGCTGATGCTAGAGGCCTTTGCATGGTTTTTACAGGTTACAGACATTTCAGACATTAATTTAAGTTTTTACATTAATGTTTATTTTAGTTATATTTACGCAATTTTAAATAATTTTATTATAAATTTAAAAATATAGTAAGGATTTATATATGCCGTTTTTAGGAATGTTTTCGAATGATATAGCAATTGATTTGGGGACTGCTAATACATTGATTTATATGAAGGGTAAAGGTATAGTATTAAACGAACCTTCTATCGTTACTTTCGATGTTACAACACGAAAGATTGTTGCTATCGGTGAAGAAGCAAAAAAGATGATGGGTAGAGTTCATAAAGAGTTGAATACTATCAGACCGATGCGCGACGGAGTCATTGCCGACTTTGAGATAGCTGAAGGTATGCTTAAAGATTTTATAAAGAAAATTACTTCGGGATTCATGCCTGCTAAAAGAATTGTAATCTGTGTTCCAAGTGGTATTACGGAAGTTGAAAAGCGTGCAGTAAGGGATACAGCTGAAAAGGCAGGTGCAAAAGAAGTGTTCCTTATTTCCGAACCTATGGCTGCAGCAATTGGTATTGGACTTGACGTTACAGCACCGTTTGGTAATATGATTATTGACATAGGTGGAGGTACTACTGAAATTGCTGTAATAGCTCTTTCAGGTATCACGAATGGTGTTTCCATAAGGGTAGCAGGCGATGAATTGACAGAAGCAATCATTAGATTCTTTAGAGCTAACCAGAATATGCTAATTGGTGAAACAACCGCCGAAAATATTAAATGTCAGGTCGGTTCCGTTATGCCGCTAGAAGAAGAAATTATTATCGAAGTAAAAGGACGTGACCTTGTAGCAGGTGTTCCTAAGCTTACTGAAGTTAGTTCTATCGAAATTAGGGAAGCTCTTAACGCCCCCGTTCAGCAGATGGTTGAAGCCGTAAAAGTTGCTCTCGAAAAAACAGCCCCGGAACTATCTTCGGATATTCTCGATAGAGGTATCTTCTTAACCGGCGGTGGTGCTCTATTACAGGGACTCGACGAAAGGATTAGAGTCGAAACAGGTGTTCCTGTTCATGTTGCTGAAGAACCTTTAACAGCAGTTGCAAGAGGGACAGGTAAAATTCTTGAAGACATTAGCAAATACAGAAAAGTTTTATTAAGCAGATAGGCTTGAACATATTAATTGAAGAAATTAGGACAACTCATATTAAACCTTAAAGAATATTTGATACTTTCTGTTCTTATTATTTTTTCTCTGGCTTTTATTTTCTCAAACGATAACACTCAAATAAGGTTCTTACGTGCAATTGCTGTCGGGATGTTTGGCACAGTACAAAGCGGTATCTCATCCATTCCTAACGTTTTCGAACTTCAAGAAGAAAATAAAATACTGAGAGAGAATAATATCAGACTCTCAAATGATGTCGCTAATCTCAAAGAAGCAAGACTTGAAAATATCCGACTGTCTAAACTTCTTTCTTTCAAGGAATCCTCAGGACTGGGTCTGGTAAGTGCAAAGATTGTTAACAAATCTGTTTTCCAGACTCGAAATACAATAACGATTAATGCAGGTGAAGGAGATAGCTTGAACCTGAACATGCCGGTTATTACTGATGCAGGGCTTGTTGGCAGAATTGTTTCTATGAGTAAGAACTACTCAATAGCCCAGATTCTTTACAACAAGGATTTGAGAATTACCGTCAAAGTTCAGCGCAGCAGAGTAGATGGAATTCTTCAGTTTGATGGAGTGACAGCATTAAATATAACTAATGTGCCTAAAACCGCCGATGTGCAGATTGGCGATGTTATTATTACATCCGAATATAGCAATCTGTTTCCTTCAGGTATTCCGGTAGGAACAGTAACTGAAACAGGAAATCTGGATAATCTTTTTATGAAGATTGTAATACAGCCGCTTGTAAATTTTAATACTCTCGAAAACGTTTTCGTTCTTAAGTCCTACCCGAACAAGGAAAAGTATTTACTGGAAAAAACTTATAATCCTGGACGAAAATGAATCTCGATTATAAAGTTTTACTAAAATACACAGGGATACTAATAATTATTGTCTTTATTCAAAAGACTTTTATCAATTACATTGCTTTGTCAGATTTTAACATTATACCTGACCTCGTTATAATTGCGATTGCTTACATTGGAGCAAAAGAAGGTAAAATTCAGGGGATGTTATTCGGATTTTTCACCGGTCTTCTTGTCGATATTTTAAGCGGTTCTTTCTTCGGCCTTTCGGCACTATCATACTCACTCGCAGCATTTATTGCCGGATTCTTTAGAACTGAAAATGATAAGTTTATTTACAAGTGGTATTTTATGATTACCGTTTTCTCTTCTTCCTTGGTTGCGAATATTATTTATTTTAGCTTTTATTTTCAGGGAACACCACTGAATTTTACATTTGTACTGCTTAGTTATGTTATGACATCATCGACTTATACCACCCTTATCAGTTTTATATACACTATAATTCCTCGAAAGAAAGAAATTGACAGGAGATTTATAAGTGAATCGTGATACAAAACTATACATCGTGTTAAGTGTATTACTTGTTGCATCTCTTGCACTGGTTGTAAGACTGGTTCAGCTTCAGGTTGTTGAACAAAAGGAATACGGAAAAGAATCTGATAAGAACTCGATTAAGAAAATTACTGAAATCCCGGCTCGAGGATTAATGTTTGACAGGATGGGTAAAATCATAGTTGATAACAGACCTGCTTATACTTTAACGATAACTCCATTTCAGTTCGATAAAAATCTTACAGAAGAGGTTGCATCTTTAGTTGGGATTGAAACCGAAGAGATTAAGCAGCAGCTCTCCAAAGCTAAGGGAACAAACAGGTTCAATCCGGTTATTATTAAGAGAGATTTAGATTTTAAAACAATTTCTTTTATTGAAGAAAATCGTGACAGATTAAAAGGTGTAGGGTATCAGGTTCAGTCACTCCGTTCTTATCCCAACAAATTCAGAGGCTCTCATATTTTTGGATATAATTCTGAAATTTCTGAAAAGCAGCTTGCTGCTTCAACTGAGGGTTATTACAGGCAGGGAGACCTTGTTGGTACTGCAGGTCTTGAGAGAACTTATGAAAAATATCTACGAGGTGAAAAAGGAAGTAGATTAATTTCCGTTGATGTTAATGGTAAAGAAGTTAGCCAGTATAATGACGGATATAGTGATGTCAAACCGGTAAATGGTTCTGACCTTTACACTACTATTGATTCTGATTTACAAGAGTACGCCGAGAAACTATTCTCCAACAGAAGAGGAGCAATCATAGCACTCGACCCAAGAACGGGAGAGGTACTTTGCCTAGTGTCAAAACCTGACTATGATTTAAATGTATTCTCAGGAGCTCCTGATGCCAAAGATGTAAGCAGTTTATTTAACAATCCTGATAAGCCCTTATTTAATCGGGTTACTCAAACGAAATATCCCCCAGGTTCTACCTGGAAAATGATGATGGCGCTTGCAGGTATGGGTTCTAAGAAAATCACAACAACATCTACAATCAGCTGCCCGGGTTCTTTTATGTACGGTAATAGGAACTTTGAAGATCACGGAAGCTATGGAGCAATAAGTGTTACAAGAGCTATTGAAGTTTCTTCTAACGTGTTCTTTTATAAGCTCGGTCTTATGCTCGGAATCAAGGATTATCACGATTATTCTGAAATGTTTGGTTTTGGTAACCGTACGGGGATTGACTTGCCAAATGAAACGAGAGGATTGTTACCCTCCGAAGATTATTTTAACAAAGTTTATGGTGTTAACAAATGGTCGCAAGGACTACTAGTTAGTCTTGGTATCGGACAAGGTGAACTTGGTGTATCACCCGTTCAAATGGTCAGTTACACAGCCGCTATTTGTATGGATGGGCAGTATATACAACCACACATTGTTAGAAAAATTTATAATTCATCCACCAATCAGGAATATCCTCTTGAATTCAAAAAAAGACAAATTGACCTGCAGCAAAGTTATTTTGATGCAGTTAAAAAAGGAATGTTTCTCGTTGTGAATGGTAATGGTACAGCTAAGAATATTAAAAACGATGATTATCTTCTTGCCGGTAAAACAGGAACTGCACAGAATACTAAAGGTGCTAATCATTCATGGTTTGTAGGATATGCACCCTATGACAATCCAAAGATAGCAATATGTGTACTTGGAGAAAATGCAGGTTGGGGAGCACAGGTAGCTGCTCCAATCGCTGGTGCAATTATGGTTAGGTTTTTGAGTGGTAATACAGTCGATGTTTTTATTGAAGGCAGCAGTACGGAGGCTTACGATTAATGGAGAGAAGAATCTTTGAAAGATTTGATATTACACTGTTCCTGGCTATTGTTGCTCTGATAATTATCGGAATATTCGCAATATTTAGTGCAACTCAAAGTAATCCTGTAACTGCTGATTATTACCTTAAACAAATGACTTTCGCAATCATTGGACTTGTAATGGTTGTTGTTGTCTCATTCGTTCCGCCCAGATATATTTCCAGTATAAGTTACTATTTATACGGATTCTCGCTGGTTCTTTTAGTCCTTGTTTTGATATTTGGAAAAACAATAAACGGGAATAAGAGTTGGTTTTATATTGCTGGTTTCGGTATTCAACCCTCTGAATTTGCTAAGGTAGCAACAGTTCTGGCAATAGCAAATTTTTTCTATAAGGGAGATGAAGATAATCTAAAGATTATTCCTTTCGATATTTTTAAAGCGCTAATGTTCGTTTTAATTCCAGCAGTGTTGGTAAAACTGGAAAATGATACAGGTACAACGCTGGTAATGCTTTCTTTCTTTATTCCCATGTTCTTTTGGGCAGGTGTATCACCATTTCTTTTATACGCTGTCATTACTCCTGTTTTTGCAGTCGTGCTTGCCTTTATAAACTTTTATTTCTTTGTTGCTTATTGTATCGTAATATTAATATCATTGTTCTTTTTTAAAAAGCACTGGATACAATCATTAATCGTAATTGTACTTAATATTATTTCGGGTTTGTCCGTAAGTTATCTTTTCTCAAAACTGCAGCCATATCAACAGAACAGAATTAAAGCTGTCTTTGATCCATCGTCTGATCCTCTCGGAAGCGGATATAACGTTATTCAATCAAAAGTCGCTATCGGGTCAGGAGGATTATGGGGCAAAGGTTATATGCAGGGCTCTCAAACCCAGCTTAGATTTATTCCCGAACAATGGACGGATTTTATATTTTGTATGGTAGGTGAAGAATTTGGATTCTTTGGAACAATGGTTATACTCATTCTGTTTATTATTGTAATATTCAGAATGCTAAACAATGCTTATTACTCGAAGAACAGATTTTTGAGTCTTGCTTGTATTGGATTCGGTTCAATCTTTTTCTTTCACATGTTTATTAATATTGGTATGACAATTGGAATCACTCCCGTTATTGGTATACCGCTTCCTTTGGTCAGCAATGGAGTTTCATCATTGCTTTCTTTTCTCTTGATGGTTGGGATAGCAATGAATACTTATAGGCATAAGGATATATTTCTATGATGTACAAAGATAAACTTTCAAAGTTAATAAAAGAGTCCAAATCAAATCTTGTCATAGGCCTTGACACTGATTACGAAAAAATTCCAACTGTATTTAGAAGCGCAAAGAATCCAATACTCGAATTCAACCTTCGTATCATTGAAGCAACGTCAAAGTATTGTGCGGGTTATAAAATTAATCTAGCTTTCTATGAAGCTTCGGGAATTAAAGGTATAGAGGCTCTTGAAGAAACAGTAAAAACAATTCCTCAGAATTTGATAAAAATATGTGATGCAAAAAGAGGAGATATTGGTAATACAGCGGAACTTTATGCCAGAGCTTATTTAGATAACCTAAATTTTGATTCTATTACTGTATCCCCTTATATGGGACATGACTCCGTTCTTCCGTTTCTTAAAAGAAAAGAAAAATTTGTCTATTTGCTTGTAAGAACTTCCAACAAGGGTGCGGAAGATTTCCAAGCACTAAAGTCCGGCAATAAAGAATTTTTTGATATAGTTGCTACTAAAGCACTGACTTGGTCAAAAAATCAGATAGGGTACGTTATCGGTGCTAATCATTATAATGAAATCAAGAGATATTCGTCAACAAAAGAGAATATACCTTTATTAATTCCCGGTATTGGAGCTCAGGGAAACGACCTTGAGACTCTTATGATGAATTTATGCAATGATTTGTTTTTAATAAACTCAAGCCGATCGATTATTTTCGCAGGACATTCAGATGATTCGGAATCTGTTTATATGCATAAAGTAAGTGAGCAGGCAAATTTACTAAATGATTTGATTAATCTTCTCAGGAAAAACCGCACAAAATAAACCCAATTTATCAATTGACTTTTGTTAATAAACTTTATAAAATATTCAATATTTACACAACTATTTTATAAACTTTTTAACTTACATTATGAGAAAATCTATAATTCTATTTTGTTTTATGGCATTGATTGCCGGCACTGCTACGTCACAGACCAATTCAGTCGCATTGAAGAGCGGTACGGGTACTCCTATAAGCCAGCATAGTAGCATACAGGAAGCATATAATGCTATTCCCGGACCGTTAACACAGGCATATTTAATAGAGATATTGACTGTCTATGACGGCTCTATGGAAGTACTACCCATCACATTTGGTCTAAAAGATGGGGCGAGTGCATCTAATACAATAACATTAAGACCCGCAGCCGGTAATACGGGCGAGGTTATAACAGGTACATCATCTACCGGTATAATGATTCTTAATGATGCTGATTATATAATTATTGACGGAAGACCCGGAGGTGTCGGAAGTGTACCTGATTTGAAATTTGTTAATTTAGCCACCTCAGGAACAAATGCACATACAATTCAATTATTAAACAGCGCCTCTTATAACGTTATAAAATATGTTCACGCTGTTAACAATACTCAAAGTACTGCTGGACCAAGAACTATTGTCATAGGAACTACAACTACTACCGGGAATTCAAACAACCAGATTAGGTATTGTAAAGTGGAAGGTGGCAGAAGCGGTATTGGTATTGCCGGTACGACTACTGCACCAAATGACAGTACAACTATTTCCAATTGCGAAATTTATGACTGGGGTTATGCGGGTATTTGGTTCGTTTCAGCTACTGCAAACACTAATGTAGATTCTTGTAAAATTTATCAAACTGTCGGTGTTAACAATACCATTGTCTCTGGTATTATTGCACCTACATTTGCAGGCTGTACGTACAATTTTAGAAAAAACTGGATCTACAATTTACAATCAACATCAACTTCAACATCAACTGCTATAAGAGGAATTTACTTTTCAGCTCCGGCAGCAGGTTCTATTTTAAACATTGAGAATAATATGATATCATTGCCGCTTGATAATCAAAATGCAGCTACCCACACCGGAATAGAATTGTTAGGTTCGACGAATGCATATACGGCAAATGTTTATTACAATACTGCAAGAATCGGTGGTGTACATACAGGAGGTACAGTGGGCAATACAACTTCTGCAGCTATAAGGGTGAGTTCTGCTGTTATAACCTTGAACATGAAAAACAACATTGCAATTAATATGAGAACAGGCGGTAATATTAATCATGTTGGATTTGCTTTGTTAAACTCAGGTGCAGCTTTAAATATCGACAACAATTGTTATTATTCGGCAACCGGTCCAAACAACTACCATGCATATTGGTTGACAACAGGATATAATACTCTTGCGGACTACAAAACCGCAGCAACACCAAACGATCAGAATTCAGTTTTTTACGACGTGAATTTTGTTTCAACAACAGATTTACATGTAACCGGCAGTTCATTGGGAAATACTAATCTTGCAGGTACCCCTATTGTTGGTATCACAACAGATTTTGATAATGACCTCAGGAATACTGTGGTACCTTATAAAGGAGCTGATGAAGGTAACGTTCCTCTGTCCGTAACCTCGAATCCTTCGGTAATAACAAGATATGATTTATCGCAGAATTATCCAAATCCTTTTAATCCTACAACGAATATAAAATTTGCAATTCCGAAAAGCGGACATGTTTCATTAAAGGTATATGATATAATTGGAAGGGAAATGGTTTCTCTAATAAACGAAAATCTCGAGTCCGGGGAGTATGAGGTAGCCTTAAACGGAAGTAACTTAAACAGCGGTGTTTATTTCTATCAGTTAAAAGCAGGAAACTTTGTTAGTACAAAAAGAATGATGTTAATCAAATAAACATGTATTAATTCGAATTTCAAATTAAAAAGCCGGAATTCACCGGCTTTTTAAAAAATATATAAATTGGTTAATTAGCTGATTAAACTCATTATTTCCTTATTATTAAACAGATAAAATTATTTGCTTTATATAGTGAAACAAAATAGATACATTTTCGTTATATTAATTAAAGACTTGTTTCAAATTAATATTTGAAGGGGAGTTAAAATGAAAACATTAATTCTTTTAATCGTATTTGCATTACTGCCGCTGTTTGCGGTAAATGCTCAGAATGAAAAAGTTATAGATCCGAATACAAAGCAGACATATACTGTTGAGTGGAAGGATATTACTTGTCCTGATTGCCAGGGTTGGGGCTGGATATTAGGTGAAGGGTTTAAATATAATGCACCTCCATCTTTTACCGGTAATGGTACAAATCGCCCGGTTAATCAAAGAGGTGTATCGAATACCGGAGTTGATAAGTACAAATGCATGAGTTGCAACGGGACAGGGAAAATTCAAGTTAAGTATTATAAGCACACTTTATAATATTTTAGGAAATAGTATTTTTTAGCATTAAAGCCGATAACTTATTGTCTGAGTTATCGGCATTTTTATTTATTTGACTTATTCCATCTTAACTTTTCCCCTTATAATTTTTACCTCGGAATACATAAATGCTATAAATTATTCTTGTTTTTAGATAACTAAATATCACATAAGTTTGTCCTAGTATCATCATTCGTTCTAATTATATGATATTATAGCTGTTTAGAGCACATTCTTGACAGAAAGTATGATGGATTTTAGTCAAAATAAATTTATTTCCATATCGCAAGCATATCGCAAGCATATCGCAGGCATATCGCAGGCACACATAAAAAATCTACTATTGGAGGTATTTGGATGATCATAAGACGATTCTTATATGAATATCTTATATTTTTCGACGAAAATTCCTCTGTTACATAAAATGTTTGATTTTGAAAGAGAATCTGACGCTCACCTTAAAGAGAGCAGCAACTAGTGTTTCTTTTTATACAGTCAAATTTTGGCATTTTTAACACTGTTAATGTATCATTTATATAGATTATTCACAGGTTTTATTGTATTTTTAACGATGCAAAAATTTGGGATAAGATTTCTTATATTATTTTTTATTTGTATAACTATATATGGCTGGGGATTTTTCGGGCATAAGATAATTAATCAAAAATCAATATATTCATTTCCCGGAGTCATGAGTACCTTTTACTGGTGGTCCGATTCATTATCGAAGCATGGTTCTGATGCAGATTACAGGAAAAGTACTGATCCGTCAGAAAGTCCAAGACATTACATTGATATAGATAATTATTCAGGATTTCTTTCTAATGGCAGGATACCGCAATCTTTGGATTCACTTATTTCGATTTATGGAATTAATTTTGTGATTGATAATGGAACGTTGCCTTTTGCGATTATTGCAGCAACAGATTCCGTAAAAAAGTATTTTATACAGCATAATTGGCAAATGGCAATGTTAAAAGCAGCAGATTTAGGACATTACATTGCAGATGCTCACAATCCACTGCATATTACAAGAAACTATAACGGCCAATATACGAATCAAACCGGTGTTCACAGCCGTTACGAAACACAAATGATTAATGCAGATACAAGCAGGCTTATTTATTCGGGAGATACAAGCGGATATATTTCTAATGTCAACGAATTTGTATTCGGATTTATATACAGCAATTATAAATACGTAGACTCACTTTTAAAAGCAGATAGTATATCTTATTCAATTGCCGGAAATTATGGTTCAGCTTATTTACAACAGCTCTGGAACAGAACTGGTAATTTTACAATAAAGATGTTTAAGAACGCATCGAGCTATCTCGCAAGGTTGATATATACAGCCTGGATTAATGCAGGAAGTCCCTTACCCACTAATATAACCAATTATGAAAGTGAGGCGGGGGGGTATTATTTGTATCAGAACTATCCTAATCCATTCAATCCGATTACCACAATATCGTTTGCAATTCCAAAGAGTATGCATGTTAATATTAGCATATATGATGCATCAGGTAGATTAACAGGTAATTTACTTAATGAACAAAAGAGCAAAGGTAGTTACACGATTAATTTTAACGCTTCAAACTTATCGAGCGGGATTTATTTCTATAAACTGACGACTGAAAATTTTGCAGCTGTAAAGAAAATGGTTTTAACAAAATAGTCATTACCGAGAGAAAGAGTAATTAATAAAAGAATTACGTATGAAATTTTGAAATTCTAAATCAAGAAAATTGTTTAATATTAAAATTAATAAATAAAGAATTCATGTACAAATTAATATTATTTCTGCTAATAGTAGCAAATGTAAGTTGGGCTCAATTATATCAGGGACCAGCATCCGGTTCTGTTCCAAATGGTGTTATTGTCTCAACCGGTGATCAAATGTATAATATTGGAGGCGAGAAACTTTCTCCTTATGTAAGAAAAAAGGTAAGAAATAAAATTAATTTTACACCATATCAAGACTATTTGAATAGTGTAGCACCAAAAGCACCGGAAGGTTCGAATTATATGAATGATCCTTTAATAGGTATACAAAATGATAGTCCTGAACCGACGGTATTCAAAAGTTTTCAGGGATTTAATGATCCAGGAAGTTATATTCCGCCAGATTTATACTTAGCAGCAGGTCCAAATCACATAATCGGAACTGATAACGGAAGAATAAGAATATGGGATAAAAATGGGAATTTACTGAAAAACTTATCAGCAGATGCCTGGTTTTCATCTACTTTAAACGGAGCAAGTGCTTTCGACCCGAAAATACTTTATGACCATTTTAGCAAACGTTGGATTATGGTATGGCTTGACCAGGATGATGCTACATCAAGGGGGTATTATCTTGTTTCTGTATCGGCAGATTCGATACCACTTGGCACATGGTACAATTACGCATTACCATCAACCGTAAATGGTTCAACACCTTCCGGCAGCTGGGGAGACTATCAGGGTGTAGGTTTTGATAATGAGGCAATATATCTGACATCGAATCAGTTTGCGTTCGGTGGTAATTTCCAGGGTACAAAGATAAGAATTATACCAAAATCTGAAATATATGCAAACAATGCCGGTCCAGTTAACTGGAAAGATATTTGGGATATAAGAGAACCAAATAGTTTTGCAAGAACATTTGGAGCGAGACCGACAATTATGTACTCTCCCTCAACAGATTATTACATATTGGTAAATTCTCCTTTTAATACTGGAACATTTGTTACATTATACAAAATTTCAAATCCTATAACGAATCCGGTTATGACAGCCGTTAACGTACCGGTAACCTCTTACACAGGTCCACCAAATGCAGGTCAACTTGGAGGCGGAACGATGTTAATAGAAGCAGGGGGTGTAAGCTTTAAGTATGAGCCAATTTTTAAAGATGGATTTCTTTGGGCTGTACATTCTGTCAGGAATTCTTCATTTACATCATATTCGAGTGTCAGATACTTGAAAATAAATACTTCGACTAATGAGAGCGTCGAAGATGTAGCAATGGGAGCTAATGGTTACTGGCATTTCTATCCTGCATTATCCGTGGATAAGGATAATAATATTGCAATAACTTATTCACGTTCTGGAAATACAGAGTACATAGGTGCATTTTATACATCCCGCTTAAACAGTGATCCGCCAGGATTAAGCGGAAGCAAATTAATACAAGAAGGTAAGTCTAATTATGTAAAGGATTTTGGAAGCGAAAGAAACAGATGGGGTGATTACTCAGGAATCTGGAGAGACCCGACTGACCAGAATAATTTCTGGTTATTGACTCAGTATGCAGATACTCAAATAAATACCTGGGCTGGATGGGTATCAGGAATAAGGCTGATTCCTTTTTCAGGTTCAAAATTATTCACAAGTAAAGATTCTCTTGATTTTGGAGTCAGAGAAGTTTCTTATCCGTCTGATACAGTTTCATTATCGGTAACTTCTCAAGGACAGGATACACTTTCTATAAGTAGTATTCAATTACCAAATTCACAATTTCAACTTCTTTCGAGTGTTAGTTTTCCAATAAAACTTGGATATAATCAGACTACTGAATTAAAATTCAGATTTACTCCATCGGTAGCAGCAGTTGTTCGTGACTCTATGACAATATTTAGTAACGATTCTCAAATCCCACAACGGAAAATTTTGCTTTTTGCTAAGGGATTTTTCATAAACTCTGCAACAGCGGGTACGATTTATGGAATTACGGGTAATCAATCTAACGGAGCATTTATCAATATTGATAAATCAACCGGTACAGGTTCATTAATAGGAATTTCAGGATACTCGGACATTACTTCTATTAGTATTCGTCCATCTGATAATATAATTTTTGGAATATCTGCAGGATCAATAACAAGCAGATTATTTAGAATAAACTCAACACTTGGAGATGCTTATCCTTACATTGATATTCCTATAAGCGGAGTAAGAGCAATAGCATTTGATACAAATAATGATTTATACTGTGCTATACCGAGTGGTTATTTGTATAAGTATAACATTCAGACTAATGACACACAATTAGTGGGGAATACATCAATATCAAACCTATACGCGATCACTATTAATCCGATTAACGGACAAATGTGGGGAGTATCGGCAAATAACAAAATTTATAAAATAAATAAAAATACTGCGGCTTCTGTACAGATAGGTGTTCCCGGATTCTCAATTACACCGAGTATTACTTTTAATTATCAGGGCAAATTATATGGGACATCGGGAATCGGAGCCTCATTCGGAATATTGATCCAATATGATACTTCAACGGGTGCAGCAACTCAGATAGGTTCAACAGGTTATAAAGCTCTCAATTCAATTTCTATATCACAACAAACAGTTGGAATTCAAAATATTTCGTCAGAGATACCAAAATTATTCAGTTTGAAACAAAATTTTCCAAATCCATTTAATCCAATTACTAATATTATATTTGATCTCCCCAAAAACAGTAATGTTAAACTGGCTGTGTATGACGCACTTGGAAGGGAACTATCAGTTCTTGTTAATGAGAACCTGAATGCGGGAACTTACAACTATAAGTACGATGCAAGTAATGTATCCAGCGGTGTGTATTTTTACAGGATACTTGCCGGTGATTACAACTCTGTTAAAAGGATGGTTGTTTTAAAATAAAGATTATAGAATTAACAAGCCCGATAACAAAATATTGGGCTATTATATCTCTGTATGAATTTAGCAATTTTCGATTTGATATTTCAAAGATTATGGTTTTAATTAATCAAGTTTTTCATTAACTTAATCAAACATTACTCATACATTTGGAAACAAGGATAACTGAAGTCAGAAATAAATCGGATCTTAAAAAGTTTGTTAAATTTCCTTTGAAGTTGTATAAGGATTGCAAACAATTTGTGCCACCGTTATTATTTGACGAAATTAATACATTTACTAAAACCAAGAATCCTGCGTATGATTATTGCGAAGCCAGATTATGGCTTGCTTATCAGGATGATAAGATTGTGGGCAGGATAGCGGGTATAATCAACAATAAGTTTATCAAGTTATGGAATAAAAAAGCAATTAGGTTTGGCTTTATAGATTTTATAGATGATGAGTCGGTTTCATTGGCTCTATTGAATGAAGTAATTCAATGGGGAAAAGAAAAAGAATTGAACATAATACATGGACCATTGGGCTTCACTGATATGGATTATGAGGGAACGCTGATAGAGGGATTTGATGAAGTTGGAACACTTGCAACTATTTACAATTACGATTATTACCCCAGACATTTTGAAAGAATGGGTTTTACAAAAGAAGTTGACTGGGTTGAGTTCGAAATAAAAGTACCCGATTCAATCCCGGAAAAAGCGGACAGAATAGCAAAGATTGTTCAGCAAAAACTAAAAATTCGTGTACTTGAAGCAAAGTCTAAAAAAGATCTCTTACCATACGGGGAACAACTATTCGAAACGATTAACGAATCCTATAAGAATTTATTTGGATTCGTACCGCTTTCAGAAAAACAGATACAATATTACATAAAGCAATATTTCGGCTTTGTGAATCCAGATTATTTAAAAATAATAGTTGATACAGAGAATAAACTTCAGGGATTTGTAATCGGGATGCCATCACTTACAAGAGCATTGCAAAAATCGAAAGGAAGGTTATTACCATTTGGTTTTATTCATATTCTTAAAGCTTTGAGCAAATCAAATAAATACGTTGACCTATATTTGGGTGCAATCAAACCGGAACTACAAGGAAAAGGAGCAGATGCACTCCTAATGACAGAAATAACCAGATCATGCATTAAAAACAAAGTAATATCGGCGGAGAGCAACATTGAGCTTGAAACGAATTTACTCGTACAGAGTCACTGGAAATATTTTGATTCGAGACAGCACAAAAGGAGGAGATGTTTTACCAAGGAAATAAACAATGATTCCCTGAATACAAGTATTAATTAATATTACTTGTAATAATAATATTTACTTATTATATTTAATTAAGTTAAACTTAAAAAATTATAATTATGAAAAAACTATTTGTACTATTTTCGTTGGTAGCACTGTTTTTCATTACTGAAATTGCAATGACACAAACGTTATATTTCTGTGAAGGTGTTACCGATGCCGGATATCCAAAAGGAGAGAGCAGCACTTTCAATATCCCAAGGAATGGAGGCTATTTTTATTTTCTTGTTCGGTTGCCATACACAGTAGAGTGCTCTGAAGTTTACTATGATATATATGATGTTTATAGTGATTATACTGAAAGTTTTAACACAACCATTACTCAGGATGGTATATCCTACGACTGGGTTTGGTTTTGGAAGAAAGTTACATTCTACACACCGGGTTATTACCATGTTTATGTAAGGGACTGTTACGGTACTACTCTTGCTTCCTCATACTTAACTATAAATTTTAAATAGTCGTATTTAGGGCTTTAGAAATAAAGCCCTTTTTTTATCTATCTACCTTTTTTAGATCTAATAAATTAACTATTTCAGTATGAATAAATTTACTGTTTTTGTGTTACTATCATTAGCTTTGTCTTTTTCAAATATTATCGCACAACCCAAGACAGATACCTTATTAAAAATGGGTTGGACACCTCAGGGTAGTTTAGGTGTTAATCTAAGTCAATTTGCTTTTGAAAACTGGACACAAGGAGGAGAGAATTCAATATCATTATCGTCAATTGGTAATTTTGGGTATTACTACAGACATCCCGGTTGGTTTTTATCGAACAGGTTAAAGGCTGCTTATGGATTTTCGAAGACCAAAGACAGGTTCTATACAACAGATAATGAACTCAGGCTTGAAAATGTTCTTATAAAAGAATTCGGGTGGAAATTAAATCCATATTTTAGTAATGAAGTAAGAACAGTAATAGCGAATGGTTATGATTATTCAATTAATCCAGAGCAGCAAATTAGCGCATTCTTTGACCCAGGCTATATAAATCAATCTTTAGGCTTTATTTATGATCAAAAGCATTTTAATACACGTCTCGGCATTGGTCTTCAGGAGACCTTTACAAACAGATTCAATTCATATAGTGATGATATTAATACTACTGACATTGAGAAGTTTAAAATAGAAACCGGTATTGAGTCAGTATCAGAGGCAAACTATGAATTTATGAAAAACATGATGTATACAGGAAGACTTAGGTTGTTTTCAAGGTTAAACTCGCTTGATGTCTGGGATGTGAATTGGGATAATATAATAACAGCAAAAGTTAACGATTTTATAAATGTTAATTTTAACTTTAATTTTATATATCAGAAAGATCAATCGTTAAAGGCACAGTATAAGGAAATCCTCTCGTTAGGATTTTCGTATGTGATATTTTAAGTATTTGAGTTGTATTAAATTAATAAGGGGTTTTCAAATTCCTTATTGATTTCAAGGTGAAAGCCTATCAATTATCCACGTTGAGTTTTGAAGTCTGTATCTGACCCTATCGTGTAACCTATTTTTTCTTCCCTGCCAGAATTCGAAATAATGGGGTATTAGTCTATAACCGCCCCAATAGGGTGGTAAAGGAATGTCTTTGCTATGAAACTTGGAGAGATACAAAAAGAATTTTTTAATAATCGTCATTCGGCTTTCGATTACCGTGCTTTGATTCGAAGCCCATGCCCCAACTTTGCTTTTGAAAGGTCTTGTCTTGAAGTATTCAAAAGATTCGGTCTCTGAAATTTTATCCACTTTACCTTCAATTCTAATTTGACGTTCGAGTTCGGGCCAGAAAAAAAGTATTGAAGCAAATTTATTTTCTTGTAATTCTTTCCCCTTTCGGCTTTCGTAGTTGGTGTAGAAGTAAAATCCCTCTTCATCATAACCTTTCATGAGCAGAGTTCTGAGAGAAGGTTTTGCGTTTATATCAGCAGTTCCCAGAACGAATGCAGTTGGTTCGAGTATATCGGATTTTAGAATTTCATTAAACCAATCCTCAAATTGCTGAAACGGATTCAAATTGACATCCTTTGTATCGAGTGATTTTTTGCTGTAGTTCTTTCTTATATCCTGAAGTTTCTTTTTGTCAATCATAATATTAATAGCTTAGACCGTATCCAAATTTATAATTATCAGTAATTGTGACTGGCAGTTTACCTTTTGGATTAATTTCTCCTGCTATTGATTTTATTGCTGCATCAATAACGGATTTACTATCACCATAAGCTGCGATATACCCTGAAATATTTTCAAAGTTAGAAAGTAAGTATGGATTTCCAAACGAAATTACAACAACCTTTTTACCATATACATCAGTTAGTTGCTTAATAAATTCAGCATGAGAATTATTCATTCCTACAGTTCCTGTTTTCATCTTTACTTTTATAAACAAAGGGATGATAATGTAATCATAATCACTAAAATTCTTAAAGGTTGCTTCAGGATTTGATATGTCGTTGTCTATTATTTTGATAACAGGTGATGTACCGCTTTTACTCTTAATTTTGCTATAAATTTCATCATAAAAATACTGTGCATTTTCTGGTTCCTTGCCTGTGAACATAGATAGGATAAGGCAATTGTTGAACGAATTATTTTTAGACAATGGAAGAACATTTTGGTTTCTAACAAGGGTTATTGACTCTTCGGCAATTTTATCTGATAATTTTTGTGCTTCCTGATTGTTAATATTATTCAACACCTCATCTTCATTGACATATTTGTTATCATTAAGCTTTAACCATTCTTTTGCATCAAGAATTTTCTTTACAGAAATATCAATTCTTTCTTCTGAGATATCACCTTTTTTAACTGCGTCTACTATTGCATCGATCGTTTTCTTTTCTCCCTGAGGCATAAGGATTAAGTCAATACCTGCTTTTACGCACCTTATTGCTACTTCTTTAGCATTAAAGTGTTTTGTTACACCTTCCATGTTAAGAGCATCTGTTATGACAAGCCCTTTGAATCCGAGCTTTTCAATAAGTAAACCATTAATTATTTCCTGTGAAAGGGTAGCAGGTATAAAAGGGGTTTTATCAAGAGCAGGGAATGAAATATGAGCGACCATTACTGATTTTACACCAGATTTAATAGCACTGACAAAAGGTACGAGTTCAACTTCATTCATTCTCTGCATGTCATTGCTGATTTCCGGGAGGTCATTGTGTGTATCGATATCAGTATCACCATGACCAGGGAAGTGTTTTGCAGTTGCTATTACTTTTCCATCCTGTAAGCCACGAATCATAGCATCACCCATAACACTTACAAGATTAGGGTCTTCACCAAATGAACGGACGTTTATAATCGGGTTCAGAGGATTATTATTTACATCAACGACAGGGGAGTAATTCTGATGAACACCAAGTGCTCTGCATTCCTTTGCTATTAGCAAGCCCATTTGATAAGCAAGGTCCGGATTTCGAGTAGCTCCGATACCCATATTATTGGGATAGAGCGAACCATCTTCCAGTCTCATCGCGGTTCCTCTTTCGAAATCCTGAGAAATTAAAAGAGGAGTTTCGCTAAGAGTTTGAAGTTTATTAATAAGTTTGGCTTCTTCAAGTGCTCTGCCTTTAAAGAAAATAATGCCCCCAACTTTTTCATTTTCGATAAGATTACTTAGTCTTTTAAAATTGTTATCATTATTACCACTATAATATCCATCAGAATATGTTATAATCATTTGGGCAATCTTTTCCCTAAGAGTCATTTCCTTCATTCGCATATCAGTCCAAGTAAAATTTTCAGAATATAAATTGTTTAAATTGGATTCAGTAATAGTATTAATCAATGTGAAGAACAATACAAGAATTAGGAAAGTCTTTTTCATTTTTTAATTACTTATTAGCTTCTTTTTCAATTTTTGTGTTCATATTAGTAAAGTACTTCATAATCTCCATAGGTAAAGGTATTATCATAGTAGAAGTTTTTTCAGCTGCAATTTCAGTCATAACCTGCAAATATCTCAACTGCATGGCATTAGAATTACCTCCTAATATACGTGCAGCTTCTGACAGTTTAGTGGCTGAAAGAAATTCACCTTCTGAGTTAATAATCTTTGCTCTTTTATCGCGTTCTGCTTCTGCTTGACGTCCCATTGCACGGATAAGTTCCTGAGGCAGGTCAACATTCTTTAATTCAACATTCATGACCTGAATTCCCCATGGTTCAGTTTCACGGTCAATTATTTCCTTCAGCTTTGCATTTATCATATCTCTATGTGAAAGAAGCTCATCAAGGTCGCTTTGTCCAAGAACTGATCTTAATGTTGTTTGCGATACGAGTGAAGATGCGTAAAGATAATCTTCAACCTGAATGATTGCTTTTTCAGGATTAGCTACTCTAAGGTAAACAACAGCATTAACTTTTACGCTAACATTATCCCTCGTAATGATATCCTGAGAAGGCACATCAATGGCTAAAGTACGGAGGCTGATTTTAACCATTTTATCGAGAATTGGTAATAAAATAATTAAGCCAGGTCCTTTAATCTGAGAAAATTTACCAAGTCTGAATATTAAACCTCTCTCATATTCATTCAGAACTCTGAACATTCTTATAAATATTATAAAAAATATAAGTCCAAAGAAAAGAATAAAAATTGTAATTAAAGTATAAAAAGCGCCCATATTATCCTCCTTTAATTTTAAGTTGATACAATGTTGTAATTATAATTTTTAAAATCAACTAATTTATTAATGATAGGTTCACTGGAATCGAATTGCATTAATTCCAGTCTAAATTTAGAAATATTTGGAAGGCTGTGAAGATAACCGCTATAATGTTTGCGGAATTCTCTAACTCCGAGCTTTTCACCTTTGAGTTCTACAGCTAGTTTTAGATGTTCGATGCAAGTATCAATTCTTTCCTGAATACCAGGGAGTGGTTCGTGTGTACCGGTTTTCAAGAAGTATTTTGACTGCCTGAAAATCCATGGATTTGATATTGCTCCCTGTCCAATCATGACAGCATCGGGTTGATAGTTATCGAAAACAAACTTAACATCTTCCGGTGTTTTAATATTTCCATTAAGTATAATAGGAATTTTTACCCCTGCATCCTTTACACGTTTGACCCATTCCCAGTCGGCTTCTCCTTTATTGCCCTGCCCACGAACGCGACAATGAACAGTAAGAGCCTGAATTCCAATATCCTCCATTAACTTTGCAACATCTACAATAACTATATTGTCTTTGTCCCAACCGAGTCGAGTTTTTAGAGTAACGGGTTTGTTGACATTCTTAACTACAGATTCTGCAATGAGTCTCATTCGTGGTAGATCTTTCAGAAGTCCTGCCCCAGCACCTCTCATAGCTACATCTTTTACCCAGCAGCCACAGTTAATGTCAATAAAATCAGGATCAGCCAGTTCTGAAATTTTTGCAGCATCAATCATAGAAGGTATTACTCCACCGAATATTTGAATTCCAACAGGATGTTCTTCCTCGTAGTGAAACAGCTTTGCACGAGCTTTAATTGCGTCACGGATTAGTCCCTCAGAAGAAATAAATTCCGTATATAGCAAGTCAGCCCCAAGACGTTTTGCTATCAATCGAAAAGGAGGTTCAGTAACATCCTCCATCGGAGCGAGAGCTAGTGCGTTTGAAAATATTTTCTGAAAATCATTCATTTTATAAATATATTTAATATTATCGATCAAATAAGTGCAGAATCGTAATATAAAATTCAAACTCAATAAAGCCTGTTTTAATGCTATAATAGCAAAAATTTATATCATAGTTGTATCGCAAGCATACAGAAAAATAGATATAATTATGTAAAAATGGGCATAAAAACCATATTTTCGGATTTAACAGATTTTAGTTATTATTTTATAATAGAATTGTTTATATAAATTTTCCAGGTACCAAAGTCTTTAATAATTTTGAAGTTCTTATATATGGGGGTTGAGTTTGATTTAATAAGCAGGTAATCGACAGGTTTATAGTAATCATCATAATTTATTTGTTTTTCTGTCCATTCGATGTACTGTGGTAAGATATCACGGGAAACATTTCTTTTAATCAGTCCAAAACGGTAATCAATAAGTCCTGTTGTAATTCCTTTTTTCCAAACTGTAAAATACATCGGGAAATGTGCGTATACTTTACTTCCTCGGAAATCATTATCCAGTATAACACCAGCCAGTCTCGAATTGCTGCTATCAGGAAATACATCAGTAGTGAACTCTGATGTTTCGTTTTTGAATTCAAACATATAATCGGAAATGAAAAGAGTATGAATACAAACGATGAAAGGTATTATAATCGCAATAATTTTCTCAAATTTTATGTTACTTTGAATAACTGATGAAATAATTATTATAAGAAGAAAAAAGGGGACTGAATATCTTTCGAATATGATATTTTGTCCGGGGATGACGTCGGGCAGAATAAAAAAGCATAGAAATGTTACAGTAATCAGAATAAAAAGATATTTGAGATTATGATTCATTAGAACCGTTGAGCAACCAAGAATAAAAATTTTAGCTATGAAAATTAATATTATGGGGATTGTTATAAAAAGAGAATAAATAACACCTGTAAATCTTCGTAAAATGAAATAATTATCTACTACAAATAGCACATTAAATCTATTAAAAAATGTATTTAAATAACTTGAGGTATAATAGTTTAACATATAAGGAAATAATGGAGTTGTACCATTTTGGCTATCTATTGAATAAGCATAAATCATTATGACAATTACTGGAACGGTTGAAACAGTATTCAATATGATTTGTTTTAAGGATTTTCTTTGATAGATTATCGTTAGAACTGCGAAGATTAAAACTATAAAGATAGCCATCTGAAAATGTAGAAAGAAGACTAAAATAAACTGAATCCAAATAAAGTACAAATATTTGGATTTATTTAGTACAAAGTAATTATAAAATGAAATGAATATGAAAAAAATAATTGGTAAGGACATCATGTAGCTAACAAATCCCCAGTGGACATTATGATTTATTAGGAACAGGTACGACAAGATTGAATAATAAGAATTACCGTTAAAAGTTTTTATAATTGACCATACGGATAAAGGGAAGAGGATAATGTATATTGCATAAAATAGCTTATTTGCGATTTCAACATTTGGGAAAACGTTCAGAGAGCAAAAATAAATATAAATACTGTTTGACTTAATAGTTGATGGGATTGAAAAATAGGTGCTGAACAAATAATCGGGATTATTAAAACTTTTTGACACTTCAGCCTCGGCAAGGTGAAACGGTAAATCGACGAAGGGCAGCAGGGGTAGTACAAAAAGCCAGACGAGGTGGAGAATTGAAAAGAAAATGATTAGTGAGAGAGATATTTTTTCTTTACGGATCACGATTTAATCAACAAACCCCTTCCCAAGCTGGCTTGGGAAGGGGAGAATAAATTATTTATTCTTTAAAGTAGTTTTCAATAGGAGGACAGCTGCAAACAAGGTTACGATCGCCGTAAGCATCATTTATTCTGCCAACAGGAGCCCAGAATTTGCCTTTCCTTAAAGATTCAACAGGGAATGCAGCCTTTTCCCTTGAATAAGGATGTGTCCAATCATTTCTGGAAACATCTTCTGCTGTATGCGGCGAATTGTGCAAAACGTTATCTGTATTGCTCATAGAACCATTTTCGATTTCAGCTATTTCTTCTCTGATTTTTATCATTGCTTCACAAAATCTATCCAACTCCTGTTTAGATTCACTTTCGGTTGGTTCGAACATTAAAGTACCTGCAACAGGAAAAGAAACAGTCGGAGCATGGAAACCATAGTCCATTAAACGTTTTGCGATATCTACAACTTCAACTTTTGCAGTGTGTTTAAATTCACGAGTATCAAAAATCAGTTCGTGTGCAACTCTGTCATTTCCACCTGTGTATAATACTTTATAATAACCGCTGAGTTTATTTTTAACGTAATTAGCTTCAAGAATTGCGTATTTAGTAGCATCCGTCAAACCATCGGAACCCATCATCTTAATATACGCATAAGGAATTACAAGAATACCAGCACTGCCAAAAGGAGCGGCAGAAACTGAAGTAATGGAATTATCGCTACCAATTCTAACGACTGGGTGAGAAGGTAGAAATTCAACAAGATGTTTTGCAACTGCAATTGGACCGACACCTGGACCGCCGCCTCCATGAGGAATGCAGAAAGTCTTATGCAGATTTAAGTGGCAAACATCTGCGCCTATTTTCCCTGGGCTTGTAAGTCCAACCTGAGCATTCATATTAGCACCGTCCATATAAACCTGTCCGCCGTGTTTATGGATAATATCACAAAGTTCGACTATTGATTCTTCGAAGACACCGTGAGTAGAAGGATAGGTCACCATAATAGTTGAAAGATTATCTTTGTTTTCTTTAGCTTTCTTTTTAAGGTCATTCATGTCGATATTTCCATGGTCATCGCAATTGACAACGACAACTTTCGTGCCAGCCATAACAGCGCTTGCAGGATTAGTTCCATGAGCCGAGGCGGGTATAAGAGTAATATTTCTGTGACCCTGTCCATTCTTAATGTGATGCTGACGAATTACCATAAGCCCAGTGTATTCGCCCTGTGCACCTGAATTCGGTTGAAAAGAAATACCTGCGAATCCCGTAATCTCGCATAAATCTTTACCAAGTTCATTAATTAATTCGGTGTATCCTTCAGCTTGATTTGCAGGAACAAAAGGATGAATATCCGCAAATTCCGGGAAAGTTACAGCTGCCATTTCAGTTGCAGCGTTTAACTTCATAGTACAAGAGCCAAGAGGAATCATTGAGCCCGTGAGAGAAAGGTCTTTGTTTTCGAGAGATTTGATGTATCTCATTAATTCGGTTTCAGAATGATACCTGTTAAATATCTGATGAGAAAGTATTTCACTCTTTCTCTGGAGGTTAGCAGAAATACATTCGTGCTTATCCGTATTATTAATTGCTTCAAGGATTTTCTCTTTTGAAATCTTGTCATCGAAGACTGAAACAAGTTTAAAGAAATCATTGAGGCTCGTTGTTTCGTCGAGTGAGATACCAATAAAATTGTTACCGTATCTAAGGTTTATAGATTTGCTTTCCGCTAGTTGTTTAATTGAATTAATCCTTGCTTTATCAGCAGGAATTTTTAGTGTATCGAAGAACTGATTATTTGTTTGTTTATATCCAGATGATTTAACGAGATTATTCAGGACTTCAGCAAGCTTATGAATTTTTTTAGCAATACGCTTTATTCCTGAGGGACCATGATAAACAGCGTACATACCAGCCATTATTGCAAGAAGAACCTGAGCAGTACATATATTGCTTGTTGCTTTTTCTCTTTTAATGTGCTGCTCTCTGGTCTGAAGAGCCATACGTAATGCACTATTGTTATTAGAATCTATAGTAACACCAATAATTCTGCCCGGAATCTGTCTTTTAAACTCATCGCGAGTAGCTAAGTATGCTGCATGTGGTCCGCCATACCCTAAAGGAATACCAAATCTTTGAGTGGAACCTACCGCTATATCAGCACCAAATTCAGATGGAGGCGTTAATATTGCGAGACTAAGAATATCAGCAATAACAACAGTATAAATATTTTTAGATTTAGCATTAGCAAAGAAGTCAGTATAATCATAAATCTCACCATCAGAAGCCGGGTACTGAACGAGCACGGCATAAACATTTTCAGTAAGCTCAAATTTTCTGTGATTTCCAACAACTACATTAATACCTACGGGCAGTGCTCTTGTTTTTATCACATCAATTGTTTGAGGAAAACATTCTTCCGAAACAAAAATTGTGTTTGCATTTGCTTTAGGACCTTTACGAAGTGCTTTAGTCATAAGCATAGCTTCAGCTGCAGCTGTGGCTTCATCAAGGAGGGAAGCGTTAGCGATGGGTAAACCTGTCATGTCAGTAATCATGGTCTGAAAATTCAGTACAGCTTCAAGTCGCCCCTGCGATATCTCAGCCTGATATGGTGTGTATTGCGTGTACCATCCCGGGTTTTCGAATATATTTCTCCGGATTACGGAGGGTAGAATTGCGGGATAGTAGCCGAGACCGATATAGTTTTTAAAAAGTTTATTCTTTTGAGCTAAAGAATTAAGCATACCAAGCATTTCAAATTCAGACATCGGTTTATCAATGTCTAAGGGCTTGTTGAGGCGAATGTTTGCAGGAACAGTTTCATCAATGAGCTTATCGAGTGATTCGGCTTTAACGACTTTTAGCATTTCTTTTGTATCGATATCATTCGGACCGATATGACGATTCTTAAAAACATCAGTAGAGAAAATATTGTTCATTTTTTGTGAGATTAGATTTAATTTATTTTACAAATATACAGATAGAATAAATTAATTTATATTCGAAATTTCGGTACCCTACATACTTTGTTTTTACTTATAAGAAAGTCCCAAAATGCGATACTTTTACCTTTTAAATATTTGAGTAATTCGGTAACTTTTTATTTATACAAATTTAAATATGATATCGAAACCAAAGGGTACTCTTGATATACTTCCAGATGATGCTTTTATAAGACAGCAAATTGAGAAAAGTTTAAGGGAAACTGCTGCACTTTTTAACTTTAAAGAAATCAGGACTCCGACATTTGAAAAGACAGAATTGTTCAGGAGGGGAATAGGAGAGGAAACTGATATTGTTTCAAAAGAAATGTACTCCTTTAACAAAAATGAGTTCACTTTAAAACCGGAAATGACAGCTCCTGTAATAAGAGCTTATATTGAAAATAGTTTATACAATGTATCGTCATTAATTAAATTGTATTACATATCAAATATGTACCGGCATGAAAGGCCTCAGGCAGGACGTTACAGGGAGTTTTCACAGTTTGGTGCAGAGGTAATTGGCAGCAGTGATTTTACTTCAGACGTTGAGCTTATTTCACTTGGTGTATTTTCACTGACGAATTTTGGATTGAACGATTTAAAGATTAAATTGAATAATATAGGAAATTTAGAAGAAAGAACGGAATACATAAATGAACTGAAGGAATATTTAAACAAGTTTGAAAGTGAATTATCGAACGAAAGCAAGAGAAGACTTTTTACTAATCCGCTTAGGATATTGGATTCAAAAGATGCAAAAGATATTAAAATTATAGAAGATGCACCGACAATAAATAATTTTCTCGGGATTGATAATTTAAAGCATTTTGAGAATGTGATGAATGGGCTTGAATCATTGAATATAAAGTATGAGGTTGATTATAAATTAGTAAGGGGATTAGATTATTATACATCTACAACTTTTGAAATTGCTTCTGATACACTTGGAGCTCAGAATGCAGTTATGGGCGGCGGACGGTATGATAAATTAATAGAACAACTCGGTGGAAAACCTACACCTGCGATAGGGTTTGCATGCGGTCTTGAGAGACTTACATTAGTACTTCAATCGAACGCATACAAATTTGCAAGTGAAGATACTCCGATACTATATTTGGTAACATCAGGAGAAGATGCAAGAAAATTAGCATTGGTTGCAACGAACAAACTTCGTAAAAGAGGTGTAAAATGCGAAATGGATTTATTAAACAGAAGCATCAAATCTCAGATGAAGGAAGCAAACAAGATTAAAAGTAAGTATGTTGCAGTAATCGGGGAAGATGAAATAAACACAGGAGAAGTAAAGATAAAAAGAATGCTTGATGGTTCTGAGAGTGGGATAAAGCTCGATGAGATAACAAATTACAATTTCAATTAATCTATGAGAACAAAACAAGTAAGACCAGAAAAACTCAAGTACGAATATGAACTTCATATAAGAAAGGGAAGAGACAATGTTCAGGAAAAGGATTACATTTTGTTTACATTTATCACAACAAAAGTATTCAGAAGTTTTATATACAGAATAAATGTGACTCCCAAAATTGACCTTGATAATAAAATGATTGAATTCTTGATTGAAGGACTTTCAGCACCCGTAATATCGATAGCAAAGTCGGGGAATGCAGTTTATGAGTACAAGCTTTTCGATTACAAGAACACTGAGTATTGTCTAAAACTGGTAAAACTTGATGTAGATAAGAATTTATTTAAAATTAAAATAACTAAAGCGGGTATAAAAATTACAAAGCAACCTGCCAAAAAATTTCTGAAAGTAGAGGTTTAATGTATCCTGATTTATTTAAGATAGGTCCTTTAACAGTACATAGTTACGGTTTAATGCTGGGAATTGCATTTTTAATAGGCAGTACACTATTTTCAAGAGAACTGAAGAGAATGAAGCTTGATGAGAATATTGGTGTTACTATAACATTCCTTGCAATTATTGCAGGATTAGTAGGCTCAAAGCTTTTTTACATTATAGAAGAATGGAATTTTGGGAAGGGAAATGCAATTCTTTCTTACTTTAATCCGGATGTCCTTTTTTCTCCTTCGGGATTAACATTCTACGGCGGTTTAATAACAGCTTTTATTCTGATTTTTATTTTTTGCCGAATAAAGAAGTTAAACCTACTTCAGGTAATCGATGCTATGGCACCTGCAACGATGTTATGTTACGGTATCGCAAGGATTGGATGCCATCTTTCGGGTGATGGGTGTTACGGATTACCTGTGAACAATACTCCTTTTGAATTTCTTGGATACAGTTATGTAAAGGGTATTGTCCCAACACATGCGGGAGTACTCGTTCATCCAACTCCGTTATATGAGCTCGCAGCCGCAATTGTAATATTTATTGTACTTATGTTGATGAGAAAGCATATGAAGTATTTCGGGCAGATGTTTTTTATCTATTTAATATTTAGCGGAACAGAAAGGTTACTTGTAGAATTTATCAGGTTAAATCCTATTGTAATCGGAATATTTACACAAGCACAATTAATTTCCCTAATAATGATAGTATCGGGAATTGTACTTTTGTATATATTCAGAAATAAAAGGGAAGAGGAACTTATAAAGATAAATACCGCAAAGTAGATGATCAGACCTTCCAAAAGAGGGATTCTTTTTTCATAGAGAATATTATTTGACAATATCAATTACTTGATTACCTTGAAAATGCATGTTAACTTGTTTAGATTTGATATAAATAAGAGTATATGAAATTATCAGATTTGAATACAGGACAGACAGCAAAAATAACCAAGATTGATTTTTCCCATCCATCGTCATTCAGAGTACTTGAATACGGATTCACCCCGGGTCAGGAGATTAAACTAATCAACCGGTCTTTTTTCAATGATCCTTTAGCTGTATCATTAAGAGGTACATTGATTGCGATAAGGAAAAACGATGCAGAATGTATAGATGTAAACATATAGAATGCCTCAAACTAATTTAAACTTAAAATTAATAACTCTCGTTGGTCCTCCGAATTCAGGAAAAACCACGCTATTCAATTATTTAAGTGGAAAGAAGTATAAAACAGTAAATTATCCAGGTTCGACGATTGAATATTCAATAACAAGATTTCTTGACAAGTTTGATATTGAAAGTAATTTAATGGATTCACCTGGAATAGTAAGCATGGTTCCAAATTCCCCAGATGAGCAAGTAACTATAGCGAATCTTTTTGATCACCCTGTGTACGGTAAGCCAGCTGTTTTAGTGGTTACAGTTGACGTATCTCAGTTTTCAAGGCATCTGCTACTCGTAAAACAGATACTTGAATGTGGATTTAATGTTATAGTAGCATTGACGATGAATGATATACTTGCGGGGAAAAAATTCAGTGTAAACGAAACAGAACTTTCCAAAAGGCTAAAGTGTAAAGTTGTAAAAATTAATTCGAGGACGGGATTTGGAATTGACAATCTAATAGAGTATTTGAAGGCAGAGACAGCTGAAATCAAACCGAGTATTGCATCTGCAAAAGAGTTTGAAGATGATTCGATAATAGAAATTTACAATGAAATAGAGGAAATAGTAGATAATGTAATTGAAAGAAAAGAACAGACAAATCTTGAAAAAGCAAATGAATCATTACATATAAAAGGACAAATAAGTGTTTTAAACAAACCTGACGAACTAACTTTGAAGATAGATAGTCTGCTGTTACACAAATACTGGGGTTTGTTTACGTTTGCATCTGTAATGGGACTATTATTTGCTTCGATATTCTGGATTGCATCTCCATTAATGGATTTAGTAGATTCATTGTTTCAAACTCTTTCATCATTAGTAGTCAGCGGGCATGAACATAATTGGTACACGGATTTAATATCTAGTGGCATCATAGGAGGAACAGGAGCAGTAATGGTATTTCTACCGCAGATATTTATGCTATTCTTTATTCTGGGATTACTTGAAGATTCGGGATACCTCGCGAGAGGAGCGATGCTTATTGACAAACCATTATCGAAATTAGGATTAAACGGCAGGTCATTTGTACCAATGTTATCGGGGTTTGCCTGTGCGATACCAGCAATTATGGCTGCAAGAACTATAACAAACAGAAAGGAAAGGCTGCTTACCATATTCATAATACCTTTAATGAGCTGCAGCGCTAGGTTACCAGTATATGGATTATTACTTTCATTTCTGCTTCCCGGAAAGTTTCTTCTAAGTGGGATTATATTATCACTTATATATCTTTTTGGAATTATCGCTTCTTTTGGAATATCAGTAATTGTTAATAAATATCAGAAAGTATTTCTGAAAACAGAAGACAATTCTTCATTCATAATGGAGTTACCCGTATACAGAATTCCAAAGTTCAGGAATGTTCTGAAAAATACATACTCAAATGCAATTCAGTATGTCAAAAAAGCCGGACCTACGATACTTGTATTTTCGATAATTCTCTGGGCATTAACATATTTCCCCAATAATAATCCTGTTATACAGAGTGATGAAAGTATGAACTCAGAACAAATTCAGGAAATAATTGACGCAGACAGAATAGCAAATTCTTACGCTTCAGAAATAGGAAAGCTTATTGAACCGGTAATGAGACCTCTTGGATTAGACTGGAGAGTAGGAGTATCTTTAATTGCTACATTTGCAGCGAGGGAAGTTTTTGTCAGTTCACTTGCACTAATATTTAAGATAACAGCGGAAGGTGATAATATAAATGAATCACTAGTTAATGCGATGCGTGACGCTAAGTATGGTGATACAGACAAGAAACTGTTTACTACTGCTACAACTACCGGATTGATAATATTCTTTGTGTTTGCATTACAGTGTATATCGACAATTGCTATTACACGTAAAGAAACAGGGGGCTGGAGAATACCTATTTTGCAGGTAGTATTTTATACTGGTTTAGCTTATTTATTTACGTTTCTTACAGTGAATGGTCTTCGAATAATAGGAATAGACTGATATAGATCAAACTTTTTTAGGTAAAGTGACTATAAAAGTACTACCTTTTCCGATTATACTTTCAACTTTAATGTTTCCGTTCATTCTTTCAATCATTTCTTTACAAACATAAAGACCGAGACCAGTTCCTTTTTCATCATTGGTACCTTTAGATATTATTCTCTTATCGAGTCTAAAAATATTTTTCATATCATTGATGTCCATACCAACACCACTATCTTTAACATAAATAACAACATTCCCATCTTTTACTTCAGCTTCCAATGAAACATTTCCACCTGCCGGAGTAAATTTTATGGCATTATCTGTAAGGTTTCTAAGAATAGTATCAACAGATACTTTATCTGCATATATAAAAATATTTTCAGCGATATTATTCACAAGTGAGACCTTTTTATTCAGAGTATTAGTTCTTTGAAGTTGTAAAACCTGTTCTGTTATTTCGCGGATATTCACATTTTCCAGTTTAAACTGGTATCTGCCGTCTTTAAGTCTGGAAAGTTCGAGCAGTTTTTCGATGAGTTTGAATACCTGATTAGCTGAAATGTTAACGTAATCTATGTACTGTTTCTTCTCATTAATACTTAAATTATCAAAATCATTTTTCAAGATATTGAGGAAACCAAGTATGCCATTGAAAGGATTGCGAAGGTCATGAGATAAAATAGAAAAAAACATATTCTGTGATGCGTTCACTTCTTCCAGTTTTGTTTTCTGTTCAGAAATTAAATCGCTGTTTTCCTTTAATTGCTTATTAATTTTGTTTAGAACTCTGTTTCTCAAAAGGATACCCAATAATATCACCAAAATAACTACTGTGCCAGCAGCAGAAAGAATAAAATATCTTTCCCTTTCTTTTTTTACCTCGCTGTCTTTGATCTCATTTAAATATTTTTGCTCAATCATAGAGATTTTTCTATCCCTCTCTTCATTTCTAATTATTTCATTTGCTATTGTAAATTCAGACAGGTAATAAAAAGCTTTTTCGTATTGTTTAAGTGCACTATAAGAATCGTAAAGAATCTTGCTTGACATTTTGATATAAACGGTAATAGATCTTTCTTTGGCCTCATTGTAAGCGGGTTCACAAATTTCAATTGCTTTTTCATATTCTTTAAGGATAACGTAACAGCCACCAATATTTGATTGAATGTTAATTCTATTATTATACTCAGATTCAGATTGTGATTCAGCGAGAGCCATTCTAAGGTATTTAAGAGCTATTTCAGGTTTATTATCGTACATTTCAGCAGCACCTAAAATATTCCAATTACTAATTTTACGTTGTATAAGATTGTACTTATCAGCGAGTTCAATTGAAATAAATGCAAATTCTTTACACTTGATAATGAAATCAAGATTTCCTTTATTAACCGCAAGTTCAAAGTATACAGCAGCCATTCTTTCGTATGCACTTACTAATCCTTTATTCGAATCATCGTTGTTAATACCTGAATAAATGTCTATAGCAACGGTTATGTATTTTATCGCATTGTCATAGTCATTTGCAGCCCTGTAAGTTTCTCCGATATTTACGTAACAAGTTGCGATGTTTAACTTATTGCGATTGTAATCTTTTTCCAGTATTTTCAGTTCGGCATATAGATACTCAAGAGCTTTAGCATAATTTCCCAGCATGTGATTATCTCTGAACAAAAGTATATAAAGATTAATTTTGAGGGAATCCGGAGTATCGTCATCAACGAAAGATAGAGCAAGTTCTCCAAAATAAATTGATTTAGGGAAATTGGAATCGATGTATTTAACAGCAGAATCTGACAACAGTTTTACTTTATCTATTGTTGAAAATCCCGAAAGAGATTCAATGTTAAATTTTGAACTATCATCAACGGCTAATAAAGAAGAATAACTAATTGTGATAAGGGGAATTAGTATGTAATATAACAAAATAATATGTGTTCGGGATTTTTTCACAAATATCATAAATTATACTATATTGAAATTAAAATTAAAAAATATTGAAAATAAAACAAGGCTAAGTGTTAAACCTAAAAAACATAATATCACCGTCTTCAACTATATATTCCTTGCCTTCAACTTTCATTAATCCTTTATCTTTCACAGCTGCTTCAGATTTATACTCAACCATGTCTTTATACTTTATAACTTCAGCACGAATAAATCCTTTTTCAAAGTCGGTGTGAATTTTTCCAGCAGACTGAGGGGCTTTAAGTCCTTTTTCGATGGTCCAGGAATGTACTTCTTTATCGCCAGCGGTGAAGAAAGTAATCAAACCAAGCTGTGCATAGCTTTCATGAATCAGTCTGTGAAGACCGGATTCTGAAATGCCGAGATCCTGTAAGAATTCATTTCGTTCATCGATAGTATCCAATGCCGCAATTTCAGACTCGATTTTTACTGAGAGGACTAAGAACTTAGCATCTTCTTTTTGTGCAATTCTTTGGACGATATTTGTATATTGATTTCCAGTAATTTCATCTTCGTTAACATTTGCAACATAAATAACCGGTTTATCGGTAAGAAGCTGCATTTCTCTCATTATCTGCTGATCTTCATGGGAAAGTTTTTCGATATAGTACTTAGCGAGTCTTCCAGTATTGAAATGTTCTTTTAAACCATTTAGTAGTTCAACTTCTCTTGCAACTCTTTTATCTCCTACTCTCAGACTCTTTCCGGATTTTTCAAGACGTTTATCAATAGTCTCGAGGTCTTTAAGAATTAATTCGGTCTCAATGATTTCAATGTCATCTTTAGGGTCGATTTTATTGCTAACATGTATGATATTATTATCTTCGAAACAGCGAACGATATGTATTATAACCTCAACTTCACGAATGTGAGACAGAAACTGGTTTCCAAGTCCTTCACCTTTTGATGCACCTTTTACGAGTCCAGCAATATCAACGAACTCAATCGTACTAGGGACAATTTTCTTTGGATTAAATATTTTAACCAATTCGACTATTCTTTTATCGGGTACGATGATAGTACCTACATTTGGTTCTATTGTACAAAAAGGATAGTTAGAAGCCTCAGCATTCTGAGATTCCGTGAGAGCGTTGAATAATGTTGATTTTCCAACATTTGGTAATCCAACAATACCACATCTTAAAGCCATATTAGATAATACTATTTATAATTATAAAAACTAAACCTGAAAAAAGTGGCAGACTTAAATTGTCATTTATTTTCAGAATACTTAATTGTTCGAATATTGCTGCAAAGAGAACAGTAATGAAACCTGCTTTGTAAAAATTGTAATCCGGGAAAACATTCTGTAATATAAAAATCAAAATAAATCCTGTTATTGTAAATGCTGTACTGCCTTCAAAAGTTTTCTCCCCCACAATTCTTCTCTTTCCAAAAGTCTTTCCAATCAAAGCAGCGAGGGTATCGCACCAAATCATAATCAATATTGATAGTATAGCAACTTCCTTAGGAAATAACAAGAGAGCCAGAAAAATACCTATTGCATAATATGTTCCTCCGGTGAAAAGGTTTCTCTTGTAATCTTTTTCATCTTCTCTTAGTATAACATGAAAGAACATTTTGTATAGTTTCTCAAACGTTACGGTATAAGCCTTAAGTATATCCAGAGCAATCATAATTACAGTGCCTATACCAACTAAACTTAGAATGAATTCTTTAGAAGTAAAATAATATATTACAGGAATAACAGTTGAAAATATATGAATTAGCTTTCTATACAGTTCAATCTTTATATCAAGTTTTTCGTTCAATTCAATATGTTAATTAAAAAAGCGAGCCTAAACCCGCTTTTACTTAAATACAAATAAAATACTTTAGTTATTAACTGCTGCGGGTGTTTCAGCAGGTGGTTTCACAGTACCCGCTATCTCAGCAGTATCCTTTACAGAACCGTTATTATCAGTCTCTTTTTCGACAGGCGGGAGTTCTTCACCCTTCATCACCTTGTCAATCTCATCTGAATCAAGTATTTCTCTATCGAGCAAGACGAGAGATAACCTGTGCAGGACATCGATATTTTCAGTTAAAACTTTTATGGCTCTATCCATACACGATTGAACAATTTTCTTTACTTCATCATCTATTAAAATCTGAGTAGTTTCGCTGTAATTCTTGTGTTCATGTAGTTCTTTACCGAGGAATACTTCTTCCTGTTTGTTACCGTATGTTATAGGACCGAGTTTTTCACTCATACCAAATTCACACACCATTTTTCTTGCGAGTGAAGTAGCTCTTTCAATATCGTTACTTGCCCCTGTTGTATATTCATTGAAAACAAGTTTTTCCGCCGCACGACCACCCATAGCATAAGTAATCATCGCTTCAAGGTATTCCTTTGAGTATGTATGCTTTTCGTCCATCGGGAGATATGTTGTAACACCAAGAGCTCTTCCGCGAGGAATGATAGTAACCTTATGAACAGGGTCAGCTTCAGGTGTATATTTTGCAACCAGAACGTGACCTGCTTCATGATACGCTGTAGTTTTCTTTTCTTTTTCTGAGATTATGAGACTTCTTCTTTCGGTACCCATCATGACTTTATCTTTAGCATTTTCAAGGTCTTTCATAGTAACAACATCGGAATTTCTTCTTGCTGCAAGCAGGGCGGCTTCGTTAACAAGGTTGGCAAGATCTGCCCCAGAGAAGCCCGGAGTACCTTTTGCTATAGTATCAATTTTAATATCGTTAGACAGAGGAATTTTTCTTGTATGGACTTTAAGAATGCCTTCGCGTCCTTTGACGTCCGGTCTATCGACAACGACCTGTCTGTCAAACCTTCCCGGTCTGAGTAAAGCGGGGTCGAGAATATCGGGTCTGTTAGTAGCAGCAATAATAATAACACCGCTGTTCTGTTCGAAGCCATCCATTTCAATAAGAAGCTGATTTAAAGTCTGTTCACGTTCATCATGACCGCCGCCGAGACCAGCACCTCTATGCCTTCCAACTGCATCTATTTCATCAATAAAAATTATACAAGGTGCATTCTTTTTACCCTGGTCGAACAGGTCACGAACTCGAGAAGCACCAACACCGACAAACATTTCAACAAAGTCGGCACCGCTGATTGAGAAGAAGGGGACACCTGCTTCACCTGCGACAGCACGTGCAAGAAGAGTTTTCCCTGTTCCAGGGGGACCGAGTAAAAGAACCCCGCGCGGTATTTTACCTCCGAGTTTCTGAAATTTTCCCGGACTTTTTAAGAACTCGATGATTTCTGATAGTTCTTGTTTGGCTTCATCGGCACCAGCAACGTCTGCAAATGTGACCTTCATCTGAGTGCCTGACATCATTTTTGCTTTCGACTTACCAAATGAGAAAATACCTTTGGTACCACCTCCGCCTCCGTTCTGCATACGTCTCATAATGATAATCCAGAAAGCGATTATAAGAATCCAAGGTAAAGCACTAAGAACGGGAGTTAACCACCCACCATCATTCTTTTCAAATGAATAGGTAGGTATGTTGTCTTTCCATGATTTAATTACTGCTTCGTCAGTGTTTGTGTAAGGAAGATAGAGTGAAATTCTGTCAACTGTAAGCTGTTTTCCGTTTATTGTTAAAGTTTCGGGGGCTTTAAGTTTACCTATAAACTCATAATTATTTTCTGATTTTTTAATTACAGCCGATTCAATTTTCTGTTCTGTTAAAAGTTTTTGGTATTGGTCGAACGTAACTTCATTAGTTTTTGGATCACCGCTTTTTGTATAAATCATTATCAGAAAAAATCCAACAAGAATAGCTGACCATCCAAGTACAATTTTAAATACTCTGTTCCAATTAAAATCTTCGTTTTTATTATCTTTATTCGTTTGTGCCATGCTTAAAAATTTAATATTTATAACACATAAATTCCTTTTAAATTCCTGTATTTCTGGGCAAAATCTAGTCCATAACCAACTACAAATTTATTCTCAATTTCAAAACCGAGATAATCGATTTTGAAGTTAAATTTTGGGGTACCCTTTTTAATTAACAGACTCGCAATTCTTACTGATTCGGGTTTTTGAGATTTAATAGTTTTAAGAATAAAATCCATAGAAAGTCCTGAATCTATTATGTCTTCTACGATAATGACATCTCTGCCTTTAAGTTCGCAATTGAGCTCTTTCAGAGTTTTCACCTGACCTGAAGAAATTTTACTGTCGCCATAGCTTGAAAGTTTTAGAAAATCAATTTCGCAGTTAACTTTAATTTCTCTAATCAAATCAGACATAAAGAGGAAAGCTCCGTTAAGGACTCCGATAAAAATAGGGATCTTATGTTCATAATCTTTATTAATGTCAGCAGCGAGCTGCTTAACTCTTTTAGAAATCTGACTTGGAGTAATATAAATATGAAGTTTAGTTTTTTCCATAGCGACAAAGATTAATTAATGTAAGTTACTGTTTTACTAAATAATAATAAAGGAATATTTAAAAAAGAAAACCCACATACAAACCTGTATGCGGGAATTCGTAAAACTAATATAAATAAAGTAATGAACTTATTAAGTATTTTCCTCTTCTACAATTCTCTTTGATTTCCTGATAGCACGTTCCTTGTTCATCTTCTTCTCAACAGAAGGTTTGACGAAGAACTGTCTTCTCCTGAATTCTTTAAGTATCCCGGCTTTTTCATATTTCTTCTTGAATCTTTTAAGAGCTTTATCAAGAGACTCTGTATCCTGAATAATTACTTTAATCAAATGTACCTCAATTTTTAAAATTTGGAAATATAAATATAATATTTTTATGGATATTAATCAATTATGAAAAGCATCTCTTTTTGATTTTCAGTCAAGTATAAAATGAGGAGAATCAATAGAATTCAGTCTTGATACTTGCAGGGAAGTGAAAGAGCAAGAAAATTTTCTCTTTTGTAAGCAAAATGGGAAATATCCTGAAAGAAAGTGTCAGACCACTCATATTTATTCTTGAGTTCGTTATACTTAACGGCTGCTATCATAACGTAGAGTTTATCGGCAATATTTGCTATTTCACGAAAAACATTATTGTTATAATTAATTAAGATATTAATAAATGTATCGGTGGGTTCAGAATCTACAGTTGTATACTCTGATTTAGTAACTATGTTTTTATTTCTTAGAATATATCTAATGCAATCTTCGTAGTATATATCGACAATAACGACCGCCCAGATGTTATAAGGCGGTTCGAGTACTTTTTTATCGGAGCGTTCGATTTTAAAGTCGAAAGCTAAATTGTAAGACGAATAATCAATATTATTAACAATGATTTTATTTTTGGAAGGCGGAGTAAATCCGCAACCAGGAAGGAGAAAGTCTTTATTGACGAAGGGTTTGTTTCGGATCATTAGTTTAGTATTATCGTTTAGACCCTGAGCTTCGGTTTTTCGCCAGAACTCCTGAATACGCTTATCTTTACGTAGAGCGGAATTAAGTCTTTGACGGCGTGAAAAAACAGCACGGTTATTTATGGATTTTTGTGTTTGGCTGACTTTGATTTTTTCGGGTTTTTGGGCAATATAAACTTTGTTATAACGAATACGTGCAACAATCTTACCGACTTTACGTCTCATATAACCTAATATTCCGCTATCGAAACGAGCCATAGTTTTTTATGAGATAATTTATAGAAAAGGAGCAGTAAATGAAATAGAAAAGCAGAAAAAAATTGTTTCGTTGAATCAAAAATAGCTTGACTTTTCAGAAAATAATAATTAGATTTGCGGAGTAGATTTTAGAAGAAAAAATCTATGATATTATGTAGTATTGGTACTACATAATTCGATAAAGCATTTCAAAACAACATTTCAAAAAAAGAATCAAGAAAATAGCGTAGATGTGGCGCACATGTGGCGTAAAAATGGCGTAGATAAACTGACTTTACGTTGAGATTTCATTGAATTTAGGTCGATGTATCGTGGAGAAGGTTAATAAAATCGCAAGATAAATGATTATGGAAAGGAAATTTGATTTTAAGGTATTCGAAAGAAAAAATATAGCTATAAGACTATATATTTAGATTTTGGGTGGAATAATTTGGGTTGATTTCTATGGTTAGCTTGAAAAAAAGATGGAGAAAGATGAGAGATTTTACGAATATATTGAAGAGATATTTAGGAAAGTACCGGTGAAAAGTTACTTAATTTTGATGGTATAAAATAACTGCCGAGGTTTGCAGAGAAACAGAACATTTCAGAACTTCAAAGTTCTTTTTGATAATTCTTTAAAAAAAAGAGATTACAGTCATATTTTTTTGAGTTACAATCTTATTTAATGTGGATTGGATGGATTGGAATCGAGAGGTAGTTTTATGTTATTGATTTGGGCTGAAGCCTTTCTGTGGGTAAATAATCACAACCTATGACTAAAGTCGGGTCTAAAGTCGGGCCTAAAGACAGGTCTAGAGACAGGTCTAAAGTCAGGTCTAAAGACAGGTCTAAAGTCAGGTCTGAAGGCAGGTGTAAAGACAGACTTTAAGGCAGGACTAAAGGTAATGGCATTATTATTTTAATTGTGTGTTTGTAGAAAAATCTATAATGAAGTAAATTAAATTAAATTTTTTAAATGAAGTAATTTTCTATTATTAGAAATTTAAGGCAGGGAATTCAACTTTAGATCTGAAATTAAGATAAAATATTGCTGTTTTATAGAAGTAATATAATTCTTTGCGACAAAAAAAGGGGAGTATTTAAACGAATATTATAACTCGTATTTTAAATCTCCCCAAATGTTTATACTAATACCTATCTATAAATAATATGATAGGACATATGTCCTTATTTCACGAGTGCCATTTTTTTAGTCATGTTAAAATTCTTTCCGTTGCCTTCTGCGTTCATTCTGTAAAAATAAATACCGCTTGATAGAGTACTACCGTTGATAACAACAGTATGATATCCAGCTTGTCTAACTTCATTATTCACAAGTCGCATTATTTCCCTTCCGGTTACATCGTAAATAACCAACGAAACTTTACTGTCATTCGGCAGTTCGAAGTTAATCTTCGTAACAGGATTAAACGGGTTCGGATAGTTTTGACTGAGGTCGTATTTTAAAGGAACACCGACAAATACTTCACCTTGCAGGTCATAATACTTGTAATTTCCATTAAAATCAATTTGCTTTATCCTGTAACTGTATTTACCTGTTTGTAAATTCGCATCATTATATGAATAACTTTTTTCAGTGTTTGAATTACCAGCCCCTTTTATATTGGCAACTTTTTTCCAAGCAGCATCGTTCATCGATTTTCTTTCAATGTCAAAACCCAAGTTATTAATTTCACTTGAGGTTTTCCATTTCAATTCTACAGAGTTTTTGTTAACCGATGACGTGAAAGATGAAAGAGAAACCGGTAAAACACCTGATGTATTATTAACCCATGTATTTATAGTCTGAAATAGCATACCAGTCGGAGCATCCAAGTCGTCGGTTGCTTTATAACTAGAATATGTATTAGAACCGTAAAATACGTTGTAATATGTACCGACGTATGATACAGCCACGCATGAATCACCGTCACCTGATTCTGTTATCGGAATAAAAGCACTGGTCAGTGTACCCGCTCCCTGGTTCCAATATGCGGGCGTAATACAATCGGGATAAGGGTCGTTTACTCTTTGATTTGTAAGAGAAGCAAAAGATCCTGTTCCTTTAACAGTACTATCTGTTAGAGGAAAATTATCTACCCAATCATCAGACCAATATTGAGCTCTTAAATACTGTCTGTAGAAGGTTGTATCAGCAGAAGCTGCGGAAACATTTCTTCTGGGGTCGTTGTTATAACCGATGTCATTTCCAAATATTAACAAAGTTTTTTTATCAACGGGGTCATTTGCATTATCAAGAAATGACTTTAAAGAATCTCTAATTACACTTGTCCATGTTCCGCCAGACGGAATAAGATAAATAACACTTCTCCAGTTGCGTAAACTAATGGTTGGCAGTGATGCTAAGAAATCGAATTCACTTATCGGTAAGCCGATTACGTTAATATGAGCAGTTAATGAATCCCTGCTTCTTGTATCAGTACCATATATGACCAATGTTGTTTTAGCAAATTGAGGAGTAAAGGTTGCTGAAAGTGTATCGTTTGAGGAAATAGCATCGCCAACAAAATAAAGAGAATCCTTAATAGTATAAGTTGCACCGATTGTGAATCCAGTAAAATCAGCGAAGTTTATATCAGAAGTTGCACTTGGGGCTAATCCTGCCGGAACTGTTTTTGTATCAGAATAAGCTGTTCCAATTATTTTTCTTGTTACTGATATAGAAGTCGTTGTTACAGAAATTCCATTGTTAACAATTTTACCTGTCATTGGAATATTTGTGGTTCCGTTTGCATAGAAAGATGTACCTGAGGGTGAAATTAATGAAATTCCAGCATCGTTTGAAAGAGCTGAAGTTCCCCAAGCAAAATAACCTCCGTTTGTTGCAAGAGGACCAATGGGTCCGGGAGCAACAGTCGGAGATGTCCTTGTGTAGTTTGTGTTAGCAACAATCGAGCCGGAACCGCTTGCATTTGTTCTGGAAGACCATGTCCCCGTCAATGCTGAAGATTGAATAATACGAATATTGTTCTGCGAGCCGAGAAGGCTATCACTGCCTGCGCCGTTTCCGTAATCATAATTGTCAAATATCATAGCAATAGTAGCAGTAGTCGGAATATCAGATCCGCCGTTCAAATCAAAGTAATAACTTCTGGTGCCTGTAACTGTTGTGGAAGAATCACCCGCTACAAAAGAGCCGGATGGTTTTCCTGTTATGGAACCCGTAATTGAAGTTCCGGATGTCCAAGCAGTTGTTGTAGCTAAAGAAACAAGTTTTCTTATATTTGAAGTAGGAACAGAATCGTTATAATTTGTACCGCTTCCGAGAGGGAAGTTTCTGGTAGAAGTAGTAGTTGGAAAATCAATTCTTACAGGACCCGAGATATAGCTGCCATGAGTTGTCGGTGGTGTTACCTTACTAGCATCCACACCTGACGGAGGTGTAAAAAAAGATGATAATCTTAATATATTAACAGGAGTAGTAATAAAAATACCTCTTGTTAAAGTCATACTACCAGTAGTTGCCGTACCAACGTTTAAAGGATAGGCAAGTTCAACATTACCATGAGTATTAATTGTAAGAGTCCCTGTAACAGTATTTGTACCTGATAAATCTTCAACTTCAACACCGGGAACCGTATTCATTCTGTTGCATGGTCCAACATTATTTGTTAGTAGATTAGTTACACCTGTACCGTCATTGTACAAATGATTTCTCGTAACTCCTGAACCGAAGGCGGGAGCAGATGTTAATGACCCTCTTAAACGTTCAATTGTCATCGTAGTAGCAGCAGATGAATTTCCTAACGTTAAATTTGAGTTTGGATTAACGGTACCAAGCGCAAATACTGCTCTTGTAGTAATAGTAACAGGAGAATTATAAGTAATCTGGCCGTCCTTAGCATGCCAAATAGTATTTATCTTTGAGAAAGAAATTGTACCTGTGTTGGTAAATGTAGCATTTCCGAATCCAAGCCAGACTAATGCAGCTTCTGAAGTAGATACTGCTGATATACCAAAATTAATAGTACCTGCATTATTTAAGTTTCCGGTTAGGTACGTACGTTTGCCTGTAGTGCTGAAAAAGGAATTATACGTACCGCCTGAATTTACAGTTAAATTACCAAATATCTGATTCAATAGTGTTAATGTGGAGGAACTGTAATTCATAGTACCATTAACTGTAAGGTTTTGCATTCTGGCAATATTTACGTTCGAAGTAACAGTGTGTGCTGCATCTATAACCACATTGTTATCAGAAGTCGGTATTACACCGCCCGACCAGGTTGATGTAGAATTCCAATTTCCAGTTGCAATAGAAGTTATAGTTGTTGGTGTATATTCCTCGATTATAACATCATCAATAAAGAGATTGTTAGTTCCCCATACAGAACTAATTTCCAGACCAATTTTCATGTTAGCAGTCCTGAGATCGGAAGGAATTGCAACAGTAATTCTTTCCCACGGAGTAGCTGAATTTACTGCTGTTTGTCCAAAGTTAGACGGAATCTGCTGAAGTACTTTCCAGTTAGAGCCTCCGTCGCTTGACGCCATTATTTTAAAATTAATCGTTGAACTCCCGTCTGCCGAATACATCCATAATCTAACATAAGGGCTGGTTGACGATGTAAGATTTACTGTTGGGGATTCCAACCTTCTTGAACCCCAGTTTTGTGATGAACCTCCAAAATCCCTTGTTTGCATCCAGGCGACACCTGTACCCGAAACTGCTGCATTAGGAACAGTACCGGGAGTAGATGGAGTCAATGACCATGTGGCAGTACCGGTATTTTCGTTTCTCTGCCAGTCTTTTTCACCTGATGTAGTACTAATGCCGTCCGGAATACCGTTACCAATAAGTACAACACGAGACTGTGTCCAACCTGAAGGTGCTTCAGGATTTCCAGTCCAAGATGATTCAAATGTTTCGGAAAGATACTGAGCGTTTGCTGTGACAGCAATCAGCATCAAACTTAGAATGAATGAAGTGAATAAAATTCTTTTCATAATTTTAATATTTAATTAATAAATTATAGTCTGGAAACAGATATAATATTATTATAGTTCAGAGGAATTGAATTCAATAAATTTTAATTCAAATATTAATTAAGCATTTTTATTTCCTTCTTAGGCATTTAATTTTAATTCTATTAATAAATCAGAAAGGTTTTTGGTAGGGAGTGCTGATGAAGCGGTTTGCTTCTGAGTGGCTATTTCCGAATTCACGGGAGTCGAGGACTTTTTTATAGTAATCAATAGCTTTGCTTCGATTTCCGATTATATCGTTTTTCATACCTTGCATTAGGTAAATATAGATTTTGAAAGAAGTATCTTCTGAATCAATTTTTTCGGAGAGTGATTCGCATTCATTGATGTACTGTTCAAGTTCATCAATTCTACCGAGTTTAAGGAGGCTAAGGGTAATGTAATAATCAGCTTCGCGAAGAACAGATTCATACTGAAAGCCGTTTTCTTTAGCAAGATTTTTGTTTCTAACTTTTAGCCAGCCGTCGAGGGCTTCTAAATATCTGCCCGAGCCGGAATAGCAGTTGAAAAGCATTTTTTCGAATACAGGGTTAGAGGGAAACAAATCAAAAAGTTCTTTGCTGTATTTTTCAGATTCGATAAAATTTCTTTCATATTGCATATTGAAAAATGCCATTATGTATTTTGCTTCGTAGCATGCAAGTTTAGATGTTTCAGCTTCTTTAATTTGTTCGATACCTTTTAATTTATCACCTTTTGGAAAAATAAGCATTAGCGGTTTAAGAAAAGTATATCTATCCGGAATATACTCGGCGAAATAATTATAGATACCCACACCGAGAAGAGCTTCGTTGTTTTTCGGAGCAATAGCGAGTGCTTCATCGAGAAGATTCAGAGCTTGCCTGCCGTCGTCCGCAGCGGAGAGCCAGTTTTCGCGGAGGCTTTTTGAAAGACCTCTATAACCAAGTGCGGCGCCTTTATAGATGAGAGCATCAACATCTTTTGGATTCTTGTCGAGAATAGCATCGCAGAAATCGATACACTTATTGACTTTTTCGTTGAGGGCATCGTCGAGAGAAGCATTTTTTCTATCAATGTTAATCTTCCACCAGTCGGAAAGGACGTAAAGAAAATGTCCCTGAGGTTCGTTCGGGTATTCAGAAATATAGTCATTAATATTTGCTTCAGCAGAATCGAAGCTGCAGGAGTATATATTTCTGAGAATTGTAAAGCGTTTATCATCTTTAGACTGAGAAATAGCACTACCTATGGATAATATAAAAATGATTAGCAGTATATAGAACCTACATAGTTTCATTTTTTATTTAACTCTTTTTATAATAACGAGTGTTCTATCGTCAGAATATTTTCCGTTAGCAGAATATTTCTGGACGCTTTCAATGATTCTTTTACACATTATTTCAGGTCCGGCATTTTTGTTCTGAATAATTAAATTCTTCAATCTGTCTTCACCGTAGAATTCAAACTTATCATTAGTTGCTTCGACAATACCGTCTGTGTAAAGGATTAAATTATCTCCTTTTTCAAGGTAAAGACTATCAAGATAATAATCCTGATTAGGTGAAGGACCGAGGACGGAACCGGTTGAAGAAAGACTAATTATATCCTTTGAACCGGACTTCAGGACAAAGGGTGCATTGTGACCCGCATTAACATAGACGCACAGACCTTTTTTATCTTTGTAAAGTTCGCAAAGGAAGAGAGTAACAAATCTTTCGTTCGGGAATGTTTCATTGACGAGGTTTCCGATACGTTTCAGAAGTGTTGTAAAACCTACGTCATAGCTAACTCCCATTTTCAGGGCGCCAGAAATATACAAAGCCTGAGCAGCCGCAGATATACCTTTAGATGCGGCATCACCAATTGCAATACAGAGTTTATTATCATCCGCTATGTTTATGTAATCAAAAAAGTCGCCGCCTACAATTTTATCGGGAATAGAAACACCGTACATTTCATAATTACCGAATTCATAACCATGTTCGGGAAGAATGCTTCTTTGAATCTCGCTAGCTTTGGCGAGTTCTGTGATATTATCCTTAGCTTTTGATTCAATTCTTTTAGTACGAATAATAGAATTAATTGTAACGCTTATTATGTTCAGTGTGTAAAGAAATTCATCGTTTATAATGTTTCCATTAAATGCGAGGATGAACTGATACAGAATTAAAGGTTTATTTTTGTAAAGAATTTTATATTTTTCGCCAATGCCTGTTGCAGAATAGTTTGCAATGCCTCTTCTTTTAAGATAAACATTCGTTTCCATTGTTGTTACAGTTCTTTTTCTAGAAATCTCGTGGAGAATATGTAGTTCGTCTAGTCCAAGGACGAAACCTTTATCAATTTTTTTAACGTCACCAAGTTGGTCGAGGAGCGTATACGCTTTTTTATTATTGTTTAGTTTCCAGATTCTCCCGCCGCTGATACCAATGTTCTCGTCACCGATAATCTGATGCAGAACGTATTTTAGCAGGTCTTCAGTTTTCTTGAAATTTGGAGCCTCAGTTATGAATTTTTCAATCGTTCGGGATAATTTCCTCTGTTCCATATTTTTCTTTATTGTTAAATTTTAGTTCGAGCTTATACAGCTCCATGTGTATTTTTGACAACGCTGCACCGGTGCAGAAAATCAGAGATAAAAGATAAATCCACAGCATAAAAACTACAATAGCAGCGTATGCACCATAAACTGCGGTATAATTAGAGAGATGGAGAATATAATAAGCAAATCCATATTTCAGGAGTTCATAAAGGGAAGCAGAGATTAAAGTACCAAAAAGCAGGGATCGAGTCGGAATCTTATAATGAGGAACAAATCTATAAAGAAAGAAAAACATTACATAAGAAATAAAGAAAGGAAGAAGGAAAAGAAGAAAAATACTTGAGCTAATTACGGATGAAACAGAAGTAAAAATAAAATTGATAAACTCGTTTTCAATTTGCTGAACAGAAGTAACAATAGTTGTGAAAGAAAACAACACAATAATAATAAGAAGCAGAACGAAATCACGAAGTTTTCCTTTTAAAAAAGTTATAGATTCTTTAACATCGAAAATTCTGTTGAGGGCATCTCGCATGTAGCTGAACATACTGCTCATCGCCCAGAATACTCCTAACAGACCTATCAGAGTTGTTATCAGAGCATTTTGAGAAAGCTCGAAAGCTTTGCCTGAGATTGTTTCTATTACTTTATCCTTCATCTCAAAATTTACAGGCAGAGTCTGGTTGATATATTCATTAATTTTCTGAACAGCATTGACCTGATCGAAATAAAATCCGAGAATACCAAGAAATATCAGCAGTGTAGGAATAATAACCCAAAGGATACTAAAAGAAACACCAGAGGATAAGAACCAAATCTGGTCAGTATCATACTTCTGGTAGAGCCTTTTTAAGTAGAAAAATAAATTATTTAAACGTTTCTCCAATATGTCATTTTAGTTTACCAGTAACTTTTTCAATCTGCTCGATAAAATCGGAATAATATAATATTTTATTTGCACTTTCAATCAAATCTTTCATGTATAAGTCTTTTTTAACAAACATAATCTTTTTTCTGAACAATTCAAAAGCCTTTTTGACACCAGCACCGGGAATAAGCGGTTTAAGAAATTCCAGTGATTGCGTACCGCAGAGAATTTCAATAGCTAAAATGTTTTTGACATTGCAAATGACTTCATAGCATTTTCTCGCAGCAATAGAACCCATAGAATTATGGTCTTCCTGATTTGCACTTGTAGGGATTGAATCTACGGATGCAGGATGAGATAAGACTTTATTTTCGCTCACGAGAGCGGCTGCGGTATATTGGGCAATCATGAATCCAGAATTCAAGCCACCTTCTTTGATTAGAAATCTTGGAAGACCGCTGAGGCTTCCGTCAACGAGCCGTGCTGTTCTTCTTTCTGAAATACTACCGAGTTCCGAGACAGCAATTTTGAGAAAATCGGCAGCGAGAGCAAGCGGTTCACCGTGAAAATTACCTCCTTCAAGATGTTCTTTGTCATTAGCAAAGATTAAAGGATTGTCAGTAACGGAATTTATTTCAGTATTAAGAACATTAACACAATAATTAATTGCATCTTTAGCAGCACCATGCACTTGCGGAATACATCTAATAGAATATGCGTCCTGAACTCTCGGACAATCTTCGTGTGATTTTATAATACCGCTGTTTTTAAGAAGTTTCCTTAAATTTTCAGCAGAAGCAATCTGTCCTTTATGCGGACGGATTTTTTGGATACGATGGTCGTAGGCGGTATCAGTACTTTTAGTGGCTTCTACTGAAACTGCTCCAGCGATATCAGCGAGTTTAGAAAGTTTTAACGATTCATAAAGCGAAACGCAAAGATATGCAGACATCATTTGCGTACCGTTGATAAGAGCAAGCCCTTCTTTTGAAGAAAGAACAAAAGGTTTAAGACCAGCTTTTTTGAGCGCATCCTTGCTTTTCAGTATTTTACCTTTATACTTCGTTAAACCTTCGCCAAGAAAAGCAGAGGCAAGATGAGCAAGCGGTGCCAGATCACCCGAACAGCCAACAGAACCCTGTTGTGGAATAACAGGAATAAGTCGTGCATTAAAGAATTTCAGAAGAAACTCTATTAATTCAAACCTGACTCCAGAATGTCCCTGAATAAGAGAGTTTATCCTGAACAGAATCATCAGACGCACAACATCATCTTCAACAGGCGAGCCAACACCAGTAGAGTGTGACAGGATAAGGTTCCGCTGGAGTTCTTCAGTCTGATTCTTAGAAATAATTACGTCTTTGAATTCACCAAAACCGGTATTGATACCGTAGATAACTTCCTCTTTAGCAATCCAGTGTTCAACAAGCTTTCTTGAATTACGGACATTCCATTCAGCAGATTTTGAAACAGAAAGAGAATAATTACCTTTAATTAGTTTAACTGAATCAAGAACATTTAGATTATTGCCATTTAGTATGAATTTATTCATCGGTGTAATCTATTGAAATAAAAAATCCGGATTTACAAAACAAATAAATCCGGATTAATAAGAATTTATAAAATTATTTTACAAGCATAAATTTCTTCGTGTCGGAGAAACTTACATCTCCTGAAAGGTTCAGTTTGTAAAAATAAACACCGCTGTTTAGTTCGCTGAAGTTAGCATTAACTTCATACTTACCGGCATTCATATTTTCGCTGATTAGGTTTTTAACTTCTCTGCCGTTTATGTCATAAACTTTCAATGTAACAAATCCAGTTTTTGGAATGCTGAAATTGATAGTTGTTGAAGGGTTGAACGGATTTGGATAGTTCTGAGAAAGATTGAAGCTTTCTGCGACAGTACTGACAGGAATAACGCCTGTTACTATATTAGACCATAATTTAGCTATTCTGATACCGTCAATGATAAACGATGGACGCAGTCCAGAAGAACCCTGCCTTAACGCAATTGTACCAGCATTTGTCAGGTCAGTTGTTGCATCTGTTAAAGGACCTAACAATGGTGTTGCCGGTTCTGTAACCGGGAGGTTAGGTGCTGTGAAAGCAAACAAACTGACAAGGTCATCCGAAGTCGTACCACTTAGAAATGAATACTTACCGACGACAAGATAAGTCGTGTTGTAATTAAATGTAGAAGTGGAAAATGTTGCAGTAGCAACATTGTTACCCTTGCTGATACCGAGGAAGAAACTTGAAGCATCATTTCCTTTAATAAAAACTTTCATACGGAAAGTTGATCCTAATGTAGTCTGTCCGATATGAAGGAAATAATCTCCTGTCGTTCTTGCTGTCGTAACGTTAAGTAAGAATGAGACATAAATATTTCCTGAGGTTTCTTCAGAAAAATTTCTGTTTACGTCTTCATAACCACCTGAGTCAATTTTTGCTGCATTACCGATGTTTGAAAGAGGATAACCGGTATAAGTTAAAGAAGGCGAAACAACAAGAATAGGACCCGTAGAACCACTGTGCACCGTCCAACCATTTGCCTGCAAGCTATCTCCAGCAGCGTAGCTGAAATTCTCATCCAATAGAATCTGACCATTTAATCCTGATGCGAATATTAATGCGAAAATAATTGTAAATAATTTAGTTTTCATGATTATTAATTATAATTTAAAAATGATTTATTTGATAAAGAATTTATAAATATAATAGTACAAAAACTATGATAAAAGAATGAATTTAACAAAAATTTTATCTTCAATATCGATAAAAAATTAGGCACCCACTAATTGCCGCACCGAAAATAATACATAAATCAAACAATCAATAGTTATTCAATTTATTTTATAAAATGCAATTTACAATTGATTTTATAGTGTCAAAAGGATAATTTGTGAACAATCTTTATTTTTGCACATCCAATAATAATAGATTGAATAATTAATATATTAGTTTTTTACAAATTAAAATCGAGTAAAATGAAAAAAACTCTCTCCATTTTGGCGATTTTTACGATTGGTTTTATTGTTTTAACCGGTCAGAAATTCGACAATAATGATCCGCGATGGAATCCCCATCCGGCATCGACAAGGTTTATACCTGTCGGTCAGTATGACAATTTACCAACTTATCCAAACACAGATAACTACGTAAATCCAAATACAGTAACACAATACATAAGAACTCCTCAAGGTGTCTTTGCAGTAAGTCCAAACTTCAGATTACATCCAACAAATGCACCGGGTACACAATCTGAAACAATAATAACATCAAGTTTGAACAATCCAAACCTTATGTTTGGGTCCGCAAACATATTTTGGGGCGGTTCCTATTTCAGTACAGGAGGATATATTTCAACTAACGGTGGTTTAAATTGGTACGGAGGTGATACAACAGTAAGAAATAGCGGTGATCCGGCACCAATGATTGATAAAGATGGCGTTTATTTGATTTCTTTTATAACTCAATCATATTCGATGGGTGCAAGTTACTCGACAAATTATGGTCTGACTTGGGCTCCGGCAATAACATTCCCTGGCGCTACAACAAACGCGGATAAAAATCTTTCGGGAACAAACTATGCATCTTCAAGCCCTTATTATGGGCATTCATATACAGTATATACAGAGTTCGGAGTGACTTACACAAACAGAATATTATTTACAAAAACAACAAACAGTGGTGTAAGCTGGTCAAATGTTCAAGTTATAAGTCCACCGACGGCATCAGGACATCATCATCAGGGTTGTGATGTAACAGCAGGTCCTGAGGGTAATGTATATGCAGTATGGGCAAACTGTACTACGAACGGTCAGAACTCAACAGAAGATTCGCTTGGATTTGGAAAGTCGACAGACGGCGGAGTAACCTGGACAGCAAGGAACAATGCAGCTAATATGAATGGAATCAGATCAGGATCTTTCGGGCCATGGGGAGTCAGAGTAGCAGGTTTTCCAAGACTTGATATTGACAGAAGCGGCGGACCGAGAAACGGCTGGATATATGTAGTAGCACCAGAAAAGAACTTTGTGGGTGGTGATGCAGCAGACGTATTCTTATGGAGGTCTTCAGATCAGGGAACGACCTGGAGTGCGCCAATAAGAGTAAATCAGGATGCGGCAAATGGTAAACTTCAATATCATGCTGCAATTAACGTAGATGCAGGCGGTGGAATAAACGTAGTATATCACGATTGCAGGAATTCAAACAACAATGACTCAGTAGATACATACGTAAACCGCTCTGTAGATGGTGGGACGACTTGGACAGAAGTAAAAGTTAATGATGCGAAATTCAGACCAGCACCTATGTCCGGATTAGCAACAGGTTATCAGGGTGATTACATTGGAATTACATCAGGTAATAACAGGATAATCCCGAATTGGGCAGATAACAGAGTAGGCAGATATCAGTCCTGGGCGGCAATAGTTGATATCGGACCATCGATAGCACATACAAATCTCGGTAACACCGAACAACTTTCCGGAACAAGAGAAATCAATTGTATAATAACACCGGCGGGAAGTCCTATAACTCCATCTACGGTAAAACTTTATTATTCGAAAGATAATCCGACCCTTACTTCGAACGTCACAATGACGAACTCGAGCGGAGACAACTGGACTGCTAATTTACCGATTTCGGGAGCGGGACTTTACAGGTATTATATTACAGCAACAGACGGTTTAATGAGAACAGCAACTTATCCAGCAGGTGCCCCGGGTAATACAATTTCATTTATAGCAGCAACTGATACTTCAAGACCGGTAATTGTACATAATTCTTTGGTAGATGTACCAAAAGTACAATGGCCTGCAACCGTAACGGCAACTGTGACTGATAACATCGGTGTTGACTCTGCATGGGTAAAGTGGTACAAAAATAATCCATCGAACGGAATAAAGCAGTTTAAGCTTACTAATACAGGCGGATCGTCTTATTCTGCAGAATTTAATTCAGTGAATGGGGATGTGCAACCAGGAGATTCGATATCATACCGAGTATTTGCACGCGATAATTCAATTGCACATAATACAGATTCTACAACATTAAGGACATTTAAAATTATTGCTCAAGCAACATCTTGTGTCGGGACTGGAACAACATCAACAAGTTATCCATTCTATACGCTTTATGAAGATTCAAGAACACAAATGCTTTTTAAAGCAGCAGAATTAATGGCAGGCGGTGGTGGAGCCGGATTCATAAGTAAACTTGGCTTCACGTTTTTGACAGTTGGTTCTCCGGCAATGAGTGGTTTTTCTATTAAGATGCAGACAATATCCGGCACTACCATTTCATCATGGACAACAACCGGATGGACTCAGGTATTGGATTCAGCTTCCTATACACCTCCGGGAACCGGATTACAGTATATCAATCTTGAGAATCCGTTCTATTGGAATGGTACTGGAAATTTACTGATTGAAGTGTGTTTTGATAATGATACTTGGTCATCAAACAGCACTGTTGCAGGAACTTCACAGACGGGAACGGTTGTACACAATCATGTTGATAATAGTGCAGGCTGCAACTTAACAGCAACGTCCACAGCATCCACGAGACCTAATATCTGTCTCGTAATTAATACAGCAACATCAGTAAATCCTGTCGGTACGACATTGCCCCAAACATATTCATTAAGTCAGAACTACCCGAATCCGTTTAATCCTTCTACAAAGATAAACTTTGCAATACCAAAGCAGGGTTTTGTAACGTTGAAGATATACGACGTTCTCGGTCGGGAAGTAAGAACGCTCGTTAATGAAATAAAAGCAGCAGGCAATTATACTGTAGATTTTAATGCTTCAGAATATTCGAGCGGTGTTTACTTCTACAAACTGGAATCAAGTGGTTATAGTAATATTAAGAAAATGATGTTAATTAAATAAGGATATACTTTTCGTTATAATAAAAGGCGGTAATGATTACCGCCTTTTTTAATATAGCTAACCTGCGAGAATAATCATTTCTATACACCTTTCACGATTTAAAAGAGAAATCATTAAATATCAGGGATTACAATATTTTCCCAAAATTATTGTTTTTTAAAAAATGCGAACAATTATTAAATATATATTGATTATGAATTAGGAAAAGGATAATTTCGTATTATTGAATACAAAAATGAATTATTTAAAAAATCTTTATAAATCATTAAATTACATAACATGAAAAAAACTATTTCAGTTTTAGCAATTCTCGTTATTGGGTTCTTTGTTCTTACGGGGCAAAAGATTGATAATGAGAGTCCCAGATGGAGTCAGGCGTTTACGCATGTTAATCCTTTGGGAAATTACGTACCACTACCGAGTCACCCGGACAGATTTGTGAAATTCACAACTGCTCCAAGACAAGTAGAAACAACTCACGGTATGATGGTTGTTACTCCGAGTGTAAGGGTATTACCGTCGACAACAGTTGCGCAAACAGAGCTGTATCTTGCCTCGAATAAAGCAAACAGAAGTGTTTTATTCGGGTCATCGAATAATGTGGCGAGCAGCTCAATAAATTCCGGCTGTTTTGTTTCAACGGATAATGGTGTTAGCTGGGGAGGTTATCAGGTAATAAATTCAGGTAATCCAAATGACCAGCGCGGAGACCCGGGACCGGTAGTTGACAAGAATATGAGATTTGTATTTTCTCATCTTGTAAGTGCAACAAACTTTGGTAGTCTAACAGGTATGGGAGCCAATTACTCAACAAACTACGGTGCGAATTTTTCATCAACATTTATGCTGGAAACGAGTTCAAATGTTGATAAGAATTTAAGCAATACTGACGACTCACCGACAAGTCCATATTACGGTCAATCATATACAGTGTGGTGTAATTTAGGTACGCCTCCTGCTTCGAGGTTTTCGAGAACTACGAACGGCGGTGTAACATGGGAGCCGTACGTTACTTTGAGTAATGGACTTTCCGGACATTTCGTTCAGGGTCACGATGTGGCAGCAGGACCTAATGGTGAAGTTTACGTAACATGGGTATCTAACATGAATTCTTCACCGTATAGAGCTGATTATCTCGGCTTTGCAAAGTCAACAAACGGCGGTGTAAACTTTACATCAAGTGATAGTGCCATTAACGTAAACGGCGCCAGAAATAACGGAACATTCGGCGGATGGGGATTAAGAGTAAACGACTTTCCAAGAATTGATGTAGATAAATCCGGCGGTGCGAGAAACGGATGGATTTACATCGTAATGATGGAAATAAGCCATGCACCTGCGGGTTCGGATGAAGACGTTGTGTTATACCGTTCCTCAAATCAGGGTGCTTCTTGGATGCCCGGAGTTAGAGTTAATCAGGATGTTTTAAACAACGGCAAGAGACAGTTTTTCCCGGCAGTAAGAGTTGATGATGCCGGTGGTGTAAACATTATTTATTATGACAACAGGAACTTCCCGAATGCTGACTCAGCAACCGTTATGATTTCAAGGTCAACAGACGGCGGAGCAACATTTGCGGATTTCGAAATTACTGACCATCATTTCAAACCCAAACCGGCGACAGGTATGAGCGGTGGATATATGGGCGACTATATCGGAATTGCAATCGGTGCCAATAAAGTGTTCGGATTCTGGATGGACGATAAGGCATCAACTTCAACCGGTTTTTATAATGCATGGACAGCTTCATTCATGCTCGACCCGGGACCATTAGCACCGTTCAATATACAAACTCCAACGGCGGGTACAACAGTTACATCATTTCCGGGTTCATCTACACCCGTAACAATTACGTGGGATACTTCAAGAACCGGTGCAAGTTATAAATGGATATTCGGAACAGCACTACCGACAAGGCTTTTAACGCTTCCATCAGGCAGCAATTCGTTAACGATGACTCTCGGAGAGCTGGATAATATATTAGCAGGAATAGGTGTCAGTCAGGGAGGTTCTATAAGCGGTTCATGGGATGTTTGGGCGTTCAGAAATAATGCACCTGCGAATGATTCTTTAAAATCTTCGAATGGTCCAAGGACAATTACACTTGCAAGGGGCACTCCGGTTCTTACGCCGTTCAGTTTAAATATCCCTGCAAATAATTCAACAATTGTAACATCTGTGTTCAATAATTCAAATATTAACATAAATTGGACAAGGTCGGGCGAAGGTACTACATATAAATGGAAGTTCGGGGCACCGACAATTTCTACTCCGCTTCTTACACTCCCGAGCGGATTTGATTCTACAGTATCAATTGTTAACTCGGGATTGGATTTTATACTTGGAGGACTCGGAGTAAATCCCGGAGATTCAATATCAGGTCAATGGGCAGTCTGGGCTTACAATGCAACAGATTCCGTGAAATCAACACAAACATTTAACCTTAAACTAAAACGCCAGAGTAAAGGTGATGTGATGGTGCTTTATGACTCAACATCAGCCGCTTGCAGAACTTCTAAAGATTCAACAGCAAGTATATTAAGCAGGTTAAACATTACCTTCGATTTATTCAACAGAGGAAGCCAGACTGCAGTACTCGCAATGTCCTTACGTGGATATAAAACTGTTATATTACTTGGCGAAGGAACAAGTTCAATTAACACAAGACTAAAGGATTCTGTAAAAGCATATCTGAATTCAGGTGGAACAACATTGCAAACAAAGTCAAAACTAATAATTTTCTCCGAGGATATTGGTTATAATTACGGAAGGTCAGCTTCCAGTTATTACGACCTTGATTTTGTGAACAATTATCTCGGATGGAACTGGACGGCTGATAGGCCGGGAACAGGAGCAATTGGTCTCATAGGTACGTTCGTTAACCCGGGTATCGCTGACAGTACTGTCGGTTCATGGCCTGACGCTTTAAAAGTGTTCACGATTGCAGGGACACAGCAGCATGTGTTGTATAAATTCAGACCTAGAATGACAAGCGTTGACACTTTGAGCGGAATAGGTCTTTACAATACAAACTGGAATGTAGCAACCTTCGGTGTTGACATTGAGTCACTCAGACCTACAGCTACAAGCCCTGCGGGTTCACCTGCAGAGCGTTTTATACGAGCAGGAATTGACTACGTCAATAACAATATAACCGGTTTCGAGCAAATCGGAAATGAAATACCTCTTGTATATTCATTAAGCCAGAACTATCCGAATCCGTTTAATCCTGTAACTAAGATTAACTTTGCATTACCGAAACAGGGATTAGTAACGATTAAAATATACGACGTTCTTGGAAGGGAAGTAAGAACGCTAGTGAATGAAGTGAAAGCGGCCGGATATCACACGGTTGACTTTAACGGTTCGCAATTCTCGAGTGGTGTTTATTTCTACCGAATGGAATCGAATGGATTCAGCGATATAAGGAAAATGATGCTTATCAAATAAATTAGTTGATAGTTGCGCGTTTTTTGCGTCCGCCGAGGCGGAACAGTTGTTAGTTGATAGCAAAGCAAGAAGTTAAAATTAAGGCGGACGAAAGTCCGCCTTTTTTATTTGGGTTAATGTATTTTATAACGCCAAAACACGAGAGGCACAAAGTTGCCGCAAGTGTCACATTAATTGCGATTTGTTTCGTAGTGAAGAGCAATTACTCCGTAAGAAAATGTTTTCGATTCTATAAGTTTCAGTTTAGCTGCTTCTTTCACACCTTTAAATAGAGGAATGCCTTTTCCAAGAATCACCGGATTAACAAATAACCAAAACTCGTCAATCAGACCTTGACTTAATAATGAAAGAGAAGCAGACGGACTTCCAAAAATTATAACATTTTTACCGTCCTGCAATTTTATTTTATTTATGTTGTCTGCAAGCTGGTCTTTAATAACCTTTGTATTTTCAAGCCCTTTTTCGCTGAGTGTCTTGGATAAAACAACCTTTGAAACTTTGTTGTACCAAGCCGAATGTTCTTTGTCGTGTTTTGATGCGTTTGGCTGCTCGCCGGCACTGGGCCAATAGCTCTGCATTATTTCATAAGTTACACGTCCATATAGCGCCGAGTCAGCTTTGTCGGTCATCGTAGCAACAAAGTCAAAAATCTCATCGTCTATATGTATCCAGTTCATTTCTCCTTTAAGACCTGACACAAAACCGTCAAGTGAAGTGTGCATAAAGAATATTAATTTTCTCATTTCGTTATTTGTTTAAATATTTATAAAGTTTGTTTATTCGTTTCTGTGTCACAATTCCTGACCAATATAATAAATGAAAGATAAATAAAATATTCCATGTACTTTTATATTAGAGAAACTTGAAGGTGTTGTACGGGCGAGATCATTTATATAGTAAAACTCATGAGAAATCTCTCCGGTTTTATGGGAGAGAATCTTCAGAAGAGTGGGCAGGGAAGTCGCAGCTCTTATAAATCAATTCCAGAATGTTGGCACATACGAATATATTTTCAATGTTTCCGAACATGGGAACATTCCGTCAAGCGTATTGTTCTAGAGACTTCAGACAGGAAATAATTTCACCATCACTAAAAAGATGATACTTTTGAAATAAGGAGATTGTCCTATCATATTTGTTTTAAAACGACATGCAAGTAAGCGCATGTTGCATTTACATCGCATATGTCAAACAATTGCATTTTCTTGATGTTATGAAATTGGAGGTTTATTAATTTCAGGGTAGCAAATAGTTGTTAAATACTTGCTTTATTAAGTCCCATAATAATCTAGCGTTGTTTTGCGTCACGCCTAGTTGAATAACGATGCTAATTATTGTTCCTATAAATAAGCTTTTCCAGTCGAATTTATTCATCTCCTTTGCTAGCTCAGTTAGATGATCAAGTTTTTCATTTATAATATTGACTTGACCATCTAATAGACCAATGGTCGTCAAACCTTGTTTTAATGCTACAACTCTTTTCTGTAAATCTTCATATTCGTGAACAGAAAATTTGTCTTCATCGTTGTCAAACTTAATTTTTATGCCCTCAATTTCCTTTTTTAATCTATCCCATTTATTTGGAGAATTTATTTCTTTTACAAGATTTCTCAACCACTGTCTAACATAATTTAACTGTAAATCCCAACTTCCAGGATATTCGCTTACGGTGTGTGCAGTTTCACCAGGGCAAAACACGGCTAAATGACTTTTCGTTGACTTTATTCCTGTTTCAAATAGGAAATAATATTCTGAGTTTACGAACTTTAATTTTGTCGCTTTTTTTCCCGATGATTTTTTGCTCGCAATTTCTCCAAATTCAAATTGAGAAGGAGAAAGACCAACTTGTACGATAAGGTCAAATAAAATGTCTTTTTGTGATGGCAATAGTTTCATAGTTGTTATTATGTTTGCTTCTAACTTGTCTTAACCAATTCTAGGAACTAATTCATTCATTGTGTAATGAACAAATTGTTTCCCTAACTCGGTTAAAATATAAGGTTTGCTATTCTCAAATGCTGATTCCAGTATTGTTGTTTTTGCTTTATGAATAGGAGGTTTCTTCTTTAAAAATCTTCCATCATCCGTAGTTTCTCTAAATTGCCTAATTACACCTCCAGTACTTAAATCTCTTATCAACAATTTATATAAATCAGCTTCAGGAGAATCCTCTCTAACAATTTCACCATAAATTGACATCCAAATATCATAACGAGTTACACCTGGTGTAGAATAAATTTCTCTTATAACTTTAAAATGTGCTTCATGATAAATCTTCAACCAATCAATAAATAATCTTATGACATCATCAGAACATAATCTTGTACCAGCAGCATTTTCTATCAAATTAGTTATATACTTTCTCTTTTCGTCAGTATCAGCTTCATCCCAAGTTCTAAATGCTTTTCTCACAATATCCAAATATTCTTCGCTTTCTATTCTTTCATCTATTTTTTCACCAATAGTTTCAAATCGTTCTGTAATATCTCCAATATTTAAAGCAAGCTTACCCATTTTTTTAGTATGCTCTTCTAACCACTGGTTTTGCAATTGTTCTCTTCTAATATCGCCTTGTTCTGTTTTCATACTTGCAGCTGCTGCAACAAAACCTCCAACCCATGGAATGCTACCTAATGCTGCAAGAACAAACTTTACAATTGCTCTTCGTTGATTTGAAGTTTGAGTTTTCTCGATTTCAGATTTGATATATTCTAATTTATTATCTGAATCAACAATATTGTTTTCTTCTACCATATATTATCTTGTAAATGAAATTATTGAACTATCTGAATCCGTAAGTTTATTAGATATTTCATCACAACACTTTCTTGCTTGCTCCTCGCTTTTACATTTGATTCTAATCGGGTCCTTTTGATTCTTATAATTTAATTTAACACACCATCCTAAAATTTGAATATTTTCAAAACTAACAGTAAGTAAGTTTTCCAATTGAACTGTTCCGCAATCAACTTTGATGAAACTCATGATTATTCCTTTCTATTTCTATAAATTTGAAATTTATCTGCTATTATTTCTTTTCGCTTATACAAAACTAACAAATATATTTTAATATTATAATGCTAAGGTATTTGACGGTGATAATGTTTCCGAGAACTTTCTTTAATAATATTAGAGTAAATCCTCTTTTGCCATTTCCTATTTGTTTCCCTTTGCTTGATTGTGTGTTTTGCATAACATCTGGCAGTTTTTCTTGATTGTTTTACCTCCCTTACTCCAAGCTGCAACGTGGTCTGCATCCATCTCATTTAAATTCCATATTCTATGTTTATTTGAAACATGCCCAATCGCACATAACGGGCAATTGGAAGTGTTTTTCCTTACAGCTTTTTCTGTTTGCTTAGTATAAACAAATTTTTTGGTAGCATCATCAAATATTCGAACTTCAAGTAACTTTGTATCAACTGAACTACCGAGTATATATTCAAATATGCCTTTTGAATTCGTTATATAGGGATCTGTTATGAGTTCTTGCACTTGTTTAGAAATAATTCTTGGATTATAAGTTATATCGAAATACTTATCATATAATTGCCCCCAATCCAACCCTTTCATTTCACGATGGTAATCTATAAAATTTTTTTGAATCCATTCAATTACTTTTTTAAAATGCAACCAAAGAACATCAGCATTTTCATCATTTTGATGGTCTGCCATATATTGTTTTACATTATTACTTGATATCCATTTTATAGCTGTTTCTAAACCCTTGCCTCTACTTTGATTTGCCTCAATATCTATATATTTATTTGCTAAACCATATGCGGCGGAATTGCTTTTCATAAAATAACGCTTTGCACTACTTAGCCAAGTGCCAGTATAATTAGCATTCAATAATTCCTGTGAAGTTAATGGTTCTCCAGCTATGTTTATAATTGAAAACCACTCTAATCTTTGTTCTGGTGTTCCTTCACAAACATAAATCTGCAATTCATAATTTAAGAAGTATTCTTTCTTTTCAGGTGAAAGGTTATCAAATTTCTTAGGCATACCATCTAAGATTATTGAAAATTCCATATTAAAGAATTGACAAAAACTTATAGTTCTTTGCTGCCCATCTATGAGTTCGTATTGATTATTATTTGTCTTAGCCCAATACATTACGTTTAGTGGAAATGCTGTATTAGGATAACCCCTCATAATTGTTCTTATAACTTCATTGCGTTGATCTGGTTTATAAATAAACTCTCGCTGATAAGCAGGTCTTATATTCAATTTGCCATTATAACCTACAACACCTTCTTCTGCGCTATCCTTATAGTTTTCCACAATTTCCCTAATTGTGATCGGCTTTAAATAAATCTTCATGATTTAATTCGTTTTATTATTATTCGAGAATAAGGGCAACTAGTCTTCCCATTTCTAGTAAGAGAAATATCTGTTCTACCACGATAATTTTTTGTTACACCTATAACTTTTCCCGAATTACCTGTGGGAATACCAATCAACTCAAATTGTTGGGGATTAAATATATCTAAAAAAGTATCTGGCACGCCTAACATTCCATAATAGTCTTCTGGTATTTCAGTAACCTTACTCACTTCAATTGCATCAAGATTATCGTATTTAATATATTCTTCTTCCGAATATTTTTTCCATAAAATCATTTTTTCGTGGTGTTTTTTAACATGAAGATTTGTAAACCAAGTTATAGCAGGAACTTTACCTATTTTTTTACCATTTTCAATTCTATCCCATTTCTTGTAATGATCTGGCATAATAAAATCACATGTTAGATTAAATCCGTAACCAGTCCAGATTTTATTTTCCTTAATTAATTTAAAAATTTCCTTTTTATGTAATGAATTCATGTTACCCATTATAATGAATTTTTTATCAAACTCAATTAGTTGGGCTACATATTCAAGAAATAGAGAAAAAGGAGGATTTGTAACAACAATGTCAGATTCTTCCAATAACTCTTTACACTCTTTACTTTTAAAATCTCCGTTTTCTTTCAAAAGTTTTAAAGAATTTCCATTATGTTTTATTAAATACTCAACATCAGAAAGATCTACACTTCCATCTTCATTAAAATCTTTAACTTCAGTAATCTCGATTTTGTAAGCATGTTTACTATTTTTATTCATCCCTTTCTTTAGAGAAGGCTTAACGTCATAAAGTGAAAGTTGGGTACCAGCAACCGGACTCGGGGAATAGCAAGTTGCTATCAATTTCTTTAGTTTAAGTTGATTAAAAGACATAGCAAAATATTTGAAAAAGTTGCTTTCAAAAGGATCATCACAATTACAAAAGATAGTCTTTCCTTTTAACTGATTAGAATAATTTTTCAATTCCTTCTCGATATCAACAAGTTGAGTATAAAACTCGTCATTCTTAGCTTTTTTAGCTTTGCCTAAGCTCCTGTTAGCCATATTTCTTCATGTTTATTTTTCAAATATAATATTATTATTTGATGAGTCCTCAAAATAAAGGTACATTTAGTTTTTTGAAAGGACTACTTATTTGTTGATGTAAATTTTTACTTATCTCTATCTTCAATATTTTTCTTAACACTTTCAGGTAGATTCTTCTCATAGTATTCGTTTATTTTCTTTGGTTGGCTTATAAGAACTTCACAAATAATATTAACAAATCCGAATAATGCAAATGCGATTTCAATTTTATCATTCAAATCAATTCTTCCTGGATGAACAGCATTATTACCAATAACTCTAACACTATCAAGAGCCTCCTGCATTGTCTTTGGAAGTCCTTTTTTTACTAAACTCTCAATATCCTCATTAATATTATTCCCCTTTTCTCCAAGATGTATGCATAATTTTTGAACTGCAAGACGTAACAACGCTGCTGCTCCTCGAGGCGAAATATTGACTATGTCTTTAGCTTCATTATAATCTTTTTTGATATCATCTGGTAAATCGGGGTTTGCAATTTCAACATTCCCAGTCAACGGATAGACCATTTTATTGTTTATCCAAAACGATACTTGACTGCAATGTCTGCACTTTGCTGTTGAAGTATTATTTAAATAATATTCAAATGTACTTGGTTGTCCATTTGGTAAAGTTGTTGAATAATTGCATTTAATTGATGAAGACCAAGTTTGCTCTGCTAATACTCCACAAAATGGGCAATGAAAAGAACGTTGACTTAGTGCAGGTGCAATGTGTTTACTCATAATAGTGTATTTAAAATATTACTTTTCTTAGCAAATGTACGATTATTTATGGTTTAGAAAAACCCATTTTCTGTGTCCTTTTTTCCACAAAGTCCGGGTTTTATGGCAAAATGCCCAAAATGACGAAAACTCACTCTTCCCCAAAAACTGCATTTTTGAGCAAATTCTCGGGTCGGGTACCTCAGAAAGGCGTTCCGGTACCTCAGAAAGGCATTCCGGTACCTCGGAAAAGCATTCCGGTACATCAGAATCGAATTCCGTTTCTCGGATATTACATTCCGGGTCTCGGATATCGCATTCCGGTACATCAGAATCGTATTCCGGTTCTCGGTTATTGCGTTCCGGTTCTCGGATATTGCGTTCCGGTTCATCAATATCGCATTCGGGTTCATCAATATCGCATTCGGGTTGTTCGATAAGGCATTCCGGTTTATCAAATTACTATTTTGTTTTGTAAGAGAAGGATTATGAGCGTTCAAAAATGCAATCTGACTGACGATAATCGCAACCTGCCCGCCCATAATCCTTTAAATCTGATTCAAAAACTGAATTCCTCCGGCTAACGGATTAATTACGCTGACTTCTTCTTCCTCGTAAACTCCAACCCCCTAACCATTTTTGCCTCCGGCGATGACGCTCCGAATGCACCTTGCACGTAATCTTTGCATGCAAGTGAAATATCTATTATTCCCGTTTTATCGGCGTAGAGTGCGGTATCACGTGCTGTTCTCGCATTTTCTATAGGAGCTAGAATCTCTCCTATTCCGTCATTCAGTGCTTTCATGCTGAGGGAAATATCGCCCAAAGCCGCCGTTCCAAGTTCCGGTTCGTTTGGCAAATACAAGGGCTGTGCTTTGTATAAATCCACAAGTTGTCTGAAAGTATCACCCTTCATTACGTAGCTTTGATGGCTTTGGCTTACGTCGTTTGGGTCTGAGGTTCCATCGGGGAGTTTTTTAACTTTAACTTTGAACCCTCTGTACTTATCCGCAAGACCCTTTGCATCGAGCTTAATCTGGTCGCTTGCCTCAGTGCTTTCAAAATAATTCAGCGTGCGGGTTACGAGCTTATCAACAGGTTCAAACAAAATTTCCCTTTGATTTATCGGCTCTTTCGCGTTTTGAATTGCCGTCGTCAGTGCCTGATGCGCCGTATCCGCCGTCTGCCATAAAGCCGTCATTTGATCTACCGTCAATGCCTCCCTGCTGGGTTTATATTTATCAGAAAAGGAAGAACAGTAATCAATTAGAGTCTTGAAGTTTGAGATGTTTATAGCGTGGCCGGTTTCGTGTACCGCAGTGCTTTTTGGTTTTTCTCCATCTTGCATAATATTAAAATATTAAGTTTATGAAAAATTACTTAACTAAAATTATGGAGTTTAATTTTAAAAGTCAATTCTATGATAAAAGCGAAAATCTTGGGTTAATGAAAATTGACTTATAAACATCTTTCATTTTATATATTATGTACACAATGAGTGCTTTAAAGGAAATAGAGCAAGTTAATCTGTCGGAATCCGAAAAAACTCTTATTGAAAAAGGTTGGAGTGCGGATGTTGCTAATAATGTAATTATTTCAAGAGTATTGTATAATTCCGAAGGATATTTAGTTGATGGATATATTGCCGAACCAAAAAGCTCAGAAACTAAAAGGTATCCGCTAATTCTCTGGAATAGGGGAGGAGATGAAAAAAACGGAAGGCTTGACGACTTTTTGGCATCAGGCATACTCGGTGAAATTGCTTCATGGGGATATATCGTAGTTGCATCACAATATAGACAAAAGGATGAATTCGGCGGCAGGGATATCGGTGATATTCTTAACATACTTAAAATTGGGATGAAAATGCCTGCATTTGACGGTGAAAATATCGGTGTTGAAGGATGGAGCAGGGGTGGTATGATGACTTATCAATTATTGACTAAATTAAGCTTTTTAAAGTGTGCAATTGTTGTTGCAGGGCTCGCTGATTTAAGGAGCAATTTCGAAAAGAATTCGAAACTAAAGGATAAGTTCTACGGGCTTTTCAAAGGTGCCGACGAGAAGAAAATTCTTGAAGAAATCGGAAAACGCTCAGCTGTCGATTTCTTTGAATCTATTCGTCCGGAAGTACCCCTGCTGATGATTCACGGAACGGCAGACGATAAAGTCTCTTATCAGGATTCAGTCCAAATGTATAAAAAACTATCAGAGTATATAAGAGCCGAATTAAGGCTTGAAACAATAGAAAATGGAGACCATTACCTTAGAAAAGAACGAAATACAGTAAGAAAATTGCGTAGAGATTGGTTTTATAAATATTTGAAATTAAATAAATAATATATATGTTTTATCAGTAGAAAAAATTATTACAAATCTAAAATGAAAATAGAATTCAGCATGTATGACCCAAACTTAGTTAAGCCGATGAGAGAAGAAGTGACGATTCTGGGCTTTAAAGAATTACTAAATAAGAATGATGTAATTAATGAAATAGGAACTCAAGGAACAGCACTTGTATTTGTTAATTCTGTATGTGGATGTGCAGCAGGTAAAGCCAGACCCGGTTTGAAACTTGCGATGAAATGGGCTGAGGAAAACAATGTAATTCCAGACAGACTTCTTACTGCATTTGCAGGAATGGAAAAAGAAGCAGTAAACGAAGTAAGAAGATATTTCGAACCAAATCCGCCGTCATCACCGCAGATAGGAATTTTAAAAGACGGTAAACTAAAATCACTAATTCCAAGACATGAAATCGAAAATACGAATGAATTTGTTGTAGCAGAAAAAATCGTTAAATTATTGCAGGAAAATTGCAGGAAGGATTAATGTTATGGACAGTAATTTTTCTCAAAGAGTACAGGAAGTAATCAGACTAAGCAGGGAAGAAGCGATAAGACTTGGGCATGATTATATTGGAACTGAACACCTGCTGCTTGGAGTACTTAGAGAAGGTGAAGGACTTGCTATAAGTATATTCAAGAATTTAGGTGTTGATTTAAACGCCCTGAAGAAAAACATAGAAGAAACCGTAAAACATTCAGGCAGTACCTTAACCATCGGTAACATTCCTTTGACGAAGCAGGCAGAAAAAGTATTAAAGATTACATACCTTGAAGCTAAGCTTTTTAAATCGGATATAATTGGAACAGAACATTTAATGCTTTCGATTCTCAGGGAAGACGATAACCTTGCATCGCAGATACTTCATCAATTTAATGTTACATATGACAGCGTAAAGACGGAACTTGTTAATATACTTACAGGTCAAAAATCTGCTGCAGGCTCCTCACAGCAGAGTAAAACATCTGAAAGAAAAACCGATAAATCAAAAACACCCGTACTCGACAATTTCGGGAGGGATTTAACAAAACTTGCAGCTGAAAATAAACTCGACCCTATCGTTGGACGCGAGAAAGAAATTGAACGCGTAGCTCAGGTTTTAAGCAGGAGGAAGAAAAATAACCCAATACTTATCGGTGAGCCGGGCGTCGGAAAGACAGCAATAGCGGAAGGGCTTGCATTAAGAATAGTTCAGAAAACTGTTTCGAGAATTTTGCACAATAAAAGAGTTGTATCCCTGGATTTAGCGGCTCTTGTTGCCGGGACAAAATACAGAGGTCAGTTCGAAGAAAGAATGAAAGCCGTGATGAACGAGCTCGAAAAAGCAAAAGATGTGATTCTTTTTATCGATGAACTTCATACAATAGTCGGAGCAGGTGGTGCAAGCGGCTCTCTTGATGCATCTAATATTTTTAAACCTGCATTGTCAAGAGGCGAACTTCAATGTATTGGTGCGACTACCTTGAATGAATACAGACAGTTTATAGAGAAAGACGGTGCGCTGGATAGACGATTCCAGAAAATTATGGTAGAGCCGCCTTCTGTCGAGGAAACTATTCAGATATTAACAAATATTAAAAGTAAGTATGAAGAGCATCACTCAGTTAGATACACAGACAAAGCAATTGAAGAAGCTGTAAGACTCAGCGACCGCTATATTTCTGATAGATTTCTTCCCGATAAAGCCATTGATGTCATGGATGAAGCGGGATCAAGAGTACACCTTGCTCATATTGTGGTTCCCGAGGATATTTCCAAACTCGAAGAAGAAATTGATATTGTTAAACAGGAAAAAATGAAAGTAATAAAAGCACAGAATTATGAAGAAGCTGCCAAGCTAAGGGATAAAGAAAAGGGTTTAATCGCAAGGTTAGAAGAATCTAAATTCGATTTCGATTTAAAATCACAGAACACATTCTATGAAGTTTCAGAACAGAGTATTGCTGACGTAGTAGCAATGATGACAGGTATTCCGGTGAACAAAGTCGCAGAGTCGGAAACAAAGAGGCTTGTTCACATGGAAGAATATCTAAAGAAGGTCTTAATCGGTCAGGATGAATCGATAGAAAAGATTTCTAAATCAATAAGAAGAGCGAGAGCAGGACTTAAAGACCCGAACAGACCAATTGGCTCATTCATATTTCTTGGACCGACGGGTGTTGGAAAGACGGAACTTGCAAAACAACTTGCAAAATTCCTTTTCGATTCCGAGGATGCATTAATTCGTGTTGATATGAGTGAATACATGGAAAAGTTTAACGTATCAAGGCTTGTTGGTGCTCCTCCCGGATATGTAGGATATGAAGAGGGCGGTCAGTTAACTGAAAAGGTTAGAAGAAAACCTTACAGTGTTGTTCTGCTTGATGAGGTTGAGAAGGCACATCCGGACACGTTTAACGTACTCCTGCAGGTTCTTGATGACGGAATGCTTACTGATGGACTTGGAAGGAAAGTAGATTTCAAGAATACAATAATTATTATGACTTCAAACATTGGTACGCGTGATATTAAGATGGATAAGGTATTCGGCTTTGGTGAATCAAAAGACGAGACAAAATATGATAAAATGAAGTCATCTATTAACGATGCAGTTAAGAAAGTTTTTTCCCCTGAATTTTTAAATAGAATTGACGATTTTATAGTGTTCCATCAACTTGGAAGAGATAGTATATTGAGAATAGTTGAAATATCTGTTGAAACGCTGCAGAAGAGACTTGTCAATCAGAATATTACGATTGAATTGACAAAGCCGGTAAAAGAATTTCTTGGAGATAAAGGATACGACCAGAATTATGGAGCGAGACCTTTGAGAAGGGTTATTCAAAAGTATCTTGAAGATCCTTTGAGTGAGGAAATTCTTAAGGGCAATATAAAAGAAAACACAAAAGTACGTGTTAGGTTGAAAAGGGGAACGGAAGAAATAATTTTCGAACCCGCAAAGGCAAGCTCATCAAGCACGGACTCTAACGACGAAATAATTGAAGAATCTAAAGAAAATAAAGGATAATTAAATGAGCAACAAAGGACCTTACAATGCTTACATAAGCGCGGTCGGTCATTTTTTCCCCGACAAAATAATCCCTAATTCGTATTATGAAAGTTTTCTTGATACGACTGATGAGTGGATAAAAACAAGAACAGGTATTTCCGAAAGAAGATTTACTGAACCTGACCAGCCTACTTCCTACATGGCAATCAGAGCTGCAAAAATGGCTCTCGAAAAGAGAGGCATGTCTGCGGAAGAACTTGATCTTATCATTGTTACAACTGTTACCCCGGATATGATGTATCCTGCAACTGCAATCTTAGTAGCTGAGGCTATCGGTGCAAAGAAAGCATTCGGTTTTGACATTTCAGCAGCATGTTCCGGGTTTATCTTTGGGCTTTCAACTGCTATTCAGTTTATTCAAAGCGGTGCTTATAAAAATGTACTTATTATAGGTGCCGATAAAATGCAGGTCTTAGCTGATATGTCTGACAGAAACAACTGCATTTTGTTTGGTGACGCTGCGGCAGCGTTTTTACTCGAACCGACGGAAGACAAGTCAATCGGTATCCTCGACCACATCCTTCACGTTGACGGCTCCGGAAAAGATTTTCTTAATCAACCCGGCGGAGGAAGTCTTAATCCTGCTTCACATGAAACAGTAGATAAGAAGATGCATTTCGTCCGACAGGACGGAAAGGTTGTTTTCAAGGCTGCTGTAAAAGGCATGGCTGACGTGTCGGTTGAAATCATGGAAAAGAATAACCTGAAATCTGAGGACGTTGCATATCTCGTTCCTCATCAGGCAAACATGCGAATCATTCAGGCAACAGCGGATAGAATGGGTGTAAGCTTGGATAAAGTTATGGTAAATATTGATAAATACGGTAATACAACATCAGCAACAATTCCTTCTTGTGTTTCTGAGTACTATTACGCAGGTAAATTAAAAAAAGGAGATAATTTAATACTTACTAGCTTTGGTGCCGGTTACACCTGGGGCTCAGTTTACATTAAATGGGCAATATAGAATAGTTTTTAATTTTAAAAAGGTATTGTTGTAATTGCATTTATGTTATTAAACAATACCTTTATTATATAATTAATATGTTAATAAAAGCACCTGCAAAAATAAATATTGGCTTAAGAATTTTAAGCAAGAGAGACGACGGTTACCACAACCTGGAGACTATATTTTATCCCGTAAAACTTTATGATGAGTTGTTTGTTCAAATTCGTAAATCTGATGCAGGTACAAATTCCATAATTATCAGAACTGAAAAAAACTCTGTTCATCTTAATAAGAATAACACCTGCTTTAAAGCGGTGCAGTCATTCTTTAAAGCCTTTCGGATTAAAGACAATTATAAGTTAGAAATTAAACTCAGGAAAAATATACCAATTGGTGGAGGACTTGGCGGCGGGAGCTCGGACGCCGGTGCTGTATTAAGATTTTTGGTGAAATACTTTAATATCAATATTACTGCGGAAAAAGAGAAACTTATACAATGTGCTCTTGAAGTTGGAAGCGATGTTCCTTTTTTCCTTGTACAGAAACCTTGTTACGCTACTGGTAAAGGGGAATATCTGCAGCTACTGAACAACTTTATTTTGAATTATGATATTCTACTCGTTAATCCCAATCAGCATGTATCAACTAAATTGGCTTACGAAAGTCTGGGATTATCGAATGATTACGTTAAAAATCAAGTCTTGAATAAAGTGACTGAATTTAATCTCGAAAACATAGAATATTTTGTCAATGATTTTGAAAAAGTAGTTTTTCCTATATATCCCATTCTCGAAAAAATTAAAGATGACCTGTATAAAAGAGGTGCCGTCTTTTCATCGATGAGCGGTAGTGGTGCTGTTATTTATGGTTTTTTTGATCGAAGTGATAAGGATAAATTAAATTATGCTGTTAAAGAATACAGAATGTCAGGATACTTTACTGCAATTGCTTGAATTAAATATTTTGTAAGTTTCTTTGTTTATGCTTAATTTACAAAATATCTTCTTAAAACAATTTAATGAATCGTAAGCTTCTTTATCGTAAATTAGACAGGATTCTCGGCATACCAATTCTCATGGTTCTTGCCCTGTTGTTTAAAAGAAGAAAATCATTCCCTGCTTACGATGTAAACAAAATTCTCGTTGTCAAATTTGCTGCAATAGGTGACAGTATTATGCTGATTCCAATGCTCAGGACCCTCCGCAGAGCATACCCGAAAGCGGAAATCACATTTCTTTGTTCGGAAATAAATGAATCTATTATTCGTAAAGTTCCTTATGTCGATAGAGTCCTCGTTGAGAATGTTCACAGCTATCTGAAAAATCCATTGAAGTTTCTCCGTATGATATTTTCTTTAAGAAAAAACAAGTACTCTATCATTATCGATACTGAACAATGGTCACGGATAAGCGCGATTATTATCGCATTACTTCGTTATCAGTTTTCTATTGGTTTTAAAACTCCCGGGCAGTATAAGCATATTATGTTTAACCGCGTTATTAATCATTCACGTGAAAAACATGAGCTCGATACTTTTATAGATTTGTTGACACCGCTGTTTGTTCTGGTATATCAAAGCGACTATGTCCTTGAGTATTTTCTCACTGAAAAGAATGAAGACACTGCATCTGAATTCTTCAGAGAAAAAGATTTAAATGGAAGGACCGTTATTACCCTCCATCCCGGTTGCGGGGGGTTAGGAGCCCCGAGAGAATGGGATATCCAGAGCTATGTTGCACTTGGAAAAAGGTTGGTTGATTACAATAATGAGATTGTATTACTCATTACAGGTGCACCCAATGAAAAACATAAATGCAATGAACTGGAAAGCGGGCTTAGAAAGATATACGGTAACACAAATAAAATAATAAACATTGCAGGAATGTTTTCTCTCGATGATGTTGTCGCATTGATTAAAAGAGTTACGCTTATCGTTTGCAGCAATACCGGTATTCTTCATTTGGCATCTTGCATGGGTACTAAAACTATGGGCTTGCACGGTCCCACAAATCCAGCCAAATGGGGAGCTTACAGCAAGAATACAGTATTAATTCAGAGTGATAAATACTGCAGTCCATGTCTTTATCTTGGTCATGATTACGGTTGCAAAGCTCCTACTTGCATGAGCCATATTTCAGTCGATGATGTATTTATTCATATCAGAAAGGCTTTGAATCCCGAACTTTTCCCCGACGAACTGAAAGTTCTTGATTGAATTCTGCTTTTTCAGCCTGCCCTTTCATAAGACATTCTAATCCAGTTTATAACTTCTTTGTTGATTTCCTTTACTGATGATAAATTTATTCTATGAGAGCACATCATGTTAGACCCCGCCGATTCAAGCTTTCCTTGTACCGGTTCACCTTTCAGATTCAGTCCGATTTCAAAACGTGTCTTTGTTGCGGGTGTTAACATTGCAAATTGTCTTTTCCGGCGAAATGCAACGTATGCATTCTTAGGGGCGACTTCTACATCATTTCCGAACTTTAAAATCTCTGCGTGGAGCTTCTCATAAATTGTTTTGAAATGTTCTTTACCCTTGTATTGCTTCTCAATAAGTTCATCCTTATTCTCAGCCGAACCGGCATCAGAGCCTTTTGACTTATGTGCGACTAAATTTGCATATCCGTGAGTTAAAGAATGCGTCTCCTTCAGAAACCTAACTATCTCCCCGTGTTTCTGGAAATTCTGTTTTTTAACAATATCAATCCATTGTTCGAGTGATTTACCCGAGTTTTTTAACAGATTGTCAATCATTGTTTTTTCGGCATTTTCTATGTTACTCATTTATTGTTCTCATTTTTAAAAATCATTAATATTATTGAATATATAACATTAAAATATCATTAAAAAGTTTTATTAATCATCTTAAAGAAGAAATAGTGATTCAGCTAAAAGAAGTATGAAGAGCAGTGAGGCTTTTAGCAGGTACATATATTTTACTCACTGTTTACTTCCTATTTTTGTGCTATAACCAGCATCTCGAAATCTTCGGTTGTTAATTTATCATTTCTGCTGAATTTACCCAGCTTTGAACCGAATATATCTATTGTTCTAAACTCAAGCGATTTGAGAAGCCATGTAATTTCAGAGGGCACATAATAACGCTCATTGCAGATCAACTCCTTTTTGTTCCCCGAATCATCCTCGAATGTTGTTGTATCATTATCCCTGAAAGTCAATAAATCAAAGGAGAAGCTGGTGCATGTTGAGTTTCCTTCCTTTGCTTGTGATTCAATAAAATCTTTCACCGAATGAAAGAGAGGAAATAAAGCGTTCAATGCAGTAAAAATTAATTTACCGTCTTTCTTTAGAGAACGTGCTGCATTCTGCAAAATGCTGTAATTCATCTCGTCTGTTTCCATCAACGAAAATCCGCCTTCGCAAATCATAATAGCGGCGTCAAATTCGTCAACGAACGGCAAGTTCCTTGCGTCATTCTTTTGGAAGTCTATTTCAAGATTCGATTCAGCCGCTTTTTCCTTAGCACGATTAATTTGAGAATCCGACAAATCAATCCCCACTACAGTATATCCTCTACTCGCGAGCTCTATTGAATGTCTACCCGTACCACAGCCTATATCAAGTATTCTGAATTTCTTATTGTATCCTAATTCAGATTCTATAAAATCACATTCACCGAGTGTGCCTTGTGTAAAAGCTTCATTATCATACTTGTGAGCGTAATTCTCGAATAATTCTTCGTACCACTGTTTCATAATGTTTTTTTATTCAAACATATATATAATGCTCTCAAGTTTCAAGATAATGCATTATATCATTCTTCGGAAAACATACATAGAAGCTTATCCTAATGCAACATCAAGTAGCATCATTGTTGCAAATCCCATCATCGCTCCAATGGTTGATAAATCCGTTTCATTTCCTGTTTGTGATTCGGGTATTAATTCCTCCACCACAACAAAAATCATCGCACCCGCAGCGAATGATAGTGCATACGGAAGAAGTGGTGTAATTGCCAGTACTAAATACGCACCTATTACACCTGCAATCGGTTCAACAATTCCCGATAATTGACCGTAATAAAATGCTTTTGTCCTTGAAAATCCTTCGCGTCTTAGTGGAATAGATACAGCAGCACCCTCAGGAAAATTCTGTAATCCGATACCTATCGCTAACGCAACTGCTCCCGCAGCAACACTTGGGTCGGCATTTATGGCAATTGCTCCAAATGCTACACCGACCGCGAGACCTTCAGGAATATTATGCAGTGTGATAGCAAGTATTAAAAGCACACTTCGTTGCCAGGATGTCTTTATACCTTCTGCTTTTTCTGTTGATAGTCCCATATGCAGATGCGGCAATATTCTGTCAACTAAGTATAAAAATGCACCTCCGCATAAAAATCCAACAAATGCCGGAACCCATGCGATTGAGCCGTTTGCCTCAGCCATTTCAATCGAAGGCATTAGCAGTGACCAGATACTTGCGGCTATCATTACTCCCGCAGCAAATCCAAGCATGGAATTTAATACTTTCTTATTTATTGATTTAAAGAAAAATACCATCGCTGAGCCGAGAGCCGTAACTCCCCATGTAAAAAGTGTCGCTAGGAGTGCTAATAATACCGGATTGTACTCAAGTAAATACTCAAACTTCATCTTTTATTTTTCCCCATTCCTTTATATAACAATGCTAAATAATTTATTTTTAAATTGTTTTTACTTTAAAAAATATAATCGTTAAATCCCTTAAAAAAATCAAGTAAATCTGAAATGAAATATTTTGAATCTCAATTTTCCATTATATTTCTGGTAGTTGCAGAAAAATTACCCCTTAACTAATAATATATTCGAAAGTGTTTATAATTAAGTGATATTTTACTAAAAAATACGAGTGTTTATTCTATAGAACTTAATAAGAGGAGTCTTTGAAGTTTCATTATTTATTAATAATTGTCTTTAAAATGACAACCCTTTTTGGTAATTTTATGATTATGAAAAAATTGATTAACCTCAAAACCTCGTATATTCACAGATGATAGATTTTGTATTTAAACCATTTGATAAAATGACTGATGAGGATTATAAGCTTGTCGGTTTTAAATCTGGTCTTGAAATTCATCAACAGCTTCTTACTGAGAAAAAGCTTTTCTGCAGATGTCCTGCTGGAAAGTACAATCATAAGTTCGATGCTGAAATATTAAGGCACATGCGTCCAACACTTTCCGAACTTGGTGAATACGACGGAACCGCATTGATGGAATTTAAGACAAAGAAAGATATTATTTATCATATCAACAGAGAAACAGTATGTACTTATGAAATGGACGATACACCTCCATTTGAAATAAATGAGCAGGCTTTAGATATTGCCCTTGAAATTGCTTTACTCTACAAAAGCGCAACTACTGACGAAATTCACATTGCAAGAAAACAATATCTTGACGGCAGTATCCCGACGGGCTTTCAAAGGACAGCTATTATCAGTATTGGAGGGCGAATCCCGTATAAAGACAGAGAAATAAATATAATTCAACTATCTATTGAGGAAGATTCCTGCAGGGAAGTAAGCGACCACGAACATAGAAGAGTATATATAGCTGACAGGCTCGGAATGCCACTAATTGAGACAGTTACTGCACCTGACATGAAAACTCCGTTAGAGGTAGCTGAAGTAGGCAAGATTCTAAGCAATATAGTAAAGAGTACGGGGAAAGTAAGAACCGGAGCTGGTGCAGCAAGGGAAGATGTTAATGTATCCGTAACAGGTGGTACACGAATCGAAATAAAAGGTGTTCCGAGTCTAAAAAGAATTCCGTTGCTTACGTATAATGAAGCTATGCGACAATGGAACTTACTCAGATTGAAAGAAGAATTACAAAATAGAAACATTACACCGGAAACCTTCACCTCAAAACATGATAACATCACAAGAATCTTAAGAAAAACAAAATACCTTCCGATTTCAAATGCACTCAACGAGGAAATGATAATTGGTTCAGTTATCCTTCGTGGGTTTAAAGGATTGCTGAATTGGCAGACACAGACCGAAACTTATTTCTCAAAAGAAATATCCGATAGAGTAAGGGTAGTGGCTTGCCTCACTTCTCTTCCTAATATAATACATTCAGACAGCACTTCCGAAACAATATCAATTGCAGAATGGCAGAAAGTTAAGAAAGCAGTAGGTGCGGTTGAGAATGACACTGTAGTTATAGTTTGGGGAAATGGAATGGATGTTGACACTGCCATGAAAGAAATAGCCATTCGGGCAAAAGAAGCCACTGTAGGTATTCCTTCGGAAACAAGGCAGGCATTGAAAGACGGAACGACAGGCTTTGAACGAATTTTGCCCGGACCGGAAAGGATGTATCCTGATACTGATTTACCGCCCAAGAGAATTTTGCCCGAAAGAATAAAATCAATAGAATCAAAACTGCCCGGTTTTTTCTGTGATAGAATTAAATTGTATAATGAACTTGGTGTTCCTGTTGATTTAATCGAACCGCTTGCAATTTCGAAATTTGCAAACCTGTTCGAAGAAGTTGTTAATAAATGGAAATTAAACCCAAAATTAGCAGCAGTAGTATTAATTCAGTATCCCAAGAGATTGAAGAAAATGGGACTTAAGTTTGAGGACTTTGATCCAAAATTGCTAAAAGATATTTTAAAAGCTTACAAGGACGGGTTATTAGCTAAAGAGGGAATTCTTAAAGTAATGCACGATTCGGTAAAATCAGGTCTTTTTGAAGCACAGAATCTGCCCTCTAAAATCAAAGCTAAGGAAGCAAATACTATTATTAAAAGCTGTGAAACAGAATTAAAAAGAAAGAAATTGTACAATAATGATAAGCGCGATTTTGTACTTAAAGGATTGGTGATGAATATAGTCAGAGGCAGAATTGATGGTAAAGAGGTAACTGATTTGATTCCAAAATCAAGAAAGGATGACAAATAATGGCAGATGACATGTACAAAGGATATAAGGGTAAAGCCTTAAAAGTCTTAAAGAAGTTCGAGGCACTTGTTTGGTGTGATGTTGTTATTGCTACTCCCAGAGCCGATTTCGTTGGTATTATATTACCGCGATCCGAAACCGCCGATGACCTTCATATAGTTTTAAAATTACGCTCTGGTTATAACGTTGGTATACTTGCTAATAGTGTCAAAAACATAAAAGTTGAAGGGCGTAAAGAAGCAATTTATAAAATACCCGAAAAAGAATTTCCTTTTGACCCGGCAAAACCAAACGTCAAGCTTTTGGGAACAGGCGGAACTATAGCCAGTAGGCTCGATTACAGAACAGGCGCTGTTATTCCTGCATTCACACCCGGTGAACTTTACGGTTCAGTACCAGAACTTGCCGATATTTGCAATCTCAATACAGAAAAGCTTTACGGTGTTTTTAGTGAGAACATGGGACCCGAACAGTGGATTGGAACTGCTAAAGCTATAGGTGCTGAAATCAAAAAAGGTATCCATGGGATTGTAATTGGTCATGGAACTGATACTATGCATCACACTGCCGCTGCACTTTCTTTTATGGTTCAGAATTCTCCCGTACCAATTGTTATGGTTGGCTCTCAACGTTCAAGCGACAGACCTTCATCCGATGCAGCTTTGAATCTAATGCACAGCGTTAAGACTGCTGCTGAAAGTGATATTGCCGAGGTCCTTGTATGTATGTTTGGTCCAACATCCGATGAATACGGATTACTTCACAGAGGAACAAGAGTGAGAAAAATGCACTCTTCTTACCGTTCCACGTTCAGAACCATTGGCGACATTCCCGTCGCTATGGTTAGCAGAACTGAAATAAAACCATTAAGACAAGATTACAAAAGAAGACGTGACGATAAAGATGTTGTAATTAACACTGCGTTCGAAGAAAGAGTAGGTATTGTTTATTATTATCCTAACATGAAACGCGATATAATTGATTCGCTAATAGACAATGATTATAGAGGCATTATAATTGCCGGTACAGGTCTTGGGCATGTAAATAAACCCTTATATCCTGCTTTAAAAAGGGCAAAAGAAAAGAACATTGCAGTTTACATGACTGTCCAAACTCTCTGGGGTTATGTTCAGATGTATGTCTATGATACAGGTCGCGACATGATGGAACTTGGAGTAGTTCCTACTGCTAACATGCTTCCTGAAGTTGCTTACGTTAAACTGGGTTGGGCATTAGGTCAGTCTGAAAATCTTGACGAGATAAAGAAAATAATGTTGACACCTATTAACGGTGAAATAACAGAACGCGAACCAAGCAATGGTTATTTAATTTATCAGGGCGGAATACCCGAAGTAGAAGAATTTATATCGGAACACAGGAAATAAATATTCCCCATCATTTAAAAGATATTTAGTAGTTCATTAATTGTGAGCAACAAAACGTTTTGTCTTCACGGCTTCTATAATAGATCTGGTCCGAGAATTACATCTTTAGCAGGTGTATTTAATTGTTTCTTTTTGAGAGATTAATGAAACAAAAAGGGTATTGACTAAGTATATTGACTATACGTATTTGTATAACTAATTTAACAACTTTTAAATTAAATTTAATTCAAACGATGAAAAAAATTCTTTTGATGCTGGTTGTTGCAGCATTGTTTGTCTCAGCTAATCTTTTTGCTAAAAACTTCCCCGGTGATATCGCGGGTGCAAGAGCTGATTATCTTTACAAGAAATTAAAGCTTACGAATGAACAGTACAACAGCGTTTATTCAATTTTCCTTGAAGCCGCAAAGAAAATGGAAGGTACGGACATGACCAAAATGTCCAAAGATGCAAAGAATGAATCTATGAAAAAAATGCACGACGAAACTATGAGTAAAATAGAAAAAATTCTTACAAAAGACCAGCTGACAATGTGGCCGAAGGAAAAAGAAAAGGTTTGCAAAGTTAAGCCTAAAAGGATCGTGAAAAAGAAAACTACAGAAAGTACTGAAGAAGTTAAAAAAGATGAAAAGAAAGACATAAAGAAAGAAGATACTAAAAAGTAACTTTTATTTTTAATCCCGTGATTATTTTGGTCTTATCACGGGATTTTTTATGCTTAAATTATTTACATGTCTTCATGAAAAAATGGAATTAAAAGAGTGGAAGTCTAAATCAAGTAAAACATTATTTAGTAATCCCTGGTGGGAATACCGTTTAGATAAATGTTATATCCCGAATGGACGCGAATATGAATACCATTATGTGTATACCGGCGGTTCTGTAATGATTGTACCGGTTATGAATGACGGTAAAATTATACTCGTCAATCAGTATCGTTATTTAAACAAAAGATTCAGCATCGAATTTCCTGCAGGAGGTATGAAGCCCGGTCAAAATCCCGAAGTGATAGCGCATAAAGAACTAATCGAAGAAACCGGATTCGATGGTGAACTGCAGAAAATTGGGAAATTCAATCCTTATAACGGAATTACAAGTGAATACTGTCATGTTTATATAGCAAGAAATTTATTCAAATCCGAAAAAGAGATTAAAGATGAGCAGGAAGAATTTGTGCATCTTTTCCTCGAACCCGGGAAAATTGAAGAGAAAATTATCTCAAATGAAATTCATGACGGTATGTCGATGGCAGTATGGTCAATGACGAGAAAAAATTTCCTTTAATTTAAACCCATTTACCCTAATAATTGTCTAATTTTAATGGAATCAAACCATAATTAATGTTGTTAGATTTGATGTTAACTATTAAAATTATTATAAAATGAGATACTTATTATCCTTGGTTCTTGTCGCTATATTAAGTGTTAGTCTAGTTGCACAAGACCTTCAAGAAGCGAACAGGAAAAAAGATTTATCCGGAGTAAAAACTAAACTTGCAGGAAGAATAATTGATTTTGATTCAGGGAATCCTATCGAAGCTGCTACCGTGCAGATTTTTTCAACAAATGATACAACAAAATTAGTAAAAGGTACTGCAACCGATAAAGATGGAAATTTTGTTATTGCCGATTTTAAACCCGGTAAGTATGAAGTAAGAGTTTCATCTATTGGTTACAATACTTCAAAGTTAAAAGAAGTATTTGTCTCTCTTGAGTCACCGGAGGTGAGTCTTGGAGATATTAAGATTAAAGCAGGCGACGAATTTGTGACGTCTGAGATTACTGTTGAGGCTGAGCAGAACTTTATGGAGATGGGAGTCGATAAGAAGGTATTCAATGTCGAGAAGGATATTAACAGCGAAAGCGGTTCCGTTACGGATGTTTTAAAGAACGTTCCCTCTGTTACGATAGACAGCGATGGAAGGATTAGTTTAAGGGGCAGCGGTAACGTAAAGATTTTAATTAACGGTAAACCCTCTGGTCTTTTATCTACTGACCCTATCGGTGTTCTTGAATCTATTCCGGCAAATACTGTCGACAGGATTGAAATCATTAATAATCCATCAGCAAAATACGACCCCGAGGGCATGTCCGGTATTATAAACATCGTTCTTAAGAAAGGGAAGACGGAATCGAAAACCGGTTATACGTATAATTTGAGTTTGAACGCAGGTACAGGCGACAAATACAATCTTTCTACGGGTCTTTCATACCGTACCGGCAAATGGAATCTTTACGGTAATTACAGTTACAGGTCATTTAATATGGATGCTTCCGGTGTTTCAAGAAGCAATAACTTCTTAAGTGATTCAATGTTTGCTCTTAATACTTCATCTAATATGTTCAACAAAATGAGGTCGCATTTTGGAACCGTTGGCTTTGATTTTGACATAAATAAAGAAAACTATCTTGGCATGTCACTGAGTTACAGCAATAGGGATAGGAATAGAAATGAACTTACCAATTATAAGAACTTTGATAAATTGCTTAATCCTACTTTCTTCTATGACATGCATGTTGCTGATGAAGAAACTGAAGACGGAATCGATGCTAATTTAAATTACAAACTCAATTTTAATAAGAAGTTTCAGGACTTAACTATATCTTCTCAGTTCTCAACTTCAAATGAGAAAGGGGACATAAATTCTAACAGGCAGTATATGAATTATAACAGCATCCCTGTTAATAATACGCCGAACATACAGAAGGAATATTTAGATAGTAAGTACAGGTCCTTTTCTGTGCAGGGTGATTATGTCCATCCTTTGAAAATTGACGAAGCACACGGGTTCAAGCTTGTAAGTAAGTTTGAACTTGGTTTCAGGTCTCAGATAAGGAATACTGATGATAACTATAGACTCGATACTTTAAACTACAGCACAAATGTTTTTAATACCGATGCTTCAGTTAGCAACGATTTTTCTTACAATGAACAGATACATGCCGTTTATGGTACCTTCGAGGATAAGATTAAAAGGTTCGGTTATCAGATTGGTTTAAGGCTTGAGCAGACATTCACTAAATCAGAGCAGCTTGTTACTTCTCAGAATTATGATAACAGCTATTTTAGTTTCTTCCCGAGTGTGTTCGTTAAGCAAGGTCTTTCGGATGATTTTGAATTGCAGGCAAGCTTCACGAGACGTATTAACAGACCAAGCTTATGGAGTCTAAATCCATTCGTTATTAGAACAGATCCTCAGAACTTGAGAACAGGTAATCCCGATTTAAAGCCGGAATATGTTAATGGTGTGGAAGTCGGAGCGGTTAAATATTTCACGGCGTTTACTCTTACGTCTTCTGTCTTTTACAGGTTAACAACAGACGTAATTACAAGGTATTCAGTGTTTGATTCTAATGGTGTTGCGACCAATAAACCCGAAAATCTTTCTCAAGCAAGAAACTATGGCGTGGAGCTTATTGGTTCCGGCTCGCTTGCTAAGTGGTGGAACGTTAACGCAAGCGCCTCTTACTTCAGGTCTGAGCTTGACGGTAATATTCAATCGGCTGAAATTGACAACAGCGGGTATTCCTGGACTGCGAAGCTAATTTCTAACATGTCATTCAAGGATTTGTTTGATGTTCAGCTTTCATATTTTTATCAGGGTCTAAATGTTACGACGCAGGGTACATTCAATCCTATGCAGTCACTTGATTTTACAGTAAAGAAAGACTTCCTTCAGAAGCGTATGAGTATTGGCTTCAGAATTAGAGACCTTCTTAATACTATGGGCTTTGGTTTTAGTCAGAGTACAAGCACTTTTACAAGAGATTCGTACAGAAGAAGGGATGGCAGGACATTTTTCCTGACATTTACGTACAGGATTGGTACTGACGATAAGAAGCAGAAAAGAAAGCCGCAGCAGCAGGAAGAGAATATGGATAGGGAAGGTCAGGAGTTCTAATAATAGTTATGTTTAAATAAATCCCCTAACAAGGGGATTTATTTTTTCAACTGTAAAATAGCTTCAAGAGCAAATCAGATGCCTGTGTTGGAAGCAAACTCCTGTTAAGTACTTTTTCAGTAACCTTAATTAATTCGTTTTTTATCTGCTTGCTGCTATAAAAATCCGCAAGTAGTCTTTCATCAATCATCTTAAGCATCCAGTCAATGTTCTGTTGGTTTCTTCTTTCGGTAAAGACGTCGCTGCTAATCGTGGTTTCTTTGAATTTCTGAACGTTTGCCCAGAATTCCTTTATCCCTTCGCCCGTTAACGCCGAGCAGACATCGGCATACGTTTTCCAGCCTTTTGTTGCTGGCAGCAAGTAATGAAGTGCCATAGCAAATTCAGATTTTGCAAGCAAGGCTTTCGCTTTATTGTCACCATCGGCTTTGTTTATTAATATAGCGTCCGCAAGTTCTATTACACCTTTTTTAATTCCTTGCAGTTCGTCGCCCGCACCTGCTATCATTATAAGCAAAAAGAAGTCAACCATCGACCGAACCGTCGTTTCACTCTGCCCTACCCCTACCGTCTCAACGAGTATTACATCGTAACCCGCCGCTTCGCAAACTAACATTGTTTCTCTTGTCTTTCTTGCTACCCCGCCAAGCGTACCGCTTGAAGGAGAAGGACGGATGAATGAATACTTTTCCCTCGATAGTTTTTCCATCCTTGTCTTATCGCCTAATATACTCCCTTTCGTTATCGTACTTGATGGGTCAATCGCAAGTACTGCAACTTTGTATCCAAGATTTATCAGGTATAATCCGAATGCTTCTATAAAAGAACTCTTGCCTGCTCCCGGAAATCCGGTAATGCCTATTCGGAGTGACTTTCCCGTATTCGGTAATAATTCCTTCAGAACTTTTTGCGCCGTTTCGTTATGAATAGATGAGTTACTCTCTATCAGCGTAATTGTTCTTGCAAGAATCGTTCTGTCATTTATCAAAACCCCGTTAACGTAATCCTGCAAATCAAGCTTTTTGCGTTTGCTGAACTTCTTTTCGTCAGGTTTCATCTTCTCACTATCAACACCTTTTACTATCTTTACTGCAAATTCAGCACCAGCATTCTTTGGTGTCCAGTCGGGTTTATATGATTTTTGTTTATTAGAACTGCTCATATTACAAAATAGAAAAATTTAATACCTAAATCTATTTCAAAACAATTTAATTTAAGAATCTGATGTATAAATAATTTCAGTAAATTATTATGATGTAGTATTATTTAATATCCATATTTAGTATATTTTTCGGGGTTTAATTTAAAATTAATCAAAATGAAAAAACAATTATTTTCACTAATTCTAATTTTCTGCAGTATATCTCTCTATTCACAATGGTCAATGAATCCTGCAGTAAATTTATCTATTAGCGACTTATCCGGAGAACAAGTATTACCTAAGGTTGCTGCTACATCCGACGGTGGCTGCTATATCGGCTGGTTTGACCAAAGAGGTGGAGGCTATGCTGTTTATTTACAAAAACTAAATTCTCAGGGAGTAAAACAGTTTGCCGCCGACGGTTTGCTTATAAGCAATAACCCGCAAAGCTCTTCGCTCGTTGATTGGGATTTAGCGGTTGATGACAGCAACTGCTGTGTCCTCGCATTCACTGATACAAGAGCTGGTAGTTCTATTAATCCTTACGCTTATAGGATTAGTCCTTCAGGGCAGTTCCTTTGGGGTGCTAACGGCGTTGCTTTGACAGATTCAGTAGATGTCTATCAGGCTAATCCAAAAGTTATAGTTACCTCAGACGGAAATTTTATCATTCCTTGGCAATACAATAACAAGATTGCTATTCATAAACTTGATAAATCCGGGAATAAAGTTTGGGGAACCGTTCCAATGATGATTATAGGGAATCCTGCAATAGGTACAGGAGAAAAATTTAATTATCCGACAGGAGTGAAGTCCGATAACGGTAGTTTTATTCTGTACTGGGTTGGATACACAGGACAGTTTTTCAGTCCATCGAACTATAAACTTTATACACAAAAATATTCGGGGGCAGGCTCTGGTCTCTGGGGGAACCCATTTGATACTCTTTGGAATCAAGGAAATGCAAACGCAATTTATCAGCCTTCAATTTATTCAGATGGGAATAACGGCGCCGTATATGTATGGCAAAGCTTCATAACCGGACCGACTGTATGTTATATCCAGAGAAAGAACTCTGATGGTCAGATTCTGTTTCCTGTCAATGGAGTTGCAGCAACTACAACAGGTGCAGAGAGGTTAAATTTTACTCCTTCTGCTTCGTTTATGCCTTCAACTGGAGAAACATATATGTTCTGGCAGATTAAGAATTCTAACCAATCGTTAATAGGTGTTCATGGGCAGAGATTTTCTTCTACAGGAGCAAGATTATGGACAGATGCAGGGCTTGAGGTAAAACCTCTTGATGGAAATTCATTTGCAAGCCTTTGGACATACACAAGGGATACAAGCATCCTTGGATACTATATGGAAATTGGAACAGCTACGAATGATTTTGCAAAAGCATTCAAGCTTGATAGAAATGGGAATAAGCAGTGGGGCGGAAGCATTATTACACCGGGAGCTTATGATGGCAAGAAAGGAAGAATGAGTGTTGCATTGAATCAAAGTGGCATGTCAATCCTAGCATTCCAGGATAATCGTAATGATGCCGGCGGAATGTATGCGCAGAATATTAATTATGACGGTTCTTTCGGAAACCCGACAGGAATAAATTCACTCGGCGAAGTTCCGGGCAAGTTCTCTTTGTCTCAAAATTATCCGAATCCGTTTAACCCGACTACAACAATCAAATTCGAAATAGCGAAAAGCAGTTTAGTTACTTTGAAAGTTTATGATATTATGGGCAGGGAAGTGATGTCGCTCGTCAATCAAAACATGAACGCAGGGACTTATGAATACTCGCTGAATATGATGAATTTTACGAGTGGTTCGTATTTCTATAAAATGACGGCTGGAGACTTTTCTGAGGTTAAGAAAATGATAGTATTGAAATAAGAATATAATTGATATTACATTATTAAAGGGGCTATAAGCCCCTTTAATATATATAAGATATATAATTTTATTAAAACCTTTTATTTATCTCTTCCATTATCTGTATTGCTGCCTCAGGTATCTTCGTACCGGGACCGAATATCGCTGTGACGCCGTGCTCATACAAAAAGTCATAATCCTGTACGGGTATAACACCGCCGCAGATAACTATTATATCTTCTCTGCCGAGTTTCTTTAATTCCTCAATTAGCTGAGGCAGAAGTGTTTTATGTCCTGCAGCAAGTGAGCTCATACCTATCACGTGAACATCATTTTCAACTGCCTGCCTTGCCGTTTCTTCAGGAGTCTGGAAAAGGGGACCCATATCCACATCGAATCCCATGTCAGCATAAGCCGTAGCCACAACCTTTGCACCTCTGTCGTGTCCGTCCTGTCCCATCTTGGCTACCATAATACGCGGTCTGCGTCCTTCCTTCTTCGCAAATTCGTCCGTCAGTTTCTTTGCTAGCAATACTTTGTCTTCATTGCCTGAAGCATATTCTGAATTATAAACACCGGATATTGTTCTCGTCACTGCCTGAAACCTCCCCCATACATTTTCTAAAGCAAAAGATATCTCGCCAAGCGACGCTCTAACCCTTGCTGCTTTAATTGCTAAATCAAGTAAATTACCCTCGCCGGTTTCGGCGCATTTCGTCAAAGCTGACAGGGCTTCGTCAACCTTTTTCTGGTCGCGGCTCTTCTTCATCGCTTCAAGTCTCTTAATTTGCGATAGCCTTACAGCGGTATTATCGACCTCGAGTATCTCCATCGGCTCTTCCTTCTCTAAACAGAACTTGTTTACGCCAACAATCGTCTCTCTCGCCGAGTCAATCCTTGCCTGGCGCCTTGCAGACGCTTCTTCTATCCTGAGTTTAGGGATCCCTGCTTCGATTGCCTTCGTCATTCCGCCGTATGATTCAACCTCTAAGATGTGTTGCCACCCTCTTTTAAGCAAAGCATCGGTTAAGCTCTCAACATAGTACGAACCGCCCCAGGGGTCTATGACCTTGCAGATGTTTGTCTCGTCTTGCAAATAAAGTTGTGTGTTCCTTGCAATACGTGCGGAAAAATCGGTCGGCAAAGCAATGGCCTCGTCGAGGGAATTTGTGTGAAGCGACTGTGTATGTCCTAAAGCGGCAGCCATTGCCTCGACGCATGTCCTTACAACGTTGTTATAAGGGTCCTGCTCTGTCAAACTCCAGCCGGATGTTTGTGAATGAGTCCTTAAAGCCATCGATTTCGGATTCTTCGGGTCGAACATCTTTATTAATTTTGCCCAAATTACTCTCGCAGCACGAAGCTTGGCAACCTCCATAAAATAATTCATTCCCTCTGCCCAGAAGAAGGAAAGCCTCGGCGCAAATTTATCTATGTCCATTCCGGACTGAATGCCCGTACGCACGTATTCCAAACCGTCTGCAAGCGTGTAAGCCATCTCAAGGTCAGCAGTTGCGCCGGCTTCTTGCATGTGGTAGCCGGAAATGCTTATACTGTTGAACTTCGGCATGTTAGCGGAAGTGAATTGAAATATATCTGCGATGATTTTTATGGAAGGGGTCGGAGGATATATGTACGTATTCCTAACCATGTACTCCTTAAGAATATCATTCTGAATAGTTCCTATAAGTTGTTCCTGCTTGACGCCCTGTTCCTCCGCTGCAACTATATAAAACGCAAGCACGGGAAGGACAGCGCCGTTCATCGTCATAGAGACCGACATCTTGTCCAAAGGAATCTTCGAGAAAAGTATCTTCATGTCTTCAATGGAATCAATCGCAACGCCTGCCTTGCCAACATCGCCAACAACTCTTTCGTGATCTGAATCATAACCCCTGTGTGTCGCAAGGTCGAACGCTACAGAAAGCCCCATCTGACCCGCCGCAAGATTCCTTCTATAGAATGCGTTGCTTTCTTCCGCGGTCGAAAAGCCCGCGTACTGCCTAACGGTCCAGGGTCTCTGCACATACATGGTCGAATAAGGTCCTCTTAAAAACGGGGGAATACCCGCCATGTAATTTATATGCTCATAGTCCTTAATGTCATCCTTTGTGTAAAGCGGCTTCACGTCTATCTGTTCCATCGTATGCCAGATAAACTCCTCAACATCCTTGCCCGTTTCTTTCTTGAACTTCTTCTTCCAGTCTTCGTATGATGTCTTCTTTGACTTCAAATCTAATTCAATCTTCGAAAAATCTACTTTCATATCTTATATTATGTTTTAATATTTTTATTAATGTATTAAACCAACCCAATTAAAAGCTTCTTATTCATCTCATACACATCAGCACCCATAAATATAAAATCATCAACGCCATTCTCCCTATACCCCTCAACCATGTCCTTCGGATAACCCGCAAGTATAACTTTCACACCCTTTATCTTTGCTTTAAGCTCTTTCACCAGCACAGGAACTATTTCAGGATACGTATCATCAGTCGAACATATTACCACAATTCCCGCATTGCTTTTCACCGCAGCATTAACGGCATCCGCATTACTTTCAAAACCCTTTTCATAAATAACATCAAATCCTCCCACTTCAAAAAAACCTCTCGCAAAATCCGCTCTTGCTTTGTGCTGCTTCAACGGTCCAATCGCTGCCAGAAATATCTTCGGAAAGTATCCGTTTTTATCTTTATAGCTGTATGAGTATTCTCTTAATTCCTCAAATATCTCGGAAGCACGTTTTACCTTCAAAGCTTTTATGTTTGCTGTCGCAGGTTTCCTCTTAAGAGACTTTCCCGTTTCGCCAATCGTAGAACCTTCAAGAAAATTATTAATCAAAGAATCAACCGTAACTTCTTTCAAACTAACTTCTCTCTGCTTTCTGTTCTTAAATTTATCTGCCCGTTCTTTCCTCGCCTCCTCAAATCCGTTCTCTTTCTCCGCAATCCTTTCCTCTTTCATATTCGCATACATGTTATTTCCAACAATCACCTTCTTCCTTTTTGCAAAATCCTTTTCTTTGGCTGTTGCGGTCTTTTCAATCTCAGTCTGCGGAATCCCTTTCGTTACCGCATTCAGCATCCCGCCTTCTGCTTCAACCGACTTAACAATCTCCCATGCTTTTTGTGCAAGTTCTGCTGTAATCGTTTCCACGTAGTAAGAACCGCCCGCGGGGTCAATTACTGAGTTAAGATGCGATTCCTCCCTCAATACTATCTGTGTATTCCTCGCAAGCCTTCTCGAAAATTCATCCGGTAATCCTACTGTTTCATCAAAAGGCGATGTGTAAATACTGTCCGCACCTCCCGCTACAGCCGAAAATGCCTCTGTAGTCGTGCGCAGCAGATTTACGTATATATCATTCTTCGCCTGATTGTAAAAAGATGTTTTCGAGTGTATGAACATTTTCTTCGAGTCTTCCTTCCCTTTGTAAGCATCAATAATATTCGACCATATTATTCTCGCTGCCCTCAGCTTTGCAACTTCCATAAAATAATTCGTGCTTATTCCGAACGTGAAAAAGAATCTCGGCGCCGCCTCGTCAATCGTTAAACCTCTTTTCAGCATCTGGTTAATATACTCTACCGCCGATGCCATCGCATACCCGAGTTCCTGAACAGCACTTCCGCCTGCATTTACGTATTCGTACCCGCAGACTCCAATCGTTTTAAAGTTTAGCTTATTGTCCGCAGTCCATTTCGTCACATTATAAATCTCATCAAAAGCTGTTTCGAAATCATACGGCGTAACCCCCGTCCGCATTGCAAAAACAAACGGATCTGAAAGAAATGCCGCGTTTAGTTTCTTCATATCTGCATTGGATTTCCTGAAGTAGGAAACAAACAACGATAAAATCTGAATCGCCGAAAATCCACCGTTAACAAACAACGGAAATTTTGTTATATCTATATCCCTGAAGCATTCTTCCAAATCCTCAAGCGATACTGCTGATGTACCTCCTTTGCCTGATTCATCGTTCATCGCCGCATCAGGGTCCTTCGAAAGCAGAGTTGCAAGGTCGGGCCTGAAGTTAATAGCCGTCAGCCCTCTTTCCAAATCATATTTTAGGGCTTCGTTATATTCCCTCGGACTAAAATAGGGCAGTTCCTGCGATATCATCCAGCCGTTTTTTATATTTCCTTCCGTCTTAGTCCCGCGTACATAATTGCTGTATCCGGGAAAATTATCAAGAAGGGGATTATCCTTAATGTTTTCCTGTGTATAAATCGGCTGAAGGTCTATCCCTTCATAAGTTTTTGTGATTAAACTCTTGTCGTATGACTGGCCCTTTAAATCTTTTTCTGCAGCTTTTTTCCAGTCCTCAAATGATGTGCTCGGAAAATCTTTTCTGAGTTCTAAATTATCTGAAAGTTTACTCATAGGTACGATTTGATTATTAAATTGTATTCTTAAATATCAATATTTTAAACATAAGATTAAATTCAAAAAATCAGTATAGTTCTATTTTCCTTTGCATAAAACTGAGACAGGTTATTATCAAAAATAAGTTATTCTGTGCGTAAAGCAGTTAAAATAAATCGAATTTAGCAGTAAGCATTAACTGAAATTAAATACATTTATCTTTAATTATGCAATATTTCCATATAGAAATTAATGATAAAAAAGTTTATTTTTTCAAAAATGAAATACGAGTACGTTCTCAATATTCACACAGAATTAAAAATATGAATTTATGAAAAGACAAATCAGGCAGACATTATTCTCATTAATCCTTTTTAGCATTATCGTAATATTATATTTATTTATTTCACAATCCGCAATAGCACAGATGCAATTCGAGTGGGTGAGGAATTATCCGATTACCGGCAGAGCCGCTGCGATTGATTCTTCAGGATATGTTTATTTCGTAGGAGAGCAGACAGATGGAACACACAAAATATTGAAATATGATTCACTCGGAAATATAATCTGGGCACAGGATTTTAATGTTATAACCGGAAGTAATTATCTTGGAATTGCCGCATATAAAAGTCGTTATTTTTATATTACGTATTCCACACAGGGGCATAGTTTCGGTCTATCAAAGTTCGATACAAGCGGGACACTTCTCTGGACAAGAAACATATCGGGATATTATTATGAACCGTATTGCATGACATTGGATACTTCGGGCTATATATATGTAGCGGGGGAAATTGGTTATTATGCTTCAAACAGTTTTACTGTGAAATACAGTCCCGCTGGAGATACATTGTGGCGAGCAATATATTATCCGAGTACAAACGGGGGTTCATATACAGGGCTTTCAATATCGGTTGACAACCAAAAGAATGTGTATATAACAGGTGGAATAAATCATCCTGATTATACCTATTCATACGGAACAATTAAATACGACAGCCTTGGCAACAGGAAATGGGTATCAAAGTATTACAGTCCGTATTCCTCTACCAGCTTTACAAGGGGTTATTGTGTAAAAGCCGATAATAAAGGTAATTGTTATGTTACAGGCGTAACATTGCATTCACTTATTAATGGGGTGTATAGATATGCACCAGTAACAATAAAATATGGTTCCGACGGGGATTCTATTTGGACAAGATTATTTGTATTAGCTGATACAATTGATTTTGGAGGTGGGAGCGATATAGCAATAGATGATAACGAAAATATATTTATACCATGCTACTATACTATAAAATATGATAAAAATGGAAATTTACTATGGTATAAGAATAATAATTTCCCTGTGTCCCGGGAAATACTTTTCGAAAATAATATTTACGTTTCCGGAGGTTTCTGGGAAGACAGACTACAGATGCTGGGATATGACAACGAGAGAGGTAATTTAATATTCAATCAAATTTATCCGACACCTCATCCGGTTATCAGCGGAGGGAACTTAACATTCTCGAATAATTTGTATCTGTATGCTTATGCTAACGATTCTGCTATTTTAATTAAATATACCACTAATACTTCATCAATATCAGAAAATGCAAACAGAGTTAACAACTTTAAATTGTCTCAAAATTATCCGAATCCGTTTAATTCGTCAACGGTTATAAAATATTCTTTAAATGTTAATTGTTTAATCACACTGAAAATATATGACATATCAGGGAAAGAAATAGGGACTTTAATTAACGAAAGAAAACCTCAAGGAAATTACACAGTAAACTTTGACGGAAGCGATTTATCATCCGGAATATATTTTTATTCGTTGTTTGCTGACGATATTTTAATAGATACAAAGAAACTCATTATAATTAAATGATATGAACAAGGGATTAGCAGACAATCGAAACTTAGTTTCTTACTTTGCAACCCGAAGAGGACGATTGTTTATTATGTTTTGCGTTATCGCGGCGGGGATGGTGTTTTATTCACAACCCGCTTTATCCCAGCCGCATTTTGAGTGGGTTAGGAATTATCCGATTATAGGCAGAGCCGCTGCGATTGATTCTTCAGGATATGTTTATTTCGTAGGAGAACAGACAGGCGGAACACAAAAAATCCTAAAGTACGATTCACTCGGAAATATTATCTGGACAAAGGAATTTAATGTTATAACCGGAAGTAATTATCTTGGAATTGCCGCATATAAAAGCCGTTATCTTTATATAACATACTCAACTCAGGGGCATAGTTTCGGTCTGTCAAAGTTTGATACCAGCGGAACACTAATGTGGACGAAAAACATATCAGGTTATTATTATGAACCTATGTGCATCACACTCGATACATCGGGTAATATATATGTAGCGGGGGAAATAGATTATTATGCGTCAAATAGTTTTACAGTGAAATACAATCCGGATGGAGATACTTTGTGGAGGGCAATATATTATCCGAGCACAAACGGGGGGGGATATATAGGGCGTTCAATATCGGTTGACAACCAGAAGAATGTTTTCATCACGGGGGGAGAGATTTATCAATCAATGAATTCATATACAACCATTAAATACGACAGTCTTGGCAACAGGAAATGGGTTTCTAAATACTTCAGTCCATACTCCCCATATTCATCAGCAGGAGGAGGCAGTGTAAAAGCCGATAATAAAGGCAACTGCTATGTTACGGGATACATTACTTATACAATTGTTAATGGCTTTGAAAAATTTACACCGGCAACTATTAAATACGGACCTAACGGTGACTCAATCTGGACAAGGTTATTCAGATTGCAGGATACAATAGATTTCGGTGCTGGGGAAGATATGGTACTTGATGATAATGACAATGTATTCATTCCTTGCAATTATATGATTAAATATGACAAATATGGAAATTTAAAATGGTATGCTAACAATAATTTTTATTTAAGACGGGCATTATTATTCGAAAATAATATTTACGGTTCCGGCGGAATTTGGGATGACAGGATACAGATGTTGGGGTATGACAACGATAGAGGTAATGTAATATTTAATCAAATTTATCCAACAACAAATCATCCCGTGATTTGTGACGGTAACTTAACATTCGGAAATAGTTTTTATATTTATGCACATGATAATGACTCCTTGATATTAATTAAATTCTCTTCATATACATCATCAATATCAGGACATGGATACACGATAGATAATTTCAAATTACATCAGAACTACCCGAATCCGTTTAATTCATCAACAACCATAAGATATTCTATTAATAAAAATAGTGAAATAAAGATGAAAGTATTCGATATAAAAGGAAAAGAGGTAAGAACTATCACAAGCGAGAAAAAAACACCAGGTATTTACGAAGTTAAATTCGACGGAGGTGGTTTATCATCTGGAATATATTTTTATTCTCTGTTTGCTGATAATATTATAATTGATACGAAGAAACTTATTTTAATTAAATAACTGGCTAACCTACATCAAGAGAGGAGGATAAACCGATGGATGAGTAAATAGTTTTAGACGACAAGCCGCAAGATTTTTTTGCGGATATAAAATAAAACTATTTCAAAAACTTCAAAAATAAAAAAATTATGAAGAAAATTATTTTTTCACTTCTTATTGTGTTTATATTAAATAACATTCTAAACAGTCAGTCATTTCCGTTTCTTGGATATAATTTTAAGAATTTAAATTTTGAATGTGCAGGTTTTGTAACCGCAGTATATCCTGCAGGAAATCCGGCAAATCTTGCAAACCAGATTCTTTATGCGAAAACCGATATAGGCGGTGCATATAAAAGTACGAATAACGGATTAAACTGGATATCAATTTCTTCTTATTTTGAAGGAGATAATGAATCAAATAATATTTGTATATGGAAATTAAGGACGAAAAGGTTTATTTTTTAAGAAATAAATACTGAATATGATTCAAAATATTCATACAGAATAAAAAATATGAATTTATGAAAAGACAAATCTGGCAGACATTATTCTCATTAATCCTTTTTAGCATTATCGTAATTTTATATTTATTTATTTCACAATCGGCAATAGCACAGATGCAATTCGAGTGGGTGAGGAATTATCCTAATTTTCAGGGACATTCAGCGGCAATTGATTCTTCCGGAAATATTTATTCCGTTGGAGACTCATCAAGTTATTTGATAGTTTTTAAACATACTCCAAATGGAATTCTTATCTGGAAAAGAAAGCTAAATTACGTAAAGAGCAACTCACCTATACTTGTGTCGACAGATAAAAATAAAGACCTATATGTATCGTGCAGTAATATAGCGCATAATTATGTCTTGACAAAATTTGATTCATCAGGGCAGTTGAAATGGGAGAATATATTAATTTATGGGGGGTATGACGAGCCTTACAGTATAGCCGTTGATAAGGCAGGTTTCATTTATTTGACAGGAGAAACATTTAATGGAATCACTAAATGCCTCACGGTAAAATATACTCCGCAAGGCGATACACTATGGACAAGAATTAACCCGGAATACGTAATGGGAGGGAACTATGTAAGTATTGATGACAGCGGATATGTTTACGTTGCTGGAGGTTATATTTCTTCCGGTGGAAGTTATTATTATGGAACTTTGAAATACGATAATAATGGAAATCTGAAATGGTTTAGAAAGTATAGTTATCAGAATACGATTTCAAGAGGTCTTTGTGTAAAGCCTGACAACAAAGGTAATTGCTACGTTAGTGGATATATAACTTTGTATAATGGGAACTTCATTTCCGGGCTTATTAAATATGATTATAAAGGTGATTCAGTCTGGGTAAGAATTTTTGGAGATTCTTTAACATATACATCCGGCTCAACAAATATTAATTTCGATGATATCGGAAACATATACTTATCTTCTATTTACACTTTAAAATATGACACAGCAGGTTATTTACTCTGGAATATATATAACGACAGTTACTCTACTTCATTTGCATTTCATAATAATCGTATATATTTTGCAGGGACGAGTTTATGGCAGGGTCCTGACAGTCTGCGTATTATTGAACGTGATGAAAAGGGAAACCTAATTAGCCAGAACTATTATCCCAAATCACCCTCTAAGCTTGATTTGAAATTTTATGACAACTCATTTTATCTTATAATTAATTCTCAAGACTCTTTAATATTAATGAAATTCAGAACGTCCCCTAATAGCATCGTGAACAACACAACTATAATAAGTGATTATAAATTACATCAGAACTTTCCGAATCCTTTTAATTCATCAACGAATATTAGTTATTCATTGCGTGTAAAAAGTTTAATAACTCTAAGGATATACGACATATCAGGAAAAGAAATTACAACTCTTGTGAATGGGTATAAATCCGCAGGTGAATATAAGATATTATTCGATGCAGTTAATCTATCTTCTGGGATTTATTTCTATTCTATGTTGGCTGATAATAAATTAATAGATACTAAAAAACTCATTATAGTAAAATAGTTCGCATAAAAATAGAGAGGAGGAAAAGAAGACGAAACTACCATATTAAATACCGGATAATGGATTTTATGTTATTCCCTTTATTATAAAGGCAGGTGTTTTTATTTTTATCTAACAATTATGGCTTTAAAATATAAAATATTTTTTATTGTGTTTTCCGTTTTGTTAATATTTTCCAACGGATTTTCGCAAGTCTATCAGGAGTGGATAAGACATTATTCCAGTATCGGAAATAAAACAGATTATGCTATCAGAGTCGTTACAGACAGAAATAATAATGTTTATGTAACCGGTAATACCGCGAATGATACAACTACTTTTGGTGATAATGTCGATATTGTGACAATTAAATATAATTCTACCGGAGAAGTTAAATGGACAGCCAAATACAGAGCAGAGGCAATTTATAGCAGTGTAAATAGAAGCAATGATATTATAACTGACAATAACGGAAATATTTATGTCACTGGTATGGAAGCCAAAGATTATGGAACGCAATATATTATACTTATAAAATATGATTCACTTGGAACAATGCGATGGATAAGAAAATATACCGGTCACGGGTATGATGTTACCGCAAATGCAGCATTTAGAATTGCATTGGATAAAGAAGGTAATATCTTAATTGCCGGAACAAGCGTTGAGGAGGGATATAAACAAACATTCATAACTCTTAAATTTTCCCCCGCCGCAGAATTGTTATGGTATGATTCGTATATAGTTCCAAGAAAATATAATTCGAATGATATTATCAGAGGTTTATGTGTCGATTCTCTGTGCAATGTTTATGTTGTCGGCCATTTTGATTCGAGCCGAGACGAAAGTGATTTTTGCACAATTAAATATGACAAACTCGGTTACAGAAAATGGGTTTCCATTTATAAAAGGCAGGGTGATGATTATCCTACTAATATAGCTGTGGATAAAAACCTGAACGTTTATGTTTCCGGAAGTTTCGGTTCTATGTCTCGCATGGGTACAATAAAATATGATTCGAACGGAGTATTCCAGTGGGCAAGGGATTATCAGGGCAGTGGGTGCTGTTATTGCCAGGGATATGATTTAAAAGTTGACAGTAAAAATAACGTAATAATAACAGGATTTGCAGATAATTCAAACACAGCAAGAGATATTGTAACAATTAAATATAACCCGGATGGGAATGTAATATGGTTAAGAATTTATGACGATGGGGTTAATGATTTCGATGTAGGTTATGAAATGGCTTTGGATAAATATGATAATATTTATATTGCAGGATTAAGTATTAAACCATACACAGATGCAAATATGGTGGTTGTTAAGTATGATTCGACAGGTACGGAAAAATGGTCAAGAATTTATAACGGCACTGCAAACAATGCTGACGAGGCTTTTTCAATTACCTTAGATAACAACGGAAGTGTTATCATTGCAGGTTATAGTTCTGAAACTGGAACAGGAGAAGATTTTTGTATTATCAAATATTCGCTGTTAACCGGCATATCCGACCCTATTAATAACGAAATAAAAAACATTGCATCCTTGCGAAATTATCCTAATCCGTTTAATCTATCTACAATAATCGAATATTCGATTCTCCGCGACAGTTATATTGAAATAACTTTATATGATGTTTCAGGAAAAGAAATGCAAATTATTTATAAAGGAAATATAAATAAGGGAATACATAAACTCACATTATCTTCTAAAAACCTATCGAGCGGTATTTATTTTTGTAAATTGACAGTTAATGGTAAATCAACATCTATACACAGGCTAATAGTTATTAAGTAATTTTTATTAAATATCAAATTAAATTTTATAAAAAAGATAATTTTTCTTTTGACATTTTTATGTACTATTAATAATTTCACATTAGCCCAGAGCTATCGTGATATTAATTTCGAATACGGTGGATTTGTAACAGAAATTTATGTTGCAAAAAACGACAACTTAATTGGCTACCAAATTTTATACGCAAGAACTGATGTGGGCGGTTTATATTGTTTTCGGATAATAAAATAATAGATACGAAAAAACTCATTTTAATTAAATAATATGAACATAAGATTAGCAGATAATCATGACTTAGTTTCTTACTTTGCAACCCGAAGAGGACGATTGTTTATTTTGTTTTACGTAATTGCGACTGTGACGTTGATTTATTCACAGCCGGTATTAGCACAGCCGCATTTTGAGTGGGTTAGGAATTATCCGATGGTGGGGCAGGATGCTGCACTTGATTCTGCAGGTAACATCTACATACTCGGAAGACCTGAAACTAACGGTGTTAGTATTATTAAATATAATCCTTCGGGTTCGATTATATGGACGAAAGTTCAACCATCGGTGAACGGAGGTTATTTACATGCTGCTTCGGATAAATACGGAAATTTGTATTTTACTTTTTTTGACATGAATGATTCTTATTTCAGACTTACGAAATATGATTCAAGCGGTAATTATCAATGGACAAAATATTATGTAACGGGTGGCTTTAATACATATCCTCAGGCAATAGCTCTTGATACGACAGGTAATATATTTCTTATAGGGAACAGTCAAACAGCTACCGGTTCTCCATTTATCTTAAAGTATAATGCGCAGGGAGATTTATTATGGACAGCGAGTTCTACTATTAACAGAAGTGGATTTTTTGCCGGTTTTGTAGATAAACCCGGAAATATTTATGTAACAGGTTACTGTAGAGACTCTAATAATTACTCTTTTGATTATTTAACGATTAAATTTAACAATGCAGGAATCCAGCAATGGGCTAAGAGATATAACGGACCAGGTGACGATTATGATATAGCTGTAAGTGTAAAAGCCGATGACGAAGGGTATTGTTATATAACAGGTTCTGTAGCTATTGAAGGTCATGCCGGTACATCAGGAACAATAAAGTATGCTCCAAACGGCGATACTGTTTGGACTAGATTATATTCACTGGATACAACAGACCAGTATGGCGGGGAATATTTAGAGATAGACGGTGATGGTAATGTTTATGTAACGGGTTGGGGACATAGCTTAACTGATTTTCAAGGCGAGTATAGAACAATAAAATATGATAAATATGGAAATTTATTGTGGATAATACATGATTCTAACGGTGTTTATCCCCAATCAATGGCAATTGACAGAAACAATAATATTTTCATAACAGGACATAATCAGGCTTATAAATTTTATAGTGTTGGTTACAATTATTCAGGAATAATGATATGGGGTCTTTTATATCCCCCTGAGTATATAGCATCATATCATGGAGGCATAAAAGTTTTGATTGATAAAAATAATTATCTATATGTATATGGCGGTTCACTTGATTCAGCGATATTATTAAAATATTCAATAAGTACTGGCATTGTAAATCCAAATCAAAATATTGTTCAAGGTTATAAATTACATCAAAATTATCCTAACCCCTTTAACTCCTCAACCATCATCAGCTATTCTTTACCGGCAAAAGGTTACATCCACATTAAAATACATGATTTATTAGGCAAAGAAACTGCTTCGTTAGTTAATGAGAATAAATCAGCCGGTAATTATGAAGTAAAATTCGAAGAACATAATTTATCAACGGGTGTATATTTTTATACGCTTTTTGTGAACGGACAGAAAATGGACATAAAGAAAATGATGGTTATTAAATAAATAGGATGTTCTTTAATAAATTTAAAGAAGAATATGGTAAAATTATAAATAATTAATTAGTTCGGCAAAGTCTTTAATGAATCCATGTTAAAGTGCAAAATGCGTCAAATCTCTTCTCTGCAAAAAATTTCAGTACCTGTTGTCTATATTACTTTTAAAGAAACAACCAATATTTTACTCTTCGGATGGTAACTTTATTTATTACGCAATCCGGCGGTGTAGTTTTTATTTTTCCGTCTATTGACATTATGGAACTTTTTTAATAATTTTATGTTTATATTCATGAACAAATATTTAATAAAATTATGTTAAAACTGTTAGAAGCGATACATCTAAAAACAGCAAAAATCTCTACTTTCTACACTTCACTCACACATTACTAACACTTTACTTACACAATTTTTACACACTTCTTATATACACCTTGTATAGCAGCTTAATAGACCTTATATATGCAAAGCATAAAGTTCAGGAACCTATACCAAATATCAGCATTATTTTTGTTTAAACAATAAACTAAATTGCACTTTCAAAAATTACATTTTATTGTCGTTGAATAGAGGTCTCTTATACGCATTCGCAGCTTACGCATGGTGGGGGTTCTTTCCGCTTTATTGGAAACTGCTAATAAAAGTACCCGCTTTGCAATTGATTGGTCATAGAATTATTTGGTCATTTATTTCTTTGATTTCCGTTTTACTAATCTTAAATCAATGGAATTCATTTCGGAAATCAATTTTTGATTTTAAAATATTCAAAATTTATTTGCTTGCCGCTGTTCTTATCGGCTTGAATTGGTTTATGTATGTTTGGGCAGTGAATGCCGGTTATATTGTCGAAACCAGCCTCGGATATTTCATTAATCCTCTTATAAGTGTGTTGCTCGGTGTTTTATTCTTCAAGGAAAAATTAAAGCTGTGGCAATGGATTCCAATAATTCTTGCGGGCAGCGGAGTTCTATACATGACAATCTCAATTGGGGAGCTGCCGTGGATTGCACTTCTTCTTGCTTTTACATTCGGGTTTTACGGTATGATAAAGAAGATTGCACCTCTCAGCTCTTTACAGGGATTAACACTCGAAACAGTTATTTTACTCCTCCCTGCACTCTTTTATTTAATTCAAGCTGAAAATTCAGGTGTGGGTGCATTCACTCATCAGGGTTTATTTACCGATTTTTTGATTGTCCTCGCTGGAGTTATAACAACCATTCCTCTTCTGCTCTTCGCTTCCGCAGCAAAGAGAATACCCCTTTCATACATCGGCGTTTTGCAGTATATCGCTCCAACAATTCAGTTTTTGCTCGGCGTATTAGTCTTCAAAGAATCTTTCTCTGTTAATCAGTTCATCGGATTCTCTGCCGTATGGATAGCTCTTATAATTTTTGGATTAAACAGTTTCGCGTCCTACAGAGCAAAATCTATATCTCCTCCCGAAATGGATTAAATAATAACTAATTTTTTGATTTAATTATGGAACTGAATTAAGGGTACTAATTTTCCCCCTACATAATTTTATATATTGATTAATCCTTAATATATTGATATTTTAAATGTAACTTAAACAGTAATTATAATACAACATGTTTGTAATTACCGCATAAGTGAAGATTAATCATTAACTTAAATACAGGAGATTAAAATGGAAGAAAACAAAATGGCTAAAGGTCTTATGATGGGATTTTTAGCAGGGGGAATAGTCGGTGCAGTTGTGGCTTTGCTCTATGCACCTAAGGCAGGAAGAGAACTAAGAAACGATATCAGAATCAAGAAGGATGAGTTTATCGACGATACATCCGAATACATGAAGATTGCTAAGTCTAAAGCAAGCGACCTTATTAACGACGGAAAGAAAAAATCCGAACAGATTATTAAGGATGCTAAAGAAAAAGCAAATTCCCTTCTGGATGATGCTAATTCAGTTCTGAGCGATGCAAAAACAAAAGCGACTGAAAAATTCGGCGTCGCTAAGGAAAAAATCACCGTAGAGAGCGAAAGAATTAAAGATGCTTTTAAGGCGGGTGTTGATGCGTACAAGGACGAAAAATCCAAAGGTGTTTAATCTTAAATTTTAAATAATTGACACTCGAAGTCTTAAATATTGTTTCTGTAATTATTCAGATTATTCTTTTTGTCGTTCTTATTTTTGCAGTGTTTGCCTTGTCCGCTTATGTCAAGTCCCTAATGCAAAGGGTCGAGACTCTGCAGGATGAGTTTAACAAGTTCAAAGTCAAGGTTGAACCTTTAATAGATGATACAAAAGTATTAATTCAAAAGGTTAACAAAATCACCGATAAAGTTGACGATAATATTGTTTACTTAAGTAAAGCGGTTGAGAAGGTTAAAACAGCTATTGACGACGTTGTTGATTTCAAAGACAAAATCGTCAGAAAAGTTGAACCGCCTATCGTTGACACTATTACTGCATTCTCGGCAATTGTCAAAGGAATAAAGGTATTCTCGGAGACTTGGAAATCTAAAAGACCCGAGAAGCGTTATATAAAACACGATGATGAACTGCTGTTCGATGCGGGTAACGATAACGATTATGAACTTGAAAAAGAATACGACGATATAAATAAAGAACTGAATGAAGTCAGAAAGAAACTTGAAGAGATGAAGAGAGTATAATCTCTCACACTCTTTATATGTGTTTTATAAGGTTAATTGCTGCAAAGCAATTAACCTTTATTATTTTTAATTTGAATCGATACAGGACAGTGGTCGCTTCCTTGCACATCTGAATGTATGTCAGCTTTGGCTATGTTCTTAACAAAACTGTTTGATACCATAAAATAATCTATTCTCCACCCGACGTTCCTTTCTCTTGCACGCGTTACCATGTCCCAGTATGTGTAGTTCTCCGGCTCCTTGTTGAATTCACGAAATATATCCGTGTAGCCGAGGTTAATAATCTTGTCTATCCATTCCCGTTCCTCGGGCAGGAATCCCGAGTTCGTTTCATTTTGTTTGGGTCTTGCCAAATCAATTTCTTTATGTGCAGTGTTGTAATCTCCTGTTACTATAACACCTTTCCTCGAATAATATTTTCTCTGGAGTAGAAAAAACAGCTCATCGTAAAATCCAAGTTTGTATCTTACTCTCTCAGGTCCTCTCCCTCCGTTCGGGAAATAACAATTAGCCAGCACATAATCCTTAAACTCAAGTATTATGCATCTTCCCTCATCGTCATAATAGTCATTTCCGATTCCAAGCGAAACATTTATCGGTTCCACCCTGGTATAAACCGCAACGCCTGAGTAACCCTTCTTCTTTGCAGAATGAAAATACGATGTGTAACCTTTTATCTCCTTTAGCTCTCCCGGCAGCTGCTCAAAGTGAGCCTTCGTTTCCTGAAGACACAGAATGTCTGGTTTTGCGACTTTCATCCAGTCAAGAAAACCTTTCTTATGAACCGCTCTGAGTCCGTTCACATTCCATGAATATACTGTTGTATTTCTTGTTTTTGCCATTAAACAAGATAATAATTATTATATTCACTTTTTATTCCATTTCTTTTGCAAATTGTTTAATTTATTTTTGATAGATTTAAAATTAATATTCTATTCAGATATGGGTGTCCATAAATTAGATAGTTTCTTTAATCCCCGTAGAATTGCTATTACTGGTGTATCCATTAATCCAAACAGCGTCAGCGGAAAAGTCGTTACGAACCTAGTCGGTAGTGGATTTAAAGGTGTTGTGTATCCCGTGAATCCTGATGCCGAAGCTGTCTTTGGTATTCCTTGCTATAAAAGCTTAAGCAGCTTGCCTAAAACTCCCGACCTCGTCGTAATCTGCAACGCTGCAAAAGAAGTACCCGATATTGTTGAAATGGCGGGTGAATCAGGCGTTAGAAATATTATTATAATGTCCGCAGGTTTCAAAGAAATCGGTGCAGAAGGACGCGAACTCGAGGAAAGAATTAAAACATCTCTTAAAAAGTTTAACGGCTTAAGAATCCTCGGTCCGAATTGTCTCGGGATTATAGTTCCGAGTCTTAATCTTAATGTTAGTTTTGCATCGGGAATTCCTAAGTCTGGTAATATTGCTTTTATTTCTCAATCAGGTGCATTGTGTACTTCTGTCCTTGATTGGGCTATTGAGAAGAAAATAGGATTCTCATACTTTATTTCAATCGGAAACACTCTCGATGTTGATTATTCCGACTTGATAGACTTTATAGGTGAGGACGACAAGACGAAATCTATAGTACTTTATATTGAGTCTGTCAGGCAGGCAAGAAAGTTTATGACTGCTGCTCGTTCGTTCGCTCGTACAAAGCCGATTGTTGCTTATAAAGCAGGTAGATTCCCCGAATCTGCTAAAGTCGCCGCTTCCCATACGGGTGCTATGGCTGCCGAAGATGCTATCTATGATGCTGCTTTTAAAAGAATGGGAGTAACAAGAGTTTTTGATATCGGTGAAATATTTGATGTTGTCGAACTTATAGGACGAAATAGAATTCCAAAAGGTGCGCGGCTGGGTATAGTAACAAATGCCGGCGGTCCGGGTGTTATGGCTGTGGATGCTTTGATAGCCGAAGATGGAATTCTTGCACAACTTAGTGATGAGACTTTTAAAAAGCTAAATGAAAGTCTCCCTCCTTACTGGTCAAAAGGAAATCCTGTCGATGTCCTCGGAGATGCAAACTCTAAAAGAATAGCTAAAGCCGCACAGATTTTGTTTGAAGATAAAACCATTGATGCTGTACTCGTTATTCTCACTCCTCAGGCAATGACTAATCCTGCCGCGGCGGCTTCTGAATTGAGTAAAATTAGTGAAGCTCATAAGAAACCTCTTCTTGCCGCATTCCTCGGAGGAGAAAAGATTAAAGAAGGCGTTAGAATTCTTAATGATAATGGTATCCCTGTTTACTCTACTCCTGAACAGGCAGTTCGTGCATTTATGAAACTCGTTACTTATTCAAGAAACCTTGAACTGCTTTATGAAACACCCGAGGACATAAACGTAAAATTCTCTCCCGACAGGGATAAACTTAGATTTAGTTTTGAATCATTGATACCGGATAAGACAAACATCCTTACAGAAAGTTTATCAAAATCTATTCTTGAAGCTTATGGTATTACTACTTCCAAACCATACAAAGTAACAGCAGTAAGAGACTTGAAAAAATCTGCTGATATCGTCGGTTATCCATTAGTTATGAAAGTAGATTCACAGGATATTTCTCATAAGTCTGATGTCGGTGGAGTTGTACTGAATATTGAAGATTATGAAATGCTGTCGGCAGCTTATGTTAGAATGATGAACAATATTAAGGAAAAATTACCGGACGCAAGAGTTGAAGGTGTTTCACTTCAAAAAATGATTAAGTACAAAGATTCCGTGGAACTTATTCTTGGAATTAAGCGGGATGAGACATTCGGTACCGTTATAATGGTTGGTATGGGTGGAACGGGTGCTGAATTGTTTAAAGACAGGGTTATTGGATTTCCGCCGCTTAACGAAAGTCTCGCTTATAATATGCTTGCATCCCTTAAAATATTTCCATTGCTCAAAGGATACAGAGGCAGTAAGCCCGTAAATCTTGATGTGCTTATAGAAACTCTTATAAGACTTTCATATTTGGCAGCCGATTATCCTGAAATTACCGAACTCGATATTAATCCATTACTTGTACATAGCGAAGGTGCTATAGCCCTTGATGCAAGAGTTGTTGTTGATAAATCTCTGTCTGCTTACGGTGAACATGATTACAGTCATCTCGCTATTAAACCCTATCCTGACGAATATATTAGAAAGATTACATTAAACGACGGAAAGGAAGTTACATTTAGACCTATTAAACCTGAAGATGAACCCATGTGGACTGAACTTCTTGCAAACTGCTCGAAGGAATCTATTTATTCAAGGTTCAGGTTTTTCTTTCAGTGGGATTCGCATGAAGTTGCCGCAAGATACTGTTATATCGACTACGATAGGGAACTTGCAATCGTTGCCGAAATAGTCGAAAATGGAAAAAGAAAACTAATCGGTGTCGGTAGATTAATCGCAGATCCTGATCACGAAAATGTTGAGTATGCAATCCTAATTATGGATTCCTTTCAGAACAGAGACTTAGGCGGACTGCTGACTGACTACTGTTTTGAGATTGCTAAGAAATGGGGCTTGAAGAGGATAGTCGCACAAACAACTTCCGATAACAAGCGTATGATTGCTGTTTTCGAAAAGAGAGGATTCAATATTGATTTTGATCCCCGTTCATCATTAGTCGAAGTTTCAAAACCTTTGGATAATATAAATTAAAAATAATACTTATGAATACTGACTTTAATAAATTCTTCTATCCGAAATCCATAGCCGTTGTTGGAGCTTCTTCAAAAGAAGGAACTCTTGGGTATGAACTGCTTGGTAACTTGCTTAAATTTGGTTATAAAGGTAAACTTTATCCTATTAATCCAAAAGCAGATACTATTCATGATTTGAAATGCTATAAATCATTATCAGACATTAAAGATGTTGTTGACCTCGCAGTAATTATGCTTGGTAAGAATTTAGTCTTACAGGCTATTGATGATTGCAAAGACAAGAATATTGATTCCGTAATAGTGATTACCGCGGGATTTAAAGAAGTAGGTGAAGAGGGTGTTACTCTTGAACAGGATTTGATTTCAAAGGTTAAGAAATACGGTATGCGTTTGGTTGGACCGAATTGCATGGGTATTATTAACACAAAGAATGATGTACTTATGAATGGGACGTTCATAAAAGGAACTCCTGTTGCAGGCGGTATTGGATTTGTCTCGCAAAGCGGAGCTCTTGGAGCAGCCGTATTGAAGATTATTGAAAAGTTTGATATCGGATTCTCTCAGTTCCTTAGTATCGGGAACAAAGCTGACGTTTCGGAAAATGACCTTATTGAATACTGGAAAACTAATAAAGATGTTGGTGTTATTACCGCATATCTTGAATCCTTCTCTGACGCTAAAGAATTTCTGAATATATGCAGGGATGTTACTAAGCATAAACCTGTTATAGCTATAAAAGCAGCAAGAACATCCGCGGGTATGAAGGCTGCCTCGTCTCATACGGGAGCGCTCGCGAGTGCTGACACTATTGCTCAGACGCTTTTTGAACAGTCGGGCGTTATTAGAGTCGATTCCGTTGAAGATATGTTCAATCTTGCTAAAGCTTTTGACAGAGCAAAACTTCCTGAAGGAAATAGAGTTGGTATTCTTACTAATGCAGGCGGTCCGGCAATTCTTACCGTTGATGAAGCTGATAAATGCGGACTCGATGTTGTGAATCTTTCTGAAAACACAAAGAATAAATTAAGAGAAATAGTTCTTCCCGAAGCATCCGTTAACAATCCTGTTGACCTGCTTCCTCCTGCAAATGCTCAGGTTTACGGCAAGGCTACAGAAATTCTTTTAGCAGATGAAAATGTAGATGCTGGTATTTTGATACTTGGTCCACCTCTTATGTTTGATACTGTCGAAATCACAAAATATATTTGCGATGCTGCGAATAAAAGCGGCAAATGTGCTATTGTTGTCGTTATGTCTCAGGATGAAATAATATCTGAAGTTGCAAAAGTTATACCTGTTCATCCTCCTTTATTCAACAGCGCTGAGAAAGCAGCTTGGGCTATAGGTGAAATGCTGAAATACAAAAAGCACAAGGAGGTACCGTATGGAACGATTAAGAAGTTTAATGTTAACAGCAAAGGTGTCAAAAGTATTATTAATAAATACAAAACAGGTAACGTATATCTTGATTTTAATGATGTATATGATATCTTGAATCATTACAAAATGCCTATCGTTGAAACTAAAATTGCTAAAGATGTTCAGCAATCAATCTATGATGCTAATCAAATAGGTTTTCCGGTTGTTGCTAAAGTATTCGGCAGAGAGCTTGTGCATAAATCTGATGTGGGCGGTGTTGCGTTGAATATTCAGGATGAAGAGGAACTTTTAAATGTTGAGAGCAAAATTATTGCCGGATTGAAAGAGAAGGGGATTGATAGCAAGCTCGAAGGATTTATATTACAGCCTTTTACAAAAATTGAAGACGGAGTAGAGACAATACTCGGTGCTTTTGAAGATAAACAGGCAGGTCATTTACTCATGTTTGGTCTCGGAGGTATATTTGTTGAGGTGTTCAAAGATGTTAAATTCAGAGTTGCTCCTCTTAACGATATAGATGCTCAGTCTATGATTAAATCAATTAAGAGCTTCGAGATTCTTAAAGGTATCAGGGGGAAGAAATCAGTTGATATAGAATACATTGAAGAGAATCTTCTTAAGCTTTCTCAGCTTGTTACTGATTTCCCCGAATTTTCTGAGATAGATTTAAATCCGTTTGTGTTTTCACCAAACAGAAATAAGTCGAAAATACTTGATGCAAGAATAAAGCTAAGATAAATTCACTGATATTCTATTTCTTATTAAGAAAGTAATCGTAGGTAGCTCTTGATATTTTTGCTATGATTTCTTCATTGGTTTCCATTGTTTCATAAGAATCTGAGACGAATACTGCTATTGCAAAACTGTTACCGTTCGGTAATGTAATTATTCCGATATCATTTGTTGCACTCGTCATACCATCATTATTTTCAGGTCCCGTGCCTGTTTTATGAGCGATTATCGTTCTCTCAGGCAAAAGTCCCTTTAATCTTTTTGCTCCTGTTTTAGTTTTAGTCATTACGTTCCATAAATATTCATATGTGCTATTTAGTATCTTTTTGTTTTTGAATTTCGAAAGTAATTGTGCAGCTGCCCTTGGTGTTGACCAGTTTCGGTATTGTATATCCCAGCTTTCATGCATTTCTTCTTCTGTAGCAACTACTGAAATATCGTTAATATCAAGTGAAAGTAAAAAATCATTCACAACAGTTGGTCCACCAATAAGCCTGAACAGTAAGTCACATGCAACATTATCGCTTTCAGATACTGCATACTGAATAAGCTCATCTATTGACAACTCGACATTTCCCTCGGGATATTTTTCTCTGAGCGGACTATAATAGGGAAGCAGGTCTTCTTTTCAAATTACAATTTTATCCTTAAGTTGAATCTTTCCCTTTTCAACGAGATTAAGGACTGTCAGGGCAAGATGGTATTTATAAACGCTTTGCATCGGAAATCTCTCTGTACCTTTGATAGATAAAGTGTCAAGACCATCTTCAGAACAGATTGCAACACCTACGACTGCACGTTTACCCGAAATAATTTCATCGATATTTTCCTTCAGAATATCCGTCTGAGAAAAAGCTTTTGACACAGATAGTATCATTACCAGTGTCATTATAATTTTTTTAATCATTATTTTATAAAGAGCATTCGTTTTGTTTGTGTGAATTCGTTTGTTATAAGTTTGTAGAAGTAAACTCCAATATATTTGTTTTTCATTTTCATAGCTTTGAATTGTTTTTATTGCACAAAAATAAATATTTCTGTATTAAGAATCACTGAAAATTAAAAGAAATACTCTACTTTGAATAGAATTAAGTTGCCAGAATAAATATATTTAAGAAAAATTAAGTAATTATGAAAATAGCTAAAGAATTTAGATGGGAAATGGGTCATAGACTTCCGGAGCATACAGGTCTTTGCAGGAATATACACGGTCATTCGTATAGAATGGTTGTTGAGATTTCAGGTGAAGTTCTTCCTAACGGTATGATAATTGACTTTTATGACCTTGGATTAATAGTCAAACCGATACTTTCAAAACTTGACCACTGTTTTCTCGTTTATTCAAAAGATAAGCCGGTTTTAGAATTTCTTAAAAAACACAAGATGAAAATGGTTGTTGTCGAATATCTCGCAACTGTCGAAAATATCTGCTCAGATATTACCGAAAAGATTGCTTTTGAATTTAAGAAACAGAAAGTTAGGAATATTACCGAAATATCGGTTAAGTTATTTGAAACCCCGAATTCTTTTGCTGAAATGAACTTAAAAATGCAGTAATTTGCAGTATCGCGAATTCTGGAAAGAAATTTATTTTTAAGATTTGATTTTTGTATTTCTATATGTTTACTATCAGCTTTCCGGCTCTATGCCACGAAATAATTCCACCTGCAAGGTGAAAAGCCTTTTCGATTCCTGCTTGTTTAAACAATGAAAGAGCATTTTTACTTCTACTCCCACTTCTGCAGTAAATCAAATACCTTCCGTCTTTGTCAAGTTCGTAAACTCGCTTCTTAAACGTGGGATCATAGAAATTTATTAGCATCGCTCCGTCAATTCTGGATTGTTTATACTCTTCAGGTGTCCTTACATCAATTACTGTGTAATTTTGTTTGATAAGCTCCTCAAATTTCTCAACATCAATGTTACCTTCATTCGTACGAAAAATATTAAAATTAAACATCAGAAATTAAGTTTTAAATTTGTTTTTATTGGGTTTTAAAGTATTATTACTATCAACAGCAAATTATGCATAATAATTACAAAACATTGAAATAATTATACTTGATATTTAACTTTTTTAAAATATTTCTGCTTTAAAACCACATCTTTTACTCAATTTTTACATTTATTTTTAGATATTTTGAGACAATTTTAAAATAGAAATCTAAAAAATAATCTTGATTATCTACATGAATTTACTTACTTTAGTATAGGAATAGGTTAAAAAATCTCATATTGTATTATAATCAATCAGGGAAACATACTTTAATTATCTGTCACTAAAGGGATGAAGACAAAATTATTTTCATTATCACCTCGAATATTAATCGGATCATATATAATTATTGTAATAATAGTTATTATTTATGGATTCTTTTCGTACAAATCAAATGTCGAAGAAAGATATCAGCAAGTAATCCGTGAACTAAGTATCCTGTCAGATTCAAAAGTTAAAAGGGTACAATCTTGGAGAAATGAAAGATACGGTGATGCAGGAGTTATGATGGAAAATTCAAGCTTAATTTTAGCTTATAAAAATTGGCTGAGAAATCCGGAAAATGATGATTTAAAAAATGCCGTAGTTAAAATGGTGTTATCTTATGAAAGATATTTTAACTACAAAAACCTTATTCTTTTTGATAAAAATCGTGCTGTAAGATTATCTCTGGATAGCACTATTGCATCCTTAGACAGCACATTATTGTCAAACGTAAATATTAGTATATTAAGTAAAAATCCGAGTATTAGTAATCTCTTCATTGCTGATAGTGATTCTTCAATTTATTTAGATGTAGCTGCACCGTTTTTTAGTGATAATGAATTGATAGGAGGCGTAATTTTAAGGATTGACCCCAATGAATTTCTATTTCCTGAAATAAATAATTGGCCTGTTATTAGCAGAACTACTGAATCGATCCTTTTTACTGTAGTTGAAAACACAGTTGTATTTCTGAACAATTTTCGATTTAAAGATAATACTGCTCTTAAGTATAAAATCAAAATTAACGATGAAAATGAATATATAACATCAGTGAAAGCCGCAAAAGGACTAAGAGGATTTTCGGAAGGTATTGATTATAAAAATTCCAGAACTTTAAATGACATAAGACAAATTGAAGGTTCTCCGTGGATTTTGATTAATAAGATCGATGTTGATGAAATTTATACCCCGATAAAAGAACGTATTTGGAATCAGGTTTTTTTCTCAGCGTTTATTCTCTTCATTTTTGGCGCAGGTCTGTTGTGGTTATGGCACAACAGGAAAAAATCTTTGCAGATTCAGAAACTCGAGGAAGAAAAACGAATTCTTGGTATAGCAAAGAATTATGAGAAAGTTATGAAGTATGCTAATGTAGCGATGATTCTCTCTGATAATGACCTTATCATTAGAGACGTTAACGAAAGAGCTCTGAGTCTTTATGGTTTTACCAGAAGTGAAATTATTGGCATGAAGATTAAAGATTTTGTGGTTTCGGAGGCTGAACAAATACCTGACGGTAACAAAGAGGAAGAAGATAAACTAAAAGAAGGTATAATTTACGAATCGCTTCAAAAACGAAAAGACAATTCAACTTTTTACGCTGACATAAACCTGAGTATTGTCGAAATAAACGGAAGGAATTATTATCATAGAATAATCAGCGATATCACTCAGCGTAAGATAGCCGCCGAGAAATTACGGCAAAGCAAAGAACATCTTCAGGAAATAAATCTGGAAAAGGATAAGTTCTTTTCAATCATAGCTCATGACTTAAGGGAACCGCTAGGAAGTTTCATGAATGTAACAAAAATGATGGATGAACGTAAATCATCGATGTCTGAAGATGAAATTGATGAGTTTGTCAAACTTATGAAAGAATCATCAGCAAACCTTTATGGTCTGCTCGAAAATCTTCTTGAGTGGTCAACGATGAAAAGGGGATTGATAGCTGTAGAACCCAAATTAATCAATTTGAAGGAATGCCTCAAAAAGAATCTTGAATTATTAAAGGAGTCAGCAGTTAGAAAAAATCTGAAATTTTCTTCTGATATTCGAGATGATTTAGAAGTATTCGTTGACGAAAGGATGTTAAACGGAATTATTAGAAACCTTGGAACGAATGCGGTAAAGTTTACACCAAAAGAAGGAAATATTATCGTCAAAGCTGAACAAACAGATGGTAATAAAGTTTTGATTTCTATAAGTGATTCAGGTATTGGAATTCCTGATAATATTATTGAAAATCTTTTCAATAGTTCTGTTAATACTAAACGAACAGGTACCGATGGTGAACCTAGTAGTGGTCTTGGATTGTTACTATGTGAAGAGTTTACAGAGAAACTTGGTGGTGAGTTAATTATTGATAGTGAAGTTGGAAAAGGTAGTACTTTTAAAATTATCTTACCCGGAACAGAGAATGAGCCGATTACTATTGCGGAAAAAACAAATAATATAATTTCTGATACTATTTTTGAATCAGAATAGAAGTTTATAATCAAAAACCGTTTAAACTAAAAATACATTTATACTTATATTGAAATTTATTCCTGCTTTTTAATTCACATGATAAATACTTCTAATTTTTATAATTCACACTTAAACTTGATTTCAAAGAGGATTTGTAACTTGAAAATTGAATTTATTGTTTTAAAATTGAATAAGTTATATGAAAAATATGAATAAAGTAAAGCCCATAATATTCATTTATACAATCTTTTTATTATGTGCCTTAACCCCGGAATCATTTTCTCAAACAGGATGGTTTTGGCAAAACCCTTTGCCGCAGGGGAATAACATTAATGATATTCAGTATGTAACCTCGAATACTGCCTTTGCTTGCGGGCAGGATGGTACCGTCCTTAAAAGTCTTGATGGTTGTTCAACCTGGTTTCCTCTTTCTACAGGAGTCCCTACAAACCTTAAATCAATTTGTTTTATTAATGAAAATACGGGTTGGGTTATGGGTGCCCCGAATACAGTTCTAAGAACTTATAACGGAGGCTTCACCTGGACATCACTTAACATCGGAAACTATACAAACATAAATTCAATTAACTTTGTAAACGCAAATACCGGATTCATTGTCGGTGCAAACGGACTTTTTCTTAAAACATCTGATGGAGGTGACAGCTGGTTTGCATCAGTTATTTCAATCTACTCATTAAGTGATGTGTCTTTTACAGACCCGTTTTGGGGATGGACAGTCGGTTCAGCCGGTGCAATTCTTTATACTTTCAATGGCGGTTCAAATTGGTACTGGCAAAACAGCCAGACAGGCCAGACTTTAAATTCTGTTTACTTCATAAATAGTTCTGTTGGTTATGCGGCAGGAAATTATGGAACTATTCTGCGTACAAATGATAGCGGTGCGAATTGGATTATACAAAATGCAAACACGACTAATAACCTTTTATCTGTTTTCGTGAATGATTTTTACAATGCTTCCGCTTGCGGTTATAACGGTTCAATCTATAATACTACCGATGCCGGAACTGTCTGGAACCTTAAAGATATGGGAATACAAACGCCCCTGTCATCAATCAGTTTTGCTAACATTAACCAGGGTGTGTGTGCAGGACAGCTCGGTTACATGACCCGTACATCGAATTCAGGTGTGAACTGGGTGTCGTTATCAAAAATTATTACATCAGGTTATTTAAAATCAATCAGCATCGGCGACGAAAGCGTTATCTACGTCGCGGGAGGTATCGGTACTGTTTTAAAAACAGTTAACGGCGGTTATAACTGGACAGCCTTATCGGGTATATCCGGCATAGTTAACGCAGTCCATTTTTCAGATGTTTTCAATGGGTGGGTTGCAAGTTCAACAGGTATTAGAAACACAACCGATGGCGGGTTCACCTGGAATTTACAAACATCAAGCAATGTGAATTCAATTTTCTTCTTAAACCCGAGCTACGGCTGGGCTTGCGGAGAGAACGGTTTGATTATTGCAACAACAAACGGAGGTCTGAACTGGGTCTCGCAGATAAGCGGCGGAACGGGCTCACTAAGGGCAATTCAATTCATCAATCAAAATACAGGCTGGGCTCCTGAATCCTCAGGTCAGTTAAGGAAAACTACAAACGGCGGCTCGAACTGGTTTCTTGCTGCATTCGGCATTTCAAGCAATATAAATTCATTATTTTTCACAAATGAAAACACAGGCTGGATAGCGGGTGAAACAGGAGTAATTTCTAAGTCAACAAATGGCGGTGTATCATGGATACCTCAAAATTCCGGAATTATATCCGATTTAAACTCAATTCATTTTCCAAATTCAAGTACAGGCTGGGCAATAGGTGCCGCGGGGAAAATCCTTTGGACATCCAATGGCGGCAGCAATTGGTTCTCACAAAATGGTTACACGGGTAAATACCTGACATCAGTAAAATTTGTAAATCACGCAACAGGTTGGATAGTCGGCGATGAAGGGACAATAATAAAAACAATTGACGGCGGCGGAACTGTCGGCATTAATATTATTTCAACAGAAATACCTTCCGGCTTTAGCTTAAGCCAGAACTACCCGAATCCATTTAATCCGCAGACAAAAATTAGATACACCGTACCAAAGAGCGGTTTTATTTCTTTAAAAGTTTATGATATAATGGGAAGGGAAGTGGCTGCCCTCGTAAATCAAACCCAGAGCGAAGGTACTTATGAATATACATTTAATATTTCCGAACACGGATATATACCTTCCGGAGTTTTGTTCTATAGACTTCAGTCAGAAAACAATTCCCTAACCAAAAAAATGATTTTGATGAAGTAGGGGCGTTGAATTTGTCGCGGCGAATCTACGACAGTTAACAGTGAAACAAACAGAAACGAATAAAGGCGGTCAACTCGACCGCCTTTTTATTTTTAATTATATGATTTATAAAACGAGTGTGAACTATATCGTTTTTGTGAATGCAATTTTGAGATGTTAGATAATAAATAACATTGATGAAGGAAGTTAAAGTGTAAATGTGTTTATATAAAAGGTTGATGGATGAGGGAGATTTCTTGTTAAGTTTCAAAAAGTTAAAACTGGTTACATATCTTAGCTAACCACCTAATCCTTATTTTGTAAACCATTGTTTACGGTTAATCGTTTTTAATCCTGTTCAATTCCTAAAATTAGAAGTGGAACTGGTGGATTATTTCTTCCGTGTCTTAGGACATTGTAAACTTCGCCTTCGTAATATGCAACTCCGCTACTCATATTTGATTGCATTTTCTTTGTTGGTAAAATTTCAATACCAAGGTTTATCACTCCACCTGAATAGAAAAGTAAATGTTTTACAAATAAGTCAAATGCTACAAAAGCATACTTACCAAATTGAACCTCAACTGCTATCTGGTCTTTCACAAAGTCCGTTTGCTTGTATGATGATAATGGTTCTTTTATTCCCTTTTTATTCAAGAATTCTTTCTGTTTATCATATGGTAAAAGAATTAATTCTGGTAAAATTTTCTGGTCGGTTGTTATATAATATTGATAACGTCTTTCGTTCCAATTTAGCTCATTTAATTTTTCATTAAAGGCTTTGTTTAATCCAATTGGGCTATAAAGCATTTTTCCCGCCATTGTTTTTTCCTTACTTTCTTTTGTAATAAACTCTGAAGCATCAATGCTTTTAATAGTCTCTTTGATTTCTTTGAAAAGTTTTTTGTGATGAACAATTAGATATTCTTCTCCGTTCAAATGAGAATATTTTTGTGCTATTTTCATTTTTGATGATTAATTCCGTTATATTTTCTGTTAACATCATTTAATTCAAGTTGCATCCACTCTTTTGGAACCTGAGAAACTTTATCGTTACCGGTCGGTTTATGAATCGGTTTATTTATGGGTCGGATTTTCAAACTGCCTTCTTGAAAATCTTTAATTCTCTTGTCAGCAATTTTACAATATTCGATCTCTTTCTCAATTCCTATTGCATTTCGATTATTTTTAATAGCCGCAATTATCGACGATCCTACACCAGCAAAAGGGTCAAGAACCCAGCTTCTATCGTTTGTCAATGCAAGTACACAGCGTTCAACTAATTCAATGGGGAATTGACAAGGATGCGCAGTTTTTTCGGGATGATTTGATTTAACATTTGGTATATTCCACATAGCTGATTCCCAATCATTAGCAACTATCTCCCAAATGTCACTTGGATTTTTGCCAAGAGGATTTCCAGATGGCAATCCCTTTTTTTCTCCTTTGAAGTAAAGTTTTCCAGGATATTTTGCCGGAATCCTTACACTATCCAGATTGAATATGTAATCATCTGTTTTACTGAACCACAATATAGTTTCATACCTCCCGCTAAACCTTTTTGAAGCATGAAGCCCGTGCCCAAAATGCCAAATAATTCTATTCCTAAGCTGTAATCCAAGTTTTTTAAATATTTGATAATAATAAATATCTAATGGAAAAACTTCACCTTTATTGACATAATTTCCAACTTGCCAACAAATATTTCCATTTTCTGATAGAGTTCTTACAAGTTCATTTATTATCTCTTCCTGTGATATCAAGTACTTTTCAATACTAGTCTTTGTTTCATATGATTTTCCTATATTGTATGGAGGTGAGGTTATTATTAAGTCAAATTTTTCATCTTCTATTCCTTTGAGAACTGTAAGGCTATCACCATTAATAATCTGATGAGTGATGTCAGGACTAATATATTCAATTAGAGGTTCTTTAACTTTCATATTATTTCATTTTCCTTACTTCAATTTTAATTTAATCAACAAGTTTCCTGCTTTAATTTCCCGAAGCTATTATTAAAAAATTCCTCACGATTATCTCTTTTCATTTTTATGTTCCATAAACGAAGCGTTTTAAGTTAAATATAATAATTATATAAATATTTAATCATCCTAAAATGAGATCTTCATTTTCTGAAAAATTTTATTTTTGCTTGTCTGAAAGTCTCAGTTCCAAGCTAATGTACGATTTTTTATGGTCCAGAAAACACATTATTTCTGTTCATTTTTTCCACACTTTAACTAGTCAAATGCCAAAATGCTAAAAGTGATGTATACTTGCTTCCCCCCAAAAAACCTCATTTTTGAGCAAATTCTCGGGTCGGGTGCTTCATAATCGCATTCCGGTCAATCAGAATCCCGTTCAGCTGCTTCGATTTCGCGTTCCGCTGCTTCGATCACGGACTCTTGCGTTTCATAATCGGATTATGGACGTTCAGGTTTGTATTCTGCTGTACAAATTATTTAGTTTATTTGGAATTGTCAAGACTATGCCCGATTCGAAAAATTGAGGTTTACAAAATCCGGAAGGTTATTGGTTCAATAATCTTTGTTATGAAAACACTCTGCCTGTTTTTAAGACAGAGTGTTTTTGTTTTAAAATTATTTGTTACTCGAAATTATGTTTAATGCTGAGCCGGCTTTAAACCATTCGATTTGCTGTTCGTTGAATGTGTGGTTTAGAAATATTTCATTATGTGTTTTATCGCCGTGATTAATAACTGCTTTGATTTGATTACCCGGTGCAAAGTTATTTAAGTCTATCGTGATAGTGTCATCTTCCAGAATCAAATCATAGTCAGAAGGATTTGCGAATGTCAAAGGAAGCATTCCCTGCTTCTTGAGGTTTGTCTCATGTATTCTTGCGAATGACTTTACAACTATCGCTTTACCACCGAGGAATCTCGGCTCCATTGCCGCATGCTCGCGCGATGAACCCTCGCCGTAGTTTTCTTCGCCGACTACAACCCATGGAATTCCGCTTGCTTTGTAGTCACGGGCGGTCTTTGGAACATCCTCATAGCTGCCCGTTACAAAGTTTTTAACGTAATTCATTCTGTTATTGAAAAAGTTTATCGCACCTATAAACATATTGTTCGAAATGTTATCAAGATGACCTCTGAATTTCAGCCATGGTCCTGCCATTGAAATATGGTCGGTCGTGCATTTGCCTTTTGCTTTTAAAAGAAGTCTCATGTCTGAAAAATCTTTGAGAAGGTCGGGTGCCTTAAACGCCTCAAGTATCTGAAGCCGGCTGCTGCTTCTTTCCACTTTAACCTCAATCTTTGAGCCGTCTTCCGGAGGCGGTATAAAGCCTGAGTTTCCTTTGTCAAAGCCTTTTGCGGGAAGTTCCAATCCGGTAGGCGGCGATAACTTTATCTCTTTCCCCTCTGAATTTATTAACGTGTCGGTAATAGGATTAAAAGTAATTTTTCCCGATAGTGCGAGTGCAGTAACTATTTCCGGAGATGCTACAAATGAATGCGTTGCAATATTGCCGTCGTTTCTCTTCGAAAAATTTCTGTTGTAAGATGTTAAAATCGAATTCTTTTCTCCGTCTTTAACATCATGCCGCTTCCACTGCCCGATGCAGGGTCCGCATGCATTAGCCAAAACAACTCCGCCGATTTTCGTAAACAAATCGAGCTGTCCGTCGCGTTCTATCGTCGCACGTATCTGTTCCGAGCCGGGTGTGATTACAAATTCCGACTTTGCCCGCAGCCCCGAGTCAAACGCCTGCTTTGCTATAGATGCCGCCCTCTCCATATCTTCGTAAGAAGAATTTGTGCAGCTTCCGATAAGTCCGACTTTTAGCTCTTCAGGATAGCCGTTCTCTTTTACTGAATTCTTAAATTCTGATATTGTACGTGCAAGGTCTGGAGTAAAAGGTCCGTTTATATAAGGCTCAAGTTCTGAAAGATTTATCTCAATTACTTTATCGTAGTATTTCTCCGAACCCGCATCGGACGTAAGATTATCCTTTATCGCATCCGCCGCTGACGCTATATCTTCTCTTCCCGTTATTCTCAGATATTCCGACATCTTTTCATCGTACGGAAAAATTGAAGTTGTTGCACCGATTTCAGCACCCATGTTGCAGATAGTTCCTTTACCCGTGCAGGAGATTGACTTTGTGCCTTCTCCGAAATATTCAACTATCGCTCCCGTACCGCCCTTCACAGTAAGTATTCCCGCAAGCTTCAATATAACATCCTTCGGCGATGCCCATCCGTTTAATATACCCGTTAATTTAACTCCGATTATTTTCGGAAACTTAAGTTCCCATGGAAATCCTGCCATGACGTCAACCGCATCAGCTCCGCCCACGCCTATAGCTACCATTCCCAGACCGCCTGCGTTTGGCGTATGCGAATCCGTCCCAATCATCATTCCTCCCGGAAACGCATAGTTTTCAAGAACAACTTGATGTATAATTCCGGAACCCGGTTTCCAGAATCCGATTCCATACTTTGCAGAGACCGATTCAAGAAAATCATAAACTTCCTTATTATCTGAAACAGCTTTGTTTAAATCTTTTGCAGCTCCTGCTTCGGCTTGTATTAAGTGATCACAGTGGACTGTAGAAGGTACTGCAACTTTCGGTATATTAGCCGACATGAACTGAAGAAGTGCCATCTGAGCAGTCGCATCCTGCATCGCCACGCGGTCGGGTTTAAAATCAACAAAATCAGTACCCCTTTCAAAAGGTCCTGTATAGTCTGAATTCCATAGATGACTGTACAGAATTTTTTCCGTATAAGTCATTCCTCTACCTAAACGCTTTCGTGCTATTGAAACTTTATTATTAAAATTTTTATAAACATTCATTACTAATTCTTTGTCGAATGCCATATCTAATTCCTTATTTTATTTAATAAATTATTTAATTCGTTAGTTGTTGAAACGGGTAAATTACACTTGAAATTTTCGCATATGTAAACCTTATCAGTTTTATAATCTTTAACTATTTCATTAAGATAAGGTATTAATTTTGCCGAGATGTTATTGAAATAAATTATATTCTTGTTCGGTAAATATTTCCTGATAACAGTTGAATGCAGTTCGTTAAATAAATCTGAACGCAAATTTCCACTCAATATAATACTTGTATTATATTTTAAAAAGTTAAAGAGTGATGAAAGAAAGTGCGGGCTCGAAAATGGAGAACTCTCCGCTTTTGAATAGAATAATTTAAAACTCTTATCGGCAAGCTCATAATATCTGTCTTCTTTGAAAATTGTAAACAATCGTGTTAGATTATCTGCCATAACCGAATTACCGGAAGGTTCAGCACCGTCGTATACCTCTTTTGTCCGCAGTATTATATCATATCGTTTTTCCGAATCAAAAAAACCGCCTTCTTCTTTGTCGTAAAACTTCGTTATTGCAAGCTCCGTAAGTCTTTTCGCAATCGTTAAGAGTTTTCCGCTGAATGATATGTTGTGAAAATCAAGCAGTGCTTTTATCAGAAAAGCGTAATCTTCAAGTCCTGCTTCAAACTTAATCTCTCCCTGAATATACCTGCGATAAAGTTTCTCCTCCTTTTCGTTATACAAGTTGTTTACTAAAAAACTGACGGCTCTTGCAGCAGCATGCTTGTAATCTTTGTTTCCTGTTATCGTATATCCTTTTACAAATGCCGAAATCATCAGAGAATTCCATGAAGTAATAATTTTCTTATCAAGAAAAGGACGCGGACGTTTATTCCTGTGCTCTTTAAGTTTGGATATTGCTTTCGTTATTACATCTTCCGCCTCTTCGTATGAGATGCCGTTTCTCTTCGCAGTTTCAGATAAATCCTCAGACTTATACAAAACATTCTTTGACCCGAAAATATTATGCGGGTCAGATATTGTATTGCCTTTATGCAGAATTCCGAAGTACTCATTAAATACGTCTGCATTCTCATTATCAATAACACTTTCTATCTCGTCTTTTTCCCAAAGATAGAAATATCCTTCCTGCTTTTTATCAGGATCTTTGAGCGAAATCGCACTCTCCGCATCCTCAGCCGAGTAAAACCCTCCATCTTTATCAAGAAGAAAATTCATAACATATTCAAGCGTTTCATTTCCTGCTCTTAAAAAACTTAACTCCTTTGTGAGTGAATAAGCATCAAAATATGTGTTCGATATTTGTGCCTGATCGTATAACATCTTCTCAAAATGCGGCACACGCCAGTATTTATCAACTGAATACCTGTGAAATCCCTTATCTAATTTATCAAATATTCCTCCCTCATACATTTTCTTAAGAGTGAATGTAACCATATCCAGTGCCTTTGTTTCTTTTGTATGATAATAATATTTGAGAAGAAAATCGAGAATCACCGGTCTTGGAAATTTATTCCCTGATCCAAATCCTCCGAATTCTTCATCGTAAAGATTCAGGCATTGCACGAATACTGAGTCAAATATCCCTTCCTCAAATTTCCTATCTTCTGCCTTTAATGTGTTATCTAATAAAGTAATTATTTTTTCAGAACTGTTAATTACTTCATTTTTCTTGTGCTTCCATAGTTCGGCTATTTGATTTACCAAATCCTCAAATCCCGACCTTCCGTATTTGGATTTAGGCGGAATATAAGTAGCTCCGTAGAATGGCTTAAGGTCCGGTGTTAAAAACATACTCATTGGCCACCCTCCCGAACCTGTCATAGATTGAAGTGCTGTCATGTATATTCTGTCAATTTCCGGCATTTCCTCACGGTCAACTTTAATATTTACAAACGTCTCATTCATTAACGCCGCTATGCCAAAATCTTCAAAACATTCTCTTTCCATTACATGGCACCAGTAACACGTTGAATATCCTATCGAAAGAAAGATTGGTTTGTCATGTGTTTTAGCAAGTTGTATGGTCTCAATATTCCATGCATACCAGTTAACTGGATTGTATGCATGTTGCAGAAGATATGGACTTTTCTCATTTATTAAGTTATTTGGTCTTTTAGGCATATTATTTTGATTCAATATATAAACACAACATATACAGATATTTATTAATTCAACGAATTCAATGAATTAACTTTACTTTAAAGTATTACTTAATTATTTTTATAAAAATTAATATTTACTTATTATGCACATATTATTCGAGATAAAATACTCAATTTTTGAGAAAAAGAGGGCAGAATACCTTGATCTTCTCGGGAAAATAAAGGCTTATTACGCTAAAGACGGAATTGATAGATACATGGTCTTTGAAGATTCAAAAAAGCAAAATGAGTTTACGGAAATTTTCCTTTTCTCGAGTGAATCTGATTTCGAAAAATTCGAAGAAAATGCATCCGAAGAAATCAACGAAATGCTTTCTAAACTGGTCAGCGAAATGGTAGTTGATAAAAAAATCAAGTACAGGACGAAAAAGGAAATAGAAGGTTAGTTCAATTTGTAATATTATGAAATTATGAAAAGATACGGTTTTGCCGGTAATCTTTGGAGAAAGCTGGGTATAACAAACCCTCTTACCGATTTAAGTATTAAGATAACCCTGATTGTAGTTACAATTGTAATTATTTCTTTGTTCTTACCTTCTTACAGAACTATAGATTCCGACCATGAAGTAGGAACTATTTGGTCTACTGAAGACCTGATAGCAACATTCACGTTTCCAATTTACAAAAATGATGAGCTTCTTGAGCAGGAAAAGAAAGATGTGACTAACAATATAATTCCTGTATTTATAGATACTGTAAGCAGTTTTAATGAAACAAGGGACTCAATAAAATCCTACCTGAATATCTTAAGTAATTATTTAAAGGAAAAAATTAAAGAAGAAAAAGCCGATCAGAATTACATCTCGCAAGCAAAAGTTCTTTTGAACCTTAATGTGGCGGATGAACAATGGTATCAATTGATTAAATTATACAAAGGAGAAATAAAAGACGGTACAAAAGATTATAACGAATATATAAGTACTCTGCAGAAAATGCTTATTGATCTCGCAAAGAATCAAATTATTAACTTCAAACGTGATGAACTGCATTCCAATAAAATATCAATTAAAAAACCGGACAGTAAATTACAGAAAATAGAATCTGCCGACAAAGTAATGACCGTGAAAGAGGTCAATCAGGCTTTTGATAAAAAGTCTTTACAGTCGATTGAAGATAGTAACCTTCGTCTTATAGCGATTGAAATAGCAAGAAATCTTCTGAAAGAAAATTTATTCTTTAATGAGGAGCTGACAAATCTTGAAATACAAAATAGAATAGAGCAAATACCTAAGACTATTGGTATTGTAAAGGAAAATGAAAGAATCATTAGCAAACATGAACCAATAACAGAACTCTCGAAGCAAAAACTTGATTCTTATAAAAAAGTTCGTCTCGAAAGAATTGGTGTTCAGGATTATTTTGCACAGTATGTTGGTAAAATACTTTCGGTAATTGTTTTAATTGTAATCTTAGGATTCTATCTGTTTTATTTTCGTAAAGATATTTTTGATAATAATTTAAAACTTGCACTTGTAAGTTCTTTGATTGTTCTTGTTTGTTTCTTTGCTTTTATGAGTATGAGGTTAAAGGTAAACTCTCCGATTGAATACCTGATCTTTATTTCTGTTGCCTCAATTTTGTTGACTATTATTTTTGATTCACGGCTTGCGTTTTATGTTATAGTTATAACAACTTATCTTGTGGCATCTATTCGGGGAGGGGATTATACAATTGCTTTTATTTCTTTCTGTGGTTCAGTTTTAGCTATTTATAGTGTGCGGGATATTAAAAACAGATCACAGATTTTCAGGTCATTTTTCTTCATTCTCGGCGGATATATTTTAGCCGTGCTTGCAGTTGGTCTTGATAGGTCTGAGGGATTCACAAAAATTGCAATTAACATCGCGTATATTGGTGTTAATGCTGTAATGTCTCCTGTTATTGCATATGGATTGCTGATATTTTATGAAAGAGTATTTAAAATTACTACAGACCTTACCCTTTTGGAGCTTGCTGATTTCAATCAGCCTTTGCTTAGGGAATTATCCACAAAAGCACCCGGTACATTTCATCATAGCGTTGTAATGGGAAATCTTGCTGAGGAAGCAGCTGCATCCATCGGTGCTAACAGGATTCTTGCTCGTGTCGGTTGTTACTATCATGATATTGGTAAGATTGCTAAACCCGATTTCTTCGTCGAAAATCAACTTGAAAGAGTGAATAAACATGAAACCCTGAATCCTAACCTTAGTGCAAGAGTGATTATTAATCACGTTAAGGAAGGAATTGAGTTTGCTAAAAAGCATAAACTGCCACCGGAAGTAATCGATTTTATACCTATGCATCACGGCACTACATTGGTCTCTTTTTTCTACAATAAAGCGAAAAGTTTCGTAATCCCTGATAGGGAAGATGTTCTTGACTATATTTACAGGTATCCGGGACCCAAACCGCAGACTAAAGAAACCGCAATAGCTATGCTGGCTGATACAACCGAAGCAGCTACAAAAGTCATTGAAGACCCGACTCCTAAGAAGCTCGAAGATAAAATTGATGAGATTATAAAGAAAAGATTTATTGAAGGTGAGTTAGATGAATGTGAACTGACGTTAAGAGACCTTACATTAATCAAGAAAAGTTTTCTAAAAATATTAGTTGGTATCTATCATCAAAGGATTAAATATCCTGATGAGAAAAAGAAAGATGAGTAATTTAGATTTTTATAGAAAACAGTTTGTTAATTATCTCAGATTAGAAAAATCACTTTCAGAGAATACTGTTTTTAACTATCTGTTCGACCTCAGAAACTTTTTCCGATTTATTGAAGAAAAACACGATATAAATGATATTAAATGTGTAAACGATAAAATTATCGAATCCTACATTTATAATCTCAGAAACCTGAAAAGTAAAAAAGGGGATTATTATTCCTCTAAATCAATAAACCGTTTTATTTCTTCCTTGAAATCATTCTTTAAATACTTATTAATTGAAAAGTATATTGAAGTAAATCCTACTGATATTATCGATACACCAAAAATATCAAGGAACCTTCCTGAAGTACTCACTATTCAGGAAATAGACATTATGTTCAGCAAAGCCGGTACTTCAGATAAATATGAATGTAGAGATCGGGCTATTATGGAAACAATGTATGCATCAGGTCTAAGAGTAAGTGAACTTACAAACCTTAAAATTAATGACATTTACGGCAGCGACGGGATACTTCGTATTTTTGGTAAGGGATCAAAAGAAAGAATTGTCCCGATTGGAAGCTCTGCTTTAAAATATATTAATGTCTATATGGAAAAAAGCCGGCCATATTTTAACAAACCCTATTCAGATGATTTTGTATTTCTTAATTTCAGGGGCAGATGTTTGTCCCGAATGGCGGTCTGGAATATAATTTCAAAATATTCCAAACTTGCAGGAATAAAAAAGGAAATTCACCCGCATATACTACGGCATTCTTTTGCAACTCATTTGCTTGAAGGCGGAGCTGATATCAGAATAATACAGGAAATGATGGGTCATAGCGATATTTCTACTACGCAAATATATACGCATATAGACAGAGAATATCTTATTGAAGTCCACAGGACATATCATCCGCGTGGTTAATAGATTTACTTAATTTCATTTTAATTAATTACAATCTTGAAAATAGAACTGTAAATATTTAACTTGTAATAATTAAAAATTTATACTTGAGTTATATTATTATATTAATAAGCATTGATAATGAATATTATTGAGAAAAAATTAAAAGGTGTTTTTGAAATCACATTGTCTACACAAAATGATGAGCGAGGATTCCTGATGAGATCTTATGATTCAAAAATATTTGAATATTTTGGGTTAAAGCGAGATTGGGTTCAGGAGTTCCATGTCCGGAATGAAAAGAGAGGAATCTTGAGAGGTCTTAGCATGATGTTCCCTCCTTTCGATGAATGCAGATTAATAAGATGCACAAGAGGCTCTGTTTACAGTGTTTATGTTGACCTGAGAAAGAATTTCAACACTTACGGTAAATGGGATACCGTCGAACTTAATGAGCAAAGTAGAAAAATGCTTTTTCTGCCAAAAGGTTTTGCATTCGGTTTCTGCACCCAGAGTGAACTAAGTGAAGTAGTATATAAATCGGATAATTTTTATAATAAGGATTATGACGGCGGAATTATCTGGAATGATAAGGATTTGAATATATCATGGCCGGTTGAAAATCCAATTTTATCCGAAAAAGACAAAAAACTTTCAACTTTCGCAGAGTTTAGTAAAAAGTCAATGAATCCTGAAGATATTCTTCCCGTTTAATATGTTCTTCAATGAAAATACCTATAGCAAAAACTGAATTTACTGAGCAGGATCTAATCAGTGTCCAACAAGTTCTCGAATCGGGTTGGGTTGTGCAAGGTCCGGTAGTGAAAGAATTCGAAGATATTTGGTGTAAATTCACTGGATCTCCCTATTCCGTCGCTGTATCAAGTTGCACAACCGCACTCCACCTCGCTTTGTTAGCCGCTGGTGTTAAAAGAGGGGATGAAGTTATTTTACCCTCATTCACATGGATTGCTACGGTAAACGCTGTTGAGTATGTTGGAGCAAAACCCGTTTTTTGTGATATAGATATTACAACTTATAATATTGATGTTTCAAAGATTAATAATCTTATAACGGCAAATACTAAAGCAATTATTCCCGTGCATCTTTTCGGTCTTGCTGCAGAGATGAAAAGTATATTGGAGATATCTAAAAAACATGGTTTGAAAGTAATTGAAGATTCTGCCTGTGGTTTTGGTGCTTTTTACAAGAATGTTCATACAGGTAATTTTGGTGATTTTGGTTGTTTTAGTTTCCATCCCAGAAAAGCTATTACAACTGGGGAAGGCGGAATGTTGACAGTCAATAAACCGGAAATTGCAGATTTATTGAGGAGTCTCCGCGATCATGGTGCTTCTGCCTCCGACCTTCAAAGGCATGAAGGGAATAAGCCGTATTTACTGCCTGAATTTAAGCACCTCGGGTATAATTACAGAATGACTGACATTCAAGCATCTCTGGGGCTCTCACAGATGCAAAGAGCTGATTCGATTTGTAGAAGGAGGAGAGAAATAGCAGATATATATTCTGAATTATTAAAAGGAATAGATTGGTTAATTCTTCCTTCATGCGGAAAAGATCTTAAGCACGGTTTCCAGTCGTATGTATGTTTGTTCAAACCTGAGGTTCAAACTGAAATGAACATACTTGATATTAATAAAAAGAGAAATGAATTCATGGAATATCTGTCTGGTAATGGTATTTCTACTCGACCCGGAACCCATGCTGTGCATACACTGGAATATTACAGAAAGAAATATAAGTTAGAAAAAACTAAATTTATGAATTCTTATATTGCTGATTGTTGTACCGTGACTCTTCCCTTGTATCAATCGATAAAGACAGAGGAAATTGAGTTTATTACAAATAAAATAAAAGAATACAAGTTTTAATTGAACAATCTTATTGTTGAGGAATAATATTTTATGAAAGTACTAATTACAGTGTTTGGTAATCCCGACAGTGTGTTATCATTATCAAAACATTTATCTGAAAAATCTGATGTTACGGTGTTGCTGGTTGTAACTGGCGATAAAGTAAGGCATGGTGTTCTTGACATAGATTTAAGGAATGTACCGAACGGAATTATAACGAATAAAACAGAGGTAATTAAATACCTGCCTGATGAAATTATTAATTATTTTGAGGGCTCTTTTAGGTTATGGATTCTTAAAACACCAAGCAACTATTTTATTCATAATAAAGAAGGATTAAAAAATTACAGAATTATAAAAGAATCTTCTAAAACAATTAACAATGAATCGTTTGATGTTGTACATTTTGACGGTGCTTCTGGTTTCCTGCTGTTTATGCTGAAATATTTTAAGATAAACAAGAAAGTATGGTCTCTGCATGATTACAAAATTCATACAGGAGATGAGAACTATTCAGGTGACCTTATGAATAAAATGTATTCTAAATTTAATATTTGTCATGTGCAGCATTCCAATTTTCTTAAAAATGAATTCATAAAGTATTTCGATGTCAATGGGGATAATGTTGATGCCGTTTACTCAGGTGTATACGATGTATATAATTCATTCAAACCAAAGAAAATAAAGCTTCCTGAAAATTTCATTTTATTCATTGGCAGAATTAAAAAATACAAGGGTCTTGATGTACTGATAGATGCCTTTGATAGGGTAAAGTACGAGCTTAACGAGCACAAACTCGTTATTGCTGGCGAAGGAAGAATTCCTGAGGAAATTCAGGGCAAAGATAAAGTTATCTGTCTGAACAGGTACATAACTCCATCAGAATTGGTTCAATTGATTAAAAATTCTAAGTTTGTAATTCTACCCTACAGAGACGCAACTTTTAGCGGTGTATTAATGACAGCTTACAATTTTAATAAACCCGTCATAGCTTCGTCTATTGGCGGTATTCCTGAAATCGTAATAAACGGTAAAACAGGTATGCTATTCAGGAATGGAGACGTTGATGAACTTGCCGACCACATTTATTATCTTTGCAATAACGAATCAAAAATTAATGAGTTGTCGGAAGGTGTGAAAGAATTCTCACAAATTGGCAAGATAAACTGGATTTCTGTCACAAATAAAATGATTGAAGTATATGAAAAAGATCCGGTTACGGAAGAAATGAATATTACTGAGAATCTGGATTGAAGTTTGGAAGCATATCCCGTTATAGAATTTAAGAACATAAGTAAGAAGTTTGACAATTTTTTTGCCAATGATGATGTATCCTTTTGTATAAAGCCGAACACAGTCCATTCTATAATCGGAGAAAATGGTGCAGGGAAAACAACCCTTATGAAAATTCTTTTCGGAATCTATAAGCCGGATTCCGGAAATGTTCTTCTAAACGGTACCAAAGTATCATTCAAAAATCCCCTTGATGCAATAAAAAGTGGTATCGGTATGGTGCATCAGCATTTTGAGCTTATTGATGATTTTACAGCTTTGGAGAATGTAATTCTTGGTGACGAAGTCTCAAATTATGGATTTCTTAACCTTGATGAAGCAAGAAAAAATCTTTTTGACCTGATTGTAAAATACAATCTTGGTGTCAGACTCGATAAAAAGATAAGCCAAGTAAGCATAAGTGAAAAGCAAAAAATTGAAATTCTAAAACTTCTTTATAGAAAATCAGATATTCTGATTTTTGATGAACCTACTGCAGTATTGTCTCCCGTTGAAGTTAAAGAGTTTTTCAAAATTGTTCGTAAATTTAAAGATGAAGGTAAGTCAATTATTCTTATTACTCATAAGTTAAACGAAATTAAGGAGCTTGCTGACAGGGTAACAGTTCTTCGGAAAGGAAAAGTTGTTTATGAGGTCGATAGAAACGATATTGACCTTACTGTTTTAAGTAAACAAATTGTTGGTGAAATTGATTCTGACCATACTGTTGATAAAAGAACTGATAGTTTTAGTGAAAGACCATTCTTGAAATTTGAGAATGTTGTTTATAAAAAGGATGATATTGAATTAATTAATGAACTCAATTTTCAGGTACATGGAGGTGAGATATATTCCATATGCGGCGTTGAGGGAAACGGACAAAGCGAGATAGTAGAATTAATAGTTGGGATTGCTCACAAATCTCATGGCGAAATATTTTTAGAATATGAAGCGATATCACTCGTCCCCGATGACAGAATTGAAAAGGGAATGATTAAGGAGTTTAATATTGGTGAAAATGTTATTCTTAGGAATGGGAGAAATTTTGTCATAACCTCGAATATGATAATCGAGTCTTCAAAATCAATAGTTGAAAAATACGATATAAGGGTACCGTCATTAACCGCACCTCTCGATTCTTTATCAGGTGGTAATCAGCAGAAAGTAATTTTTGGGAGAGAGATTGAACTTGACTGCAATACAATTGTTTTCGTTCATCCAACTCGCGGAGTGGATATTAATGCTACAGCATATTTACATAAGATTATTCTCCAGCAGAAAAATAAAGGAAAAGCTATACTCATCATAACATCTGACCTTGATGAAGCATTTTATCTTTCTGATAAAATTGGTGTACTGTACAAAGGCAGGATAGGGAATGAATTTAAAAGAAAGGATTTTGAAGAAGGCAGTATAAAACGTCACGAGGTCCTGAGGAACATAGGTAAAGCAATGATAGGAGTCAACATTGTCTAAAAATTTAAAAGCGAATATACTATCAATTTCAATTTCGTTAATTGCTACTTTATTTATACTTTTCATTTTCCTGTTTTTTGTAGGAAGGGATCCCTTCTTTGTTATGGAAACAATGTTCACTGAAGTATTTGGTACGGGATATGGAATTGGACAGGCATTGTTTAAAGCGACCCCGCTTATAATCGTCGGCTGCGGATTAGCTTTCTGTTTCCAGGCTTCATTATTTAATATTGGTGCCGAAGGTCAGTTAAATCTCGGTGTTTTTGGAATGAGCATAGTAGCCTATGTCTTCGATGATTCGCTCGGCTTGCTTGTGGTTCCTGTTGCAATAATTTGTGGTTTTCTTCTCTCCGCATTCTGGGGTCTCATTCCCGCTTATGTAAAAATTAAACGGGGTGTGAGTGAAGTAATAACTACTATTATGCTAAACTTTATTTCACTGGCTTTAATTAATTATCTTCTTATAGAATTTCTTGCTGTTAAGTCAACTGTCAGAACTGAAAAGATTCTCGATTACGTAAGCATACCGCAATTGTCAAACTATTTTGAAATTTTTCAGGGCTCTTCTGTTAATCTTACTTTCATATTTGCTATCATTCTTGCCTTAGTAACGCATTTAATTTTTTATAAAACAAGATTTGGTTACAAACTTCGTGCTGTTGGTCTTAATCCAAAAGCCTCAAAATACCTTGGGATTAATTCCGATAGAATGACTGTAATCAGTTTTATGATTGGAGCTGGAATTACTTCTCTTGTAGGTCTGAATTTTGTTTTCGGTTATAAGAGCTACTATGAATATGGTTTTTCTAACAATATTGGCTTTACAGCTATCGCCGTTACTCTTCTTGCGAAAAATAATCCAATAGGAATAATATTTACTTCTTTGCTTTTTGGAGTTATGGACTATGGTGGCTTGGCAGTTAATACTATCGTTCCCAAAGAAATTATGCTCGTTTTTCAGGCACTCGTGATTTTATCAATACTTTCTTTTGATAGGCTTGTTAAAATTTATTATCTTAAAGAGTCATAAAATGATTGAAGGCATATTATCAATAACATTTATGATGCAGGTCCTGAGGATGTTCACTCCTTACTATCTCGGTGCCAGCGCCGCTAATTTTTCGGAACGAGGCGGTGTAATTAATATTGCTATTGAAGGATTCATGATAATATCAGCTTTCTCATATGCTTCAATTACCATTTTTACAGGAAATCCATACTCTGGTCTTTTTGGTTCTGTTGCGGTAGGGATTCTATTTAGCCTATTATATTCTTTTTTCACAATAAAGCTTAAAATTAATCAGATTGTTATCGGTGTAGGATTTAATCTGCTTATGGCAGGTATTGCAAAATTTTTAATGTTGATGTTCTTTCAGAGCTCAAGCAACACTCCGTCTTTCACTCAGGTACCGGTACTTCCATTCCTGAGCTCAATACCTTTGGTAGGCGATCTGACGGGTGACTCAATAATAATATTTGCATTGATACTTGTCGTATTATCTCAAATTTTGATATATAAAACTAAATTTGGTTTGAGATTGAGATCTGTCGGAGAGAATCCCGAAGCCGCTGAAACTCTCGGTATTAAAGTAAGAATATATAAAATGTGGGGTACTATTATTTGCGGATTTCTTGCTTCACTCGGTGGTATTTGGCTTGCATCAAACCAAAACTCTTTCAGCGATGGTATGATTGCGGGTAGGGGTTATATTGCTATCGCAGCAATGATTATCGGTAAATGGAAGCCTGTAAATATTTTCTTTGCCTGTCTTATGTTTGCCTTCTTCGAAAGTCTTGAAATAGTCCTGCAGATATCGGGTTCAGGTATTCCTTCACAGCTGATTCAGATGCTTCCTTATTTGATTACAATTCTTGTCCTTATAGGATTTGTCGGCAAAACTAAACCTCCTGCTGCTGACGGTGTTCCTTATTGAATCTATCTCTTGCCTTTCCTTATATCCTCTCCCCATAGTAGTTTTTCATAGAGCGTATTAAAAAATGACCAATTATGTTTTTTTACGCTTTCAATTGAGTGTTCTGATTTTTCTATAATTATCTCAAGAGGAGCTTCTTTTATGAGTCCTTTATAACCATCCGGTGTAATTCTTACTTTTACATCGTTGTATGATTTCACCGTTATTCTTCCTGAATCGGGTACTATTACTGGTCTGAAATTAAGTGAATGAGGACATATCGGCGTTATTATAAATACTTTGCTGAATGGTGTTATAATAGGTCCTCCTGCCGATAGTGAATATCCTGTCGAACCCGTCGGTGTTGAAATGAGTACTCCATCTGCAAAGAATCTTCCGACAAATTCCTTGTTATAAAATATACCAAGTTCAACCATTTTTATCGTATCTGCTTTGTCTATAACAATTTCATTTAATGCATCAAATTCATACTTGCCGTTCACTGTACACTTAGCGAGATGTAGTTTTATTATTTTATACTTATTTTTTATAACTTCACTAAAGAATTTTTCAATCTCTGTTGGCATTATATCCGACATGAATCCAAGCGTTCCTAAGTTAATTCCAACAACTGGTTTATCAGTGTGTTTTATCATTCTTGTAGAATTTAGGAATGTACCGTCGCCGCCTATTGAAACTATAATGTCAGATCTATTTATAAGCATACTTATTCTCAGAAACTTACTACTTATTTCTTTCGATTTTATTATTTGCTTAAAATCATCATGAAGAAAATAGGAAATATTCTTGCGCCTAAAATATTTTATTAATGATATAATTACTTTTTCAATCCCGGCTTTATTCTTATTCCCTATTATCCCGAATGTCATGATATTTATCCCTTATTTTCCTTGTTCTCAGTGGTGTCGCTGTCCTTTTTGCTTTTCTCGTCAACGTAGTTTAACCTTAGGTCGGATACTACAGTCTCTAATACCTTCTTCTCCTCATCTGTAAATCCTTCTTTTGATTTATGTAGTAGCATGTCTATCATGTCTATTGACACTTCTGCGCCTTCCAAATTTTTTTCAACTTTATCCGTCATCGGATTCTTTATTTTCCCAAGGTTCATCATTGCCTGCATCTGCAATGAATAAACAAGTGCTACGAATAGTTCTGATGATTTATTTTTTTCCATTTATTATATTATTTTTATAATTTATAAATTTTAATGTGAATACTATGGATATTAAGTAATACAACAATGTTACAACTTCCCAGTCTCCAAAATTCCATTCAAAAATACCTGAAATATGAAAAGAAATCATTGCAATAATTATTCCTATCACAATTTCCTTATCAAAAGTGTTTTTTGCTCGCCTGTAATCTCTGATAGTATAATAAAATATCGTCGTCCATATTAACAAATAAAATAACGCTCCGGTTGTACCCGTTGTCGCAAGTATCATCACTGGATTGCTGTGAAAATGAGAACCCTCGCCATGACTTTCTGGATTTTTATACATTCTGTAAACATTCGTAATTTCGTTATCTCCTGTTCCAAGCAGGGGAAAGTCTTTGTACACTTTTATTCCAACTTCCCACATAACAATCCTGCTTTTATTGCTTGGGTGATTAAAATCTAATATGCTCCTTACTCGGTCTTTCCCCGAATTAGGTGTTACTATCCATAAAAGACATAGAAAGAGTATGAATGAAACCAGAAATCTCCAGTTAACAAAAATCCCGTAAATTATCAATGCTGCCAGTACCCCAAGATATACGTTCCTCGATTGTGTTAGAAACAGCGATACGAGAATCGGAATAAGAATTATTATTAAATATATTTTCTTTACCTTGTATTTATTTTTCGATAACAAAAAAGGAAATATTGCCATTAATATCAGCATCTTTATTTCGCCCGCTGTAATTGGATAGCTGAAATAATCAATTCTGATTTCGGAAAAACTTGTAGTTTTTAAATTTTCTGAAAGTGTGAGAGCAAACTTAACGATCTCTATGCAGGACAGTATAGAAAATACTGCAGCTATTATTAACAAATTCCTCAAAATATCACTTTTGGATTTTATTACAGTCGGATTCGAAAAGAAACATATTATTAAAAGATACCTCTTAAGGCCTGTAAGTGCATCCTCTGGAAAGTAAGCAAAAATTCTCGATAGAGTATCGACTATTATATAAATTCCAAAACTTAGTAGGAAGTATTTATATTCTTTGAAAAAAAATCTAAAGGATAAAAAATCCTTTTCCTTGTATATTTTAAAGCCCCACAGTACAACCCATGCACCAAGAGAAATTGAACTTAATGCCATAGAAAAACCTATGGATATTATTTGCAGAAGAATAAAATAATTAATTATTTTATCTAAAGTAAATTCCTCTTTTTTTATTCTTAGCATATTTAATCGCTTGTATTAAACTGTATCTCGTAAAGTCTTTTGTATAATCCATCCTTATCTTTCATCAGTTCATCGTGTGTTCCAACCTGTGATATGCCGCTTTCCGCAATTACAGCTATCTTGTCCGCATTCTTTATCGTAGATAGTCTGTGAGCTATTACAATTGATGTCCTGTTTGCCATAAGATTATCAATCGCTTCTTGTACAATTCTTTCGGATTCAGTATCAAGTGATGATGTTGCTTCATCAAGTATCAATATCTGCGGATTTCTTAGTAATGCTCTTGCAATTGCAATCCGTTGCTTCTGTCCGCCGGATAACTTCAAACCTCTTTCACCGACTATTGAATCAAATCCATTGTCAAGTTGTTCTATAAACTCAAGTGCATTCGCATTCTTTGCCGCATTCCTTAGTTCTTCATCAGATATATTATCCATTCCAAACACGATGTTATTCCTTACAGTATCATTAAAAAGAATCGTTTCCTGAGGGACTATGCCTATAAGATCTCTTAGCTGGCTGAATCTGATATCCTTAACATTATTCCCGTCAAATAATATTTGACCCTCTGTTACGTCGTAAAATCTTGCGATTAAATCTGCCATTGTTGACTTGCCTGAACCTGAAGGACCTACTATTGCAACAATTTCTGATTTGTTTATTTTAAGGTTTATATCCTTTAAAATGTATTTATTAGTATCATAATAAAAAGATACATTTTTCAATTCTATCTCTTTTGTGAAGTTTCTGTAATCTTTCGGTTCTACGGCATCTTTAACCTCTATTGGGTAGTCGAGTATTTCAAATATTCTTTGTCCCGATGCTGCTGATTCCTGAATTCTGTTCGATACTGACGAAAGATTTTTAATCGGCACAATAAGCTGAAAAAGTATAAAAATAAAGCCGAGAAATTCTTCCGGTCTGAGGTTATTATATATTAATATTTCTCTTCCTCCGAACCAGATTATTATAACACCCGCTAATATTGTAAGAAATTCAGTAATCGGTGATGCAAGCTCACTCATAATAGATGTCTTCATCAATAGTTTGTAATGTTCATTATTCTCTTTTCTGAATACTTCATTCCTGTACCTTTCAGCCCTGAAAGAACGTATTATTTTTGCTCCGTATATTGTCTCGTTGATTACTGATAGAAGCTCTGATAGCTTTACCTGGACCCTTAAACTTCTCCTTCTTAATGACGAACCGATTTTTGCAACTATTAGTACTGTTATAGGGAAAACTGTAAATGACATTAATGTCATTTGCCAGCTTATCGACAATGAGAGAATCAAAAAAATTATTATTAATAACGGGTCTTTTATGAGATTTGAAAATGCCGCAGAAATTCCCGACTGTATATTGTTAATATCATTAGTCATTCTCGATATCAGGTTTCCTGCTTTCTCCTGTGTAAAATATCTTATCGATAGTTTGTTCACCTTTTCATACATTTCAAATCTTATATCTCTGAGAACTCCCTTTTCAACGTATTGCATGAAAACCGACTGAAAGAACCCTGTTACATTTTTTAAAAAGAATGCAGCAAGTATTAATAACGATATCTTCAATATTGCAGATTCCTTTGACCCGCTGAGAATGAAGTCCTCAAATATCTTTTGAATGCTCTGATAAAACCCTGTTAGGTTATCCGTCGTCTGAGAACCCTGGGTCTGGACTCCCGTGAATAAAGTCTTCAAAAGTGGAATCGTCAGATAGATTGAAAGTGCACTGAATAATGAAAACAATAATGACATAACAACGGATAAGAATATGTATTTCTTGTACTTCTTTATGTATGTTATTATTCTGAGGTATATTTTCATTTACTTCCGTTTTTGTTCTGGCTTTCCCATATTTTCATGTATGTTAGCAAAGTAGTTATCAGGTCAAAATTTGCTACCATTAGCCCGGGAATCCCATCCCTGAACCCTCCGCGTATAAAATATATATTAATAAATCTCCGCAGTGGTCTTAAAATCATATCCGTATAACCTGTTTTTTCCCTGCCAATTTTTTCTTCAGCTTGAAGTGTTGAGTATTGATTTACCTTTGCCATAAATTCGGATATCGATTGTACTGTGTAATGCAATATATCACCTTTTAGTACACCCACTTCACCGTCTATTTCGTAACCTTCATGAACAAGTCTTTCTGAAATACTTGTTCTTTCTCTTCTGAAAAATCTTTTCTGATAACCTGGATACCAACCTCCATGTTTTATCCATATTGTGAGAAAGAAGTTCTTACGCGGTAACTTATAACCATTATATTTATTGTCTCTGTTATTTATAATTGAAAGTATCTCTTCTCTTAATTCATTAGAGCATCGTTCATCCGCGTCAAGCACTAATACCCATTCCTTCGTTGATTTAGAAAGTGCAAACTGTCTTTGTTTCGCAAATCCCTCCCATTTATTAACATATACGTTCTTCGTGTATTTACTGGCAATTACTGCAGTTTTGTCCTTGCTTTCTCCGTCAACAACTATTATCTCATCCGCCCATAAAACACTCTTTAGGCAGTCTTCGACATTCTTTTCCTCATCCTTGCAGATTATATTTACTGAAATCAAATTTATTTTTTAATATCAATCAATTTAATGAAACACTATCAAATATGTAATTACAAAATAAATCGGAAAATCCCCGCTACAAACTCAACCTCTATTAACCTTCCAAATCTCCTTAACCCTCAGAAATTATATCGATTCATTTATCAGTGTGAATCATAATTTTTCAGTTCTTATCAGTGTGTGATTTTTAATTAATTTTTCTTTCACGTATGAAATATATTGTTTCTTATATCTATATGCGCTCTCAAAAATTTATCTTTTCCCGTAATCTGTATTCCAATAAGCTCTTTCCCTGTTCCTATAATATTCCTAATCTCTCAATTGATAATTTAATCAATATTTCATAATTTTATTAAAATAATTAACTATGCCGATAAACTTTAATAAACTTACAACAAAATCTCAGGAAGCTTTACAAAAAGCTCAGGATATTGCCGTAAATAATTCTAATCAAATAATCGAGCCGGCACATCTTTTTTCTGCAATGCTAAGCGAAAATGAAAGTATATTAAATTCTATAATCATTAAACTTTCCGTTGACAAGGAGCAGCTTATAAACCGTACGGATGAACTCATTAACGCTATGCCAAAAGTTTCCGGAAGCGTATCTGAACAGCTTTCTATCTCTCGGGAATTAAATAGTGTTCTCGAGAAAGCTTTTTCCGAAGCCTCAGATATGAAAGATGATTATGTCTCTGTAGAACATCTGCTTATCGGTCTAATTGAAACAAAAGGTAATGTGTCTATTATTTTAAAATCTTTTAATCTCACAAAGAAAAGCATTTTAAATATTCTAAAAAATGTAAGAGGTTCCCAGCGTGTAACATCCCAAAATCCTGAAGATACTTTTCAGGCTCTCGAACGTTATGGTAAAAACTTAAACCAGCTTGCAGCTAAAGGTAAACTCGACCCTGTTATAGGAAGGGATGAAGAAATTAGAAGAGTACTTCAGGTTTTATCGCGCCGTACAAAAAACAATCCCGTTCTTATCGGTGAACCGGGTGTCGGCAAAACAGCAATAGCCGAAGGCATTGCAATCAGAATCGTCCAGGGCGATATTCCGGATGGTCTCAGAGATAAACATATTGTTGCCCTTGATATGGGAGCTCTTATCGCTGGTGCTCAATACCGTGGTCAGTTTGAAGATAGACTGAAATCAGTTTTAAAAGAAGTCCAGAGCTCTGACGGTAAGGTTATTCTGTTCATCGATGAACTCCATACTGTTATAGGTGCTGGTGCGTCCTCAGGCTCAATGGATGCATCAAACCTTTTAAAACCCGCACTCGCAAGAGGAGACTTACGCTGTATCGGTGCAACAACCCTCGATGAATACAGAAAGTACATCGAAAAAGACTCCGCTCTCGAACGCCGCTTTCAACCTGTTCTCGTCTCAGAACCTAACGTTGAAGATACTGTCTCTATTCTTCGCGGACTTAAAGAAAAGTATGAAATCCATCACGGCGTTAGAATAACTGATGGGGCAATAGTTGCTGCCGCACAACTTTCTGATAGATATATTTCTGACAGGTTCTTACCCGATAAAGCAATCGACCTTATCGATGAAGCAGCATCAAAGCTTAGAATAGAAATCGATTCTATGCCAGAAGAGCTCGATAACATTGAGCGTCGTATTAAACAGCTCGAAATCGAACGCGAAGCTTTAAAACGAGAGTTGTAATTTGACTATTTTATTTCTTTCTTGATTGCTTAATAAGAATGTAACTGTAGAAATATATTTTTATCTATTCTTTTAAGCCGATTTTAATTACTATAAGTTTAATTCCCGGCTTCTTGCAGCGAAATCTTTTCCTCCTTCCCAACGCGAAGCATCGCTCTTTAAACTCCAGTTTGGGGAGGCATGCCAGGCTTTTGTTCTTAGTGCTACTATTCGTAAAAACGTTGTAATAAAAACAAACTCTTTACAAAATAAATACACCTTGATTTTCCGTATTTATCCCGCGCGTTATAGATTTTTGCTCTCTTTGCGTCCTTTGCATTCTCTGCGAGCTTTGCGATAAAAATCTTTTTTTAATAATCTTTGCGTTAAAATCTTTTGTAAATAATCTTTTAAGCTATAATATCCTACATTTTTCTTTGCGTTTTCTGCGGTTAAAATTCTTCAACATTTGTTTTTCTTCCTTTTGTTTGTAGATTTATCTACGTCGTGTAACGCAATTCTTCGATCCCGCCTTATTGAAAACCCGCCGTCTGTCGAAGACCCGCCTATCTTTTTGGCGGGAGAGGGGCGGGACATCCTGCTTGAAGCGAAATCTTGTGTTGCTTTAAACATACAAAGTCCCGTAGGTAGGTCTAACAATAGCAAAATAAATGTTTAACTCTGCCGTCCCGTAGGTACTACATATTTGCTTATTTATCATACACGGCTGCTTGCAGCGAAGCCTCATTTTATTGTTTGTAATACAACGGAGACTTTTTCTTTATTAATAACTACTTTGCATCACTTTATACTTAACGACTCAATCTTTATAACTCTCATTGTTTAATTATTCATGACGAAATGCGGACTTGATTAATACTATATTGTTACATTGACAGAAAATCAAATAATGACTATTTTGATTCAAGTATTAATAAACGCTCTTCAAAAAATAGTAACTATTTGATTCATGAGGGGGATTAAGAAAATACAATTTTGCATAATTTGAGTTATCAAATTTGTTTGTCTGAGGGGCGCGAATTTATTTTGATATTTTCTTTATCTACAATTTCATTTCATTTCTTTGATTCATTTATCACGACTTCTAATATACATCCTGTAAATTTTGAAATTACTAATTCAGAAAAAGTTAGATCCTCAAGAGTCATTTTCCAGTATATTTCTTACTGCATAAAATATATAACTGCAGCAGAATCTAAGAAACGCTGTTTAAATGAAAATTCTTTAAAGAATTTATGAATATTTTCCGAGAAATGAGTGTAATTGTACTATATAAAGTATTGAGGAGAAAAACATCGAATATTAATACAGATTATTTTTATTTGTTTTATATATCACAGAAATAGATGCCAAAGTATGAACATATGAATAAAAATCATTTAGGGATGCTTTATTATAGAGGGGTAAATTCAATTAATAAAATGAAATTTCCGTTAACTAATTTTATAAGAAATTTAATTCTCAATATGTATAAGAAATATTCAATATTGGTAGTTTTAATAACTTTCACAAAATTAATATTTATTGTGAATGTTTTTTCTCAAAATATTATTGTTTACAATTCGAGTAATTCAGGATTACCGGACGATGGTGTTACCTGTGTTACCCCTGATAAAAACGGGGCAATATGGATTGGAACCCAAGATAGCGGAATTGTAAAGTTTTACAACAATCAATGGACAAGGTATGATTCAGCAAATTCGGGACTGCCTGGGAACAAAATAAGAGATATAGTATTTGACAG
>JBAZNU010000006.1 GCA_041649015.1 Ignavibacteria bacterium
TGTCAACTTCATATATTTCATACCCTTCAAACTTATATATATTTGAATCGCTTTTCGGATAGAATATAGTGTCCCAGTAATAATATGATTCTGCTGCATCATCCCATAAAAGATTTACCGAGCACTGTGTTGAATTTATCTGTGTAACGCTTTGCGAAACAGTTGGTATTGAAGGCAGTAAATTTACATTAAAGTTATTGTCGTATAAAGTCTGAGAAAGGTTACTCAATCGTTTAAGCAATGTTACAGAATTCTTATTATCGCTTCCCCTCTGTAAAAGCTGTGTAAGGACTATCTTTTGAGTATCACCTGGATTCACTGCAAGATCTATTGCACCGGAATTAATAATCATTCTTTTATCCCCGGGAGAATTAAAAGGAAGTATTACACCTGTTGTATCTCCGTTGCAGTTCTGCATTGAGCCTTTGTATTCGGTCCAGCCGGTTCCCGTTTCCGGATCGCCGGAATATGCGAATTTAGTCCTTTTGGGAGGTGAATGAGTAATATCCATCAAGGAAGTTCTGTCTTTTTTCATTCCTTGAAGATAATGGTATGCCGCAACGGGTTCTCCGTTTGCTTGGGATTCACATGGCGGCGGCATAGAAGCTGTGCTAGTTAAAAATATAAAAGAAGTCATACCGAGTGTATCGCCTGTAACTCTATTTATCGGGCTCCTTATAAAATCGATTCCGAAAGCCGGAGGTGCAGTTCCATATGTCGGAGGAGCTCCGGTTCCATCTTCATTATCACCATTGTAACAGTATCCAAGATTTAAAGTTGTGTCACATCCAATGTAATCGTCATTAGCATCTCCTATGTCAGGTTCAACATATATTCCCGTGAATGTCGAATCCCATCTTGCCGTACCTTTATTTATAATGGTATAACTTATAAACTGGACATCTTCAATACCGGGCGTAGTGTAAGCCCATGAAATAAAGTGTATCTCCGCGCCAAGAAGAGGTGACTTAATCCCTCCTCCAAATCCTTCCCCGGGAGTTCTTTGTAAAGAATCTCCGTCGCCCATGCACTCAAATATCGTCTGGCTCGCATTTGGCATTCCTGGTATATCTAATCCGTCATCGTAAATACCGTTATTGTTCAAATCTTTATAAGGCGCTCCGTAAGGTACCATCTTATACCAGTTTGCATAATCGGGATTGTTATATGCATTATCACCATTCCTTACTGTGTACATCTTGAAATCGCTGTTCGTAGTCCATGACCCGTTTTGGAAAGTTCCGGGAGTATATTCACCCCAGTATGAAGCCATAACCTGTGCATATTGACCGTTTATTCCGCAGGCAATGCTCAATCCCGCAGAATAACAGGCATACCTATTTGAACCCTTCGGCCACGAAAGACCCGGAGAATTACCTGAAGCACTGTTCTGATTGAATATACCCGTATTCTGAAAATACGCGGATATGTTGTTTGGATTTAGTATGACTCTTTGAATTATTATAGATTCAGGCAAAAGACTGTAAGGATTCTCTCCTACGATTATTCTTGGCTTTGCACGAATAATTGTTACAAAAGAAACAATTAATACTGCGAGGAAAATTAACTTCTTCATTTAATTAATATAAAATTAATAAATGCTTTATTTAATATAATTTATTGAACTTCGAAATAATAAATTAAAGTATCAAGTGTATTATCCTTTCGTACAGCATACACAAAAATACTTATTATGATTATAAAAGATTCGCTCCCGAAATATGCTGCTCCGTGTTTAATCAGAACAGCTTTTAAATTAACTTGATATAACTTTGATTATTCAGGTCTATCTGCTTTCCATATTAAATCTCTTCTGTATTACTCTTAGTAAAATATACCTCTATTTGTTACTTCAAAAGCACCATGCGCTTCGTCTGTTTAAACTTTTCTGTTTGCAAAGTATAAAAGTATATTCCGCTCGAATATCCCGATGCATTCCATTGCGTGCTGTACGTCCCCGGCTGCAATCTCTCATTCACAAGCGTTTCCACTTCCCGACCCATTAAATCATAAACCTTTAGCATCACATCACTGACCGCTGGAAGCTGAAAGCTGATGACTGTCTTCGGATTAAACGGATTCGGATAGTTCTGCGATAGTAAATATGAAGATGGAATATCCGTCGAGACATGCATTGCTGATGTTAAACCACCTGTTAATGTTTTTAGTATAACTCCATAGTAACCTACCGCCCAACCTGTTAATGTATCAGTAAAAAATATTCCGTTTATTATCTCTGTTCCTGCTAAGTTTTGTTTTACCCAGTCTTGTCCGCCATTAGTTGTTTTTGAAATATTTGAATTTCCCGAAGATGTATATCCTGCTATCCAACCGGTATTTGCATTTACAAAATACATCGCTCGATTGTTGTAATTATTAATAATATTAGTCGTCCAATTGATTCCGCCATTAGTTGTTTTTACTAACATTGTATTTTCTATATATCCAAGTGCATAACCTGTAGAAGAATTCAGAAATTGAATTTCTCTGCCACGTATTGCATTAATTGAATCGTTAAACATTAATGACCAATTATTTCCTTCGTTAGTGGTTTTGTAAATTCTCAATATAATCGGAAGCATTTCCTCTTGATATGTACAAGTTATCCAACCGGTTTGGGAATTGATAAAACTTAAACCTTCTGTTGTTCCGCATTCGAGTGAATTTGAATAATTCACTCCGCCATTAGTAGATTTCAATATCGAACCTGATGATGTAAAGGAAAGATATTCACTGTAATTTCTATAAACTATATTTTCATTTACTGCATAAACATCTTTGATATACGCATTCCCAAAAATTGCAGGAGTTTTACTGTAAATAATATTCCAATTACTTCCTCCATTCGTTGTCTTGAAAACATACGTACCTATTACATATGAATAATAATTATTATCACCTGCAAGGAATCCTGTATTTTCATTAAGAAAATGTACTGAATTAATTGTTGCCTGAACCGGAAGAGTTTGGCTTATCCAATTCTGCCCTCCATTTGTGGTTTTTAAGACAATAGAATCACCAACAACCCAACCGGTATTTGAATTGACAAAATATAAACTTTTTAAATTTCTGTTTGTCTCTGAATTTTGCGAATACCATCCCGGCTGAGAACTTACAATATTGCAAATGAGGAGAATCATAATTACTAAAAACTTTTTCATGACTTTTAATTTAATTCATCTTTCCAAAACTTTGATTAAGAAATAAAGATATTCTTATTTTAATAATATCATCCTTTTTGTCTCTCTAAAATTCCCGACCATCATTTGATAAAAATAAACCCCGCTATTCAGCATTGAACCATCAAATGTAGTTTCATAAGTACCAGGTAGTAACCTCTCATTCACAAGCGTCTTAACTTCTCGACCCATCACATCATAAACTTTCAATACCGTCAAATAATCATCCCCGAATAATCCTGTCGAGCTACTCATCACTTCAAACCTTATCTTCGAAACAGGATTAAACGGATTCGGATAGTTCTGCTCCAACTTAAAACTTTTTGGTATTTCTGAACTTATATTAGAGATAAACACCGAGCCTCCGTTTGTTGTTTTCAAAATCGTACCTTCACTACCTACAACATAACCAGTCATTGAATTCACAAAATGCAATGAATTAAATGCACCTATAATCCTTATTTGCTCTGCATTCCAGTTTATTCCGCCGTTTGTTGATTTATATATATTCCCGTTTGTTACGGTAAACCACCCGTTCATTATGTCAGTGAATTGCAGAGATTTCACTGGTATACCTGTATAATAACTATTCCAGTTTGTACCTCCGTTTGTCGTTTTCATTATTGTTTCTTGCGTTCCTATCCAGCCAGTTTGTGCATTAACAAAATAAACTGAATAAAGCGTGACAGGGTCCGTTTGTATGTATTCCCAGTTACTTCCTGAATTTGTTGTCTTGTAAATTGTTCTAATTCCTCCAACTGCATATCCTGTTTGTACATCTGTGAAATATACTGAGTAAAGCATCGGATAATTAGAGTTTAATTGAGTAAACCAGTTTACTCCTGCATTTGTTGTTTTGAGAATTATACTGTTGTAATAACTACTGCCTCCACCCACAGCCCAACCGGTTTGTTCATTAATAAAATGTATTGAATTAATCTGCTCGGTTGAACCGCTTGCGGCTGAATCCCATATTATTCCTCCGTTTGTACTTCTGTATATCATATTTGAATAACCTGTTGTAAATCCTGTCTGGGCATTAACAAAGCATATAGTTAGAAGATACTTTGATGCGGGAATACTATTAATGCTGTAACTTGCACCACCATTTGTTGTTTTTAGTGTTGTGCCGCTGCTACCGCATATCCACCCTGTTTCCGGATTTATAAAGCGAACTGAATTTAAGCTGTTCTTGGTTATATGAGAATACTGGAAATTCCATTCAGTCCCGCCGTTTATTGTCTTTAATATATACCCGCTATATCCTACTGCCCACCCAGTCTGATTGTTTATAAAACTGAGTGACCTTAATCCCGATAAACTCACTGGGATTTGTCCTATCCAGGTGATACCTCCGTTGGTTGTTTTGCTTAATGTATTCTCACCCGAAATCCATCCTGTCATTGAATTCTCAAAATGCAAATCAAAAAGATTTGTTGAACTGGGACTTGTAAGTGATATCCAATTTATGCCGCCGTTAGTTGTCTTTCGTAAATACCCTGAAGGTCCCGTTATATAACCCGTGTTCTCATCAGGAAAATGAAATCCATAAACAGAGATCCCTGCAGCATGAATCTCATACCAATTTGTTCCGCCATTTGTTGTCTTAAAAACATTACCGTTATCACCTGCTGTCCATCCTGTTTCTGAATTTAAAAACTGAATGTTGTAGCAATTTGTCGTAACAGTTGTTTCCGACCAGTTAATCCCTGAGTCAGTAAAATAAATCCCTCTGAAGTATGAAGTCGTGAAAGGATTCTTTATTATCCAGTTTATTCCTCCATTGGTGGTTTTCATGATTGTTCCGTTTATACCTGCAATCCATCCTGTTGATGAATTAATAAAACAAGAACTGTACAAAGAGTTTCCCGAAGGATATGGATTCTGCCACATCCATTGAGCCTTTAAACACATCGCTAAGAGTAAAAATAATAGTACAAAAATTCTTTTCATATAATTTCTAATTTATTAATAATTTCCTTTTTCATTGTCTAAAAACTATTTCAACAATATCATCCTCTTTGTCTCTGTAAAATTCCCGACCAACATTTGATAAAAATAAACACCGCTATTCAGCATCGAACCATCAAATGTAGTTTCATAAGTACCAGGTAGTAACCTCTCATTCACAAGCGTCTTAACTTCGCGACCCATCACATCATAAACTTTCAATACCGTCAAATAGTCATCCCCGAATACTCCTGTCGGGCTACTCATCACTTCAAACCTTATCTTCGTAACAGGATTAAACGGATTCGGATAGTTCTGCCAAAGCCTGTATTCTTGCGGTACTTCAATACTTATTTGATTTATCCCTACCCCCCCATTAGTTGTTTTGAATAAATACCCTTTACCACCCGCAGCCCAAAGCGTGCTGTCGTTTGACTTGCTTATACCATAGATAGAGCCCATAAAATTAATTGGCAGAATTTGCGGCACCCAGTTAACACCTGAGTTTGTTGTTTTATTTATAACTCCGGAACCACCCAGCCAACCCGTATTTATATCTTTGAAATAAACTGACTTTGCATCATCAGGATAATTAAGATACATCCAGTTATCTCCGCAGTTTGTTGTTTTCCTGACACCGTTATTATCACCCACTGCCCAGCCGGTTAAATCATTTATGAAAGTTATTTCATAAATGTATGTATGAAAAGCACCCTCAAACACTCTCTGCCAGCTCACCCCTCCATTCGTAGTTTTATGTATTACACTGTAATAAGTTGTTATAAATCCTGTATTTCCATTCAAGAAATTCACAGCATAAGACGTATTAATTGTATTGCTCATTTGAAGCCAATTGTTCCCGCCGTTCGTTGTTACAAATGTATGATTACCTGTTACCCAGCCCGTGTCAGGATTTAAAAAGAATGCTTTGTTGTGATCGCTCGAGTCTGTAAACTGTTGTACCCAGTTCAGTCCTCCGTTAGTTGTTTTTCTGACTGTTCCTTTATCACCTATTATCCATCCTGTATAATCATTGATGAAATATAAGTCCCAAAGTCCGGGAATTGTACCAATATTCATTAAATACCAGTTTAAACCGGAATTACTTGTTTTTAGTAACTTACCCTCTGTTGCAAAATTTTGTAGGTTCTTGTATCCCGCTATCCAACCGGTACTCGAAGAGGTGAACTGTACATCCATAAAATAAAAAGTTGTGTCAGAATAGATTAAAACCCATTGAGAATAGCAGTAATTTGTCAACAATGAATAACTTAATGCGAGTAGAAAGAATATCTTTTTCACACAACTTTACATTAAATTTTTTAAGATGAATTCTGCTCGGTGTGTTTTTACATTTTGCCATAACCTGTTAATGTAAGCATGTAAATCGGAAAATATCTATTTACAATTTAATGATTTATTTCTTTCGATTCAAATCATTTTTTGAGGATTAATATTTATTTATTCACGATAATGATTTATTATTGCCTTAATTTATCATTATTATAGAGTAAAGGAATGATGTTGAACTTCTTCATGATTCTATTTGTACTTTATACAGTAATAATTAAATCCTTTCAAAGAGAAAGGATTTAATGTTTACACACTCTATTTGTATATGTTTTCTTTGTTTAGGATTATTCATAGAGGACATTATTTGCTTCCCTCATGATTAAACTTTTAGCAATATCTTAAGTATTCTCCGTGTGCTCCGTGTTTTCTCTGTATCCTCTTGATAAAATCTTTTCGTTTTTTTAGTTCTTGCTTTGTCATGTCAACTATATAATATCTTCTCTTCTTCTGTTTTCCATGCTCTTAATAATAATTAATAAGTTCACTCCGCTGTATCTGTGCACTCTGTAGTAAATTTGTTCTATGCTAAAATCTTTTCTCTTACATCTTCTTCATTACAATAATCGAAATATCATCATTCTGTCTTGTTTGTCCTGTAAACTGAAATATATCCTCAACTATTTGCTCTCCAAGTGCTTTTGCTGATAACTCCTTATTCTGCAATATAACCGACTTCATTTTTTCATTGCCGTAAAACTCTCCTGCTCGATTCTTTGCATCAGTTATTCCGTCTGAATATATTACAACTATATTCCCCTCTTTAAACTCTTCTTTAAACACAGAATAATCCGCATTCTTAATCAGTCCCAATGCTGTCTCTCCGTGAGGTGTTTCTTTAATCTGATTATCACGCAAAATATATGCTGGCAGATGCCCCGCATTTACCATTTCTATCGTATTACTGCCTTTAATGATTTCAACATAAAATAATGAAGCAAACATCTTGCGGAGCTTTTCCTTATAAAATGTACTGTTCACTTTTGATATTAATTCGCTTGTCTTATAATCCGGAGCAAGTGCTTTTATTATTGCTTGAAGTTTGCTCGTCATCAATGCCGCATGCAATCCTTTTCCCGCAACATCTGATACAAACAGCGTCGCTCTATCGTCGTCAACATAGAAGAAATCAACGAGGTCTCCCGATACTTCATTCGCTGGTCTTGAATAAAGCCATAACGTCCAGCCGTCAAGATAAGGCGACTCCTCCGGCATTAGTGCTTCCTGTATTTTTCTTCCCGCTACAAGCTCATCCTTTGCAAGCAATTTGTCTTTTAATTCCAGCATTAAAAGTATTATTATTATTAAACATCCAAGCACGCTGAAATCAGTCGAAAATGCTACGTTAAACTCATCAAACTCTATTCTTATTGCTGTGATTATAAAGAATGCTCCCGCAAGAAGCATTACACGACGCATCGGATTCAGTTTCAATATCATGCTTTTCAAAATCCATACTACAGAAAAGAATCCCCTTTTCATTGGATTCATCTTGTTCAGCTTCGCCTTATTTTCAGGCGTCACATAAAACTCTATAATATCATTCATGTCCTGGCTGAAATCTTTTGTCATTTCATTAACATTCATGTCAGATTCTAATGTCTTAAAAAAACCCGGCTCGTTTTGTTTTGCGTCTCTGCTCATCGTTTATTTTTATATTTAATACGGAATAAATAATATATTAGTTGCAATTTATTGTATTTTCTGCATTTTTTAACTATCGGTATTTATATAAATCTTATTATTTTTATTTCCTTCTTTCAGTTTTAACAAATACTACTTCAAAGAAACTTAAATAAGCTATTGTTTTATCATACCCCCTCCTGTCATTCCCGCGTGCTCTTGGCGGGAATCTTATCACTTTTACCTCTTTATAACCGTTATTTTCTTAAAAAAATCCATGATAATTCTTCTTAAGGGTGCCTATCCGCGTTTTTTTATCTGCTTGAAACATTTTTCTCTTGACATTAGTAAAAAATATTTGTAAACTTGTACTAGTATAGATTATACACATAATAATCTAATTTATTAGTCTGGTATTAAGTAATTTCCCAATAATATTACTTAAATTATTGATAATACAGCACCTCTTATGAACCTCCAATAAAAGTACGGTAATAGCACGATAATTATACGATTATAGTACGGAGTAATTGGCCTTATCTTGCCTTTTGTTTAGGAATTAGGTATGTTGTAGATAAGTACTGCTGTAATTGCCGTATCTATTATTTATAACAATTAAATAAATTGAATTATGTCAAGAATAATACCTGGTCACCTCGGAACACCTATCGGCAAACTTGGTAAAACTGTTTACCGTAGAACCAATAAGAAAGTATTTTCTTATGAACTTACTGAAGCTTTCAAAGAAACTAAATCCGAAAAAGTTATTGCCAACAGGAAAAATTTTGGCAAACTTTCAAAATTCGCTAACTTTGTCAACAAATCTGAGACTATCAAAAAAGTTTGGACTAAATCAAAGTTAAAAGGCAATGCAAGCAATCGCAGGATTTTTAAATACAATTATAAAACGTTTCATCTTTATGGAATCAGCTCTGGAATTCATATACTCCCAACTAATATATACCTACACAATTTTAGTGCCTCACTCGACCATAATCGTCTCACTGTAAGTTTTAGTGCATACGATGTCAAAGCGGGTTTTGATAGTAAATTTGCAGACTTCAATCCGCCTTACGTTATCGTAACTGTAATTCATGCTAAAGACCCCGTCAATCCTGAAAATAAAAATGAATACCTGAATGTAATGCTCGAAGAAACAATTGAGAACATTAGATTTCAGGATGAAAAATTATTTACACATACTTTCGATACTCCTAATGGCGCTTTCAGTTTTATCGATGACTATAATACCGTTATTGTTTTCCCGGGTCTAATCTCAATTGATGAGAATAATTACCCTGGAAAATGGGCTGAATGCCACGGCTTATACACAAAGGGATCACATCCGGAGATTATTCCTCCTAAACAACCCGTTCCAATTGAACGTCCGGGCAAAAAGTTCTTAATTGAGTATTCATAAACATATATTAGTTATAATAATTTTCCATCTCCTTCCCAGGCTCAGCTTGGGAAGGGTATAAATAATCTCTGTCTCTTCTTTCCAATCAACTTTTCCATTTAATCAAATCTTTGCTTTAAGTATATTATATGATGAAAAATAAGTTACTTGTAACAGCGGCTCTGCCTTACGCAAACGGATATATTCACCTCGGTCATATTGCCGGTGCATACCTTCCTGCAGATTTATTTGTTAGGTTTAAAAGACTTTGCAATGAAGACATAATCTTTATTTGCGGCTCTGATGAACACGGTACAGCTATAGAAATATCAGCAATGAAAGAAAATGTAACTCCAAAGGAAATTATCGATCGGTACCATAATGCTAATAAAGATGCTTTCGATAAACTCGGTATTTCTTTCGATATTTATTCACGTACTTCGAACGATATTCATCATAAGACTGCTCAGGATTTTTTCTTGAATCTTTATGATAAGGGTCTTCTCATTCAGAAAACGGAGAAACAGTTATATTCTGAAAAAGATAAACGCTTTCTTGCCGATAGGTTTGTTGAAGGTACTTGCCCTATCTGCGGCTATGAAGAAGCTCGCGGCGACCAATGCGAAAGCTGCGGTAGTAACTTAACACCGCTTGAACTTAAAAATCCAAAATCAAAGATTTCAGGAGATATTCCGGTAGTAAAAGAAGCTATAAACTTTTACTTCCCTCTTGAGCAGTTCCAACCTAAACTCGAGGATTGGATTAAAACAAAGACTAACTGGAAATCAAACGTCAAAAATTATTGTGAAGGATGGTTCAAAACTGGTCTTAAAGACCGAGCCATCACTCGCGACCTCGATTGGGGCGTTAAAGTACCGGTGAAAGATGCTGAAGGCAAGGTCATTTATGTATGGTTCGAAGCACCCATAGGTTACATTTCTGCTACCAAAGAATATTTCATCGAACAGGATGAACCTGATAAATGGCGTAAATACTGGTGCAGTGACGATTCCCGCTTAATTCATTTCATCGGAAAGGATAATATTATTTTCCATGCAATAGTATTTCCGGCTATGCTGATGGCACATGGTGAGTTCATTCTTCCGTATAACGTCCCCGCTAACGAGTTTCTTAATCTCGACGGTGCAAAGCTTTCAAAGAGCAAAGGACACGGTATTCTCGTTAAAGATGTTGTATCTGAGTTCAATCCCGACGTTGTGCGCTATGCAATCGCTTCAAATATGCCGGAGAACAAGGACTCTGATTTTTCCTTTAAAGATTTGCAGACAAAGAATAATAACGAACTTGCTGCTATTCTCGGCAATTTCATAAACAGAACTGTTGTCTTTGCTAAAAACAAGTTCGAAAACAAAGTACCGGAAAGGAACACAAAATCTGTCCCTGAAATATTCGCATACATTAAAGCTCAAAAGAAATTAATAGAAGATTGCTACAATAACTATAGGTTCAGAGATGCAATAAATGAAACTATGAATATAGCGCGTGCTGCAAATAAATTCTTCAATGATTGCGAACCGTGGAAAGTAATTAAAACAGACGAAGCGAAGTGCGGAGAGATAATAAATGAATGTCTCCAGATTGCTCACTCTCTTGCAATCGCTTTCTCACCTGTTTTACCTTTCACTTCACAGAAAATACTGAATGTTCTCGGTAAAGGAGAAGCAGATTTCGCATGGGACCGTATCGGAGAGTTCGTGCTCCAAAGCGAAAGCGAACTCGGTAAAGATGAAATACTTTTTCCGCAAATCGAACTGCCTGCAGAAGAACAGATAAAAGATGAGATTGAAGATAATCTTATTGCTATAGATGACTTTAAAAAAGTTAAACTTGCGACTGCTGTTGTAATTAATTCAGAGGCAGTTCCAAAAAGTAAAAAACTGCTTAAACTCCAAGTACGTTCGGGTAAGAAAGAAAAGCAGATTGTCGCAGGTATCGCTGAACATTATACTGCGGAACAAATGATGAATAAAACGATTATTATTGTTGATAACTTGAAACCAGCAAAACTCATGGGTCTGGAATCACAGGGAATGCTCCTTGCTGCAAAAATTGACGGCAAGTTAAAAGTGATTACTGTTGACGGTGAGTTTCCGGATGGTGCAGACGTAAGTTAATATTAATAAAATCCAATTTTATGATTCCCAAGCTGCGATGTAGGGAAGCTTATATGTTCTTTTAACGATAAATATTTCTATGCCTTACAAATTCGGTAATAAAACATACGACCTTTTTTCCCGAACTTACATTATGGGAATACTAAACATTACACCTGATTCCTTTTCCGATGGAGGTAAGTATTTTGATGAGGATATTTTACTGCAAAAGATTATCGTCGATGCGGTTGCCATGGAAAGAGAAGGTGCCGATTTCATAGATGTTGGAGGTGAGTCAACCCGCCCGGGCTCACGTAAAATATCTGCTGACGAGGAAATTAAACGAGTCATTCCTGTAATATCAGAAATTAAAAAGCATATATCCATTCCAATTTCAATTGATACATATAAAAGTGAAGTTGCTGACGAAGCACTTAAAGCTGGTGCAGTTATTGTAAACGATATAAGCGGTTTTCAGTTTGATTCAAAAATCGCAGAGGTGACAAGAAGATACAATGCATCCTGCATTCTGATGCACATAAAGGGAACTCCTCAGAACATGCAGATTAATCCTGTATACGACGATCTGGTATTAGAAATTAAAGAATACTTATGCAATTCTATTTCTATAGCTAAAAATGCAAGAATAGAGCAAATTATAATCGACCCTGGTATTGGCTTCGGTAAAACGTTCTATCATAATATCGAAATAATAAAACGTATCGGCGAATTCAAATCACTCGGATACCCCATTTTACTTGGATTATCAAAGAAACGGTTTATAAACGAAATTTATAAATCAAATACCGAAGAAAGAAACGTCGGAACTCTGTCAGCAAACATTGTCGGCATAATAAACGGTGCGAACATTTTTAGAGTACATAATGTTTTAGAAAATAAGCGTGCTGCAATAACTACTGACTTATTAAAAAATTGTAAATAATAAATTTGATAGATAGACAGAACATTCCGGAAAACTTTGAAGCCGTATCACTTGATGTAACGGGTATGGATTGCGTTAATTGTGCCAGCAGTATAAAAACATATCTTGAGAAATTAAACGGTATTCACAATGTCGATGTTAACTTCTCATCAGAAGTTGCTAATGTCTCCTACAATCCTAATGTTATTGGAGTAAGCGAGATTGTATCTGATATTAGAAAACTTGGATATGATGTAATTGAAGAAGAGGATGATGATGTAATCGAAAATATAAAAAAACAGAATCTTGCTTCGGAAAGAAACAACTTTATCCAGTCTGCTATTCTTACATTTTTTATAATGGTTATCTCCATGAGCGGACATGGTTGGTATGACCTTAAGTTCTCAATGAATTTCTCATTAATTCTTCAGTTATTACTCACAAGTTATGTTGTTTTTGTAAACGGGAAAAAATTTCTTTTAGGTGCTTATAAATCCGCAAAAATACTCCGGTCGGATATGAATACTCTCGTCTCGCTTGGAGTCTTATCATCTTACATGTACAGTTTTGTAATTTCAGCTAACCACATTTTAAGTTTGAATATAAGTGCACTTAAGAATTCACACGAAGTTTATTTCGAGACTTCTGCAATGATTATTACGCTGATTTTGATTGGAAACTATCTTGAATCTGTTTTAAAATCAAAAACTCAAATTTCAATAAAGAATCTTAAGGAACTTCAAGCTAAGTTCGTAAACATTATACGAAACGATGAAGAAATGCTAGTACCTTTCAAAAAAGTCAGAAAGAAAGATGTTGTGATTATCAGAACAGGCGATAAAGTGCCGGTCGACGGAATTATTCTTGAAGGATTTTGCGTTGTAGATGAAAGTGCTATGACCGGGGAAAGCGTAATGATTGAAAAGAAATCAGCAGACAAACTAATAAGCGGGACACTTGTGAAGAATGGTTTTGTTAAAATGATAGCGGAAAAAGTTGGTAATGATACAACCCTATCCAAAATCATAGCGTTAGTAAAAGAGGCTTCGAATTCAAAACCTCAGATTCAGAGACTTGCTGATAAAATTTCCTCAATATTCGTACCGGTAGTGATATCAATCTCTTTAATTACATTTATTGCATGGTATTTCGTCGTTGATGTTCCGTTTGAGGAATCACTGTTATTTGCAGTATCTGTACTCGTAATTGCGTGCCCTTGTGCACTCGGACTCGCCTCTCCAATGGCAGTCGTCATTGGTGTAGGCAGAGCCGCTGAAAATGGGATTCTTTTTAATAATGTTGAGGCTATAGAAAAACTGAATAAGATTGATACAATCTGTTTCGATAAAACCGGCACTATCACAACAGGAGAAATGCAAATAAAATCTATAAAAACATACAATGGAACAAATAAAGATGAGTTACTTAAATACGTTTTCACAATCGAAAAATACTCAAACCACCCTATTGCAAAATCTATTTTCAATTATTGCGTTGAAAAACAAGTTGATATATTCGACAATGTAAAAGATATAATTAATGAAAACGGTATGGGTATTTCGGGTTATGTTGAAGGCAGAAAAATACTGATAGGTAGTGTGTCTCTTCTTGATAAATATGATGTTAAGCATAATGACCTTATAACTGATTCAAACAGAAAGAATCAGTACGTTAGCATTGATAATATTCTTGTCGGTGAAATAGAGTTTGAAGACAGAATTAAAGATGATGCAAAAGATATGCTGTCAAGGTTTAAATCGAAATCAATAAGCATGTTTCTAATTTCAGGTGACAATGAAGATACAACTAAAATGGTAGCGAAAGAACTTAATCTGGATAATTATTCTTTTAGAACATTACCGGAGGAAAAGGAAAAGATTGTTTCCCGGCTTCAATCAGAGGGTAAGAATGTTGCAATGGTAGGTGATGGTATTAATGACGCACCTTCGCTCGCACGTGCCAATGTTGGAATAGCTGTAGGTACAGGACAGGACATTGCAATAGACTCAGCTGATGTTATTCTGGTAAAAGGAGACCTTAATAATCTTGTGCGTTCTGTTAACATATCAGCGAAGACAGTTTCCATAATCAAGCAGAATATTTTCTGGGCATTCTTCTATAACGCACTGACAATCCCTGCGGCTGCAGGTGTTCTTGCACCGTTGGGTATTACTATTAGCCCGGTCCTTGCTGCAATGTTTATGGCATTTAGTGACATCATAACTGTTATGATAAACTCACTCAGACTAAAATACGTTAATATAAATGAGTAAAGAAAGGAAAATTTTTATGAAAGCTATTTATTATCTTTCAATGATAATCTTGTTATTCGTCTTAAGCAGTTGCGGCAAAAAAACGACCAATGAATCTTCAGGTGATAACAATACGACAGGTAAAATTGAAACAGTTGAATACAAATCAGAAAAAATGCATTGCTCCGGATGTGAAGAAACAATATCCGGAGAATTAAAGAAAATTGACGGGATTAAAGAAGTTAAAGCTGATTCTAAGTTAAAGTCTGTTAAAGTTACATTCGACGATGGCAAAACTGACAAAGATGCAATTGCAAAGGCAATAATAGCAGCCGGATACGATGCTGAATTGAAAACACCGGTTGATGATAATACATCTGACAATAAGAATGAGGAAAAGAAGAACTGATGCATAGTAAAGTTGATTTTGACAAACATGCAGAATCTTACGAAAAACAACTTACCGAGGACCTAAAGTTTTTCGGTGAGGAGAGTAAATATTTTGCCGAATATAAAGTTAGAATAGTTAAGGAATGCCTTAAAAATACACCCAAAAGGATCCTGGAATATGGATGTGGTATCGGAATGAACCTGCAGTATCTCGTTGAATATTTCCCGGATTCTAATGTACATGGATGCGATATCTCAGCAAATAGTATAGATGTAGCATCCAAGAATAATAGTTCTGTAGAATTCTTTCTTCTCGAAGACAGCGCGATTCAAAAGTATAAAGAGTCATTTGATTTAATATTCATATCTAATGTTTTTCATCATATTGAACCCCAGTTGAGAATAAAAGCAGTATTGAACATAAATCTCCTCTTAAAGCAAGGTGGGAATGTATTCTTCTTTGAGCATAATCCATTTAATCCGGTAACACGTCATATTGTTAACACTTGTGTCTGGGATACTGATGCAATACTTTTGAAACCTAAGGAATCTCTTGAGCTTTTTGAAAGTGGTAGCTTTATGATTATCAGAAAACATTATACATTGTACTTTCCTGCATTTTTAAAGTTTTTAAGACCATTGGAGAAAAGCCTGTTTTTCTTACCATTAGGCGGTCAGTATTATATCTGGGCAGAGAAGATCTAGAAATTATCTATTATTTATTTATTTTTATTCTCTTTAATTCTTCTTTGTATTCTTTTCTGAATCTATAAATTTCTCCAAAAGTTCTAAAAATAACCGACGGCCTTGCAGCTGTCGATACTCCGTCTAACCTTGGTAAATGTGTAACACCCATCTCAACTGTTTTATAACCTTTTAGATGAGCTTTAAGCATAATTTCAGCGTCTATAAATGCATCAACTGATTTAATTTCTATTTCTTTAAACAGTTTTGAAGGAAAAAGTTTAAATGCACAATCAACATCCCAGTAATCAAGTCCAAATAATATTTTTAACAAGTAATTATAACAAAGTGAAGTGAATTTTCGGTATAATGAATATTGTTTCTTCTTCCTGTACCCTACAACTATATCTGTAAACGGAAGCATTGCAACAAACTTTTTTAATTCCTCCAGATCGAACTGGTTATCCCCGTCTGTATAGAATACATAATCAAGTTTTGCACTCGTAAACCCGTCTTTAAGAGTAGCTCCGTACCCCATATTCTTTTCATGATGCTTAACTTTTACTTTTGAAAATTTTGCTGCTAATTCATCCGCGACTTTTGCTGTGTTATCTGGACTACAATCCTCAATTATTAATACTTCGTATTCTTTTAGCTGCATTTCTTCTAATACTTTTACAGCTTTTGTTGTAACCTTTCCAATATTCCCCTCATCAAAATAAGCGGGAAAGAACACGGATAATGTAATATCTGAATTTTTTATCATGATTTACCCAGAATTCCTTTCAGGTAATTATATGTTAACTTAATCCCTTGATTAATGTTTGTTTTCGGAGAATAATTCATTTCTTTGGAAATTAATGAAATGTCTAGTACATTAACGGGAACATCAAGTTTACGGCTACTAGTGTAACTTACTTTCGGTATGATTTTTGTCTCGGTTTTTATTATTTCAAGAAGTTCATTTACTGTGTATCCCAAACCAGCTCCAAGATTAAACACTTTATGTTCGCTTTTAAATTCAAGAGATTGAACAAGAGGTATAACTGCATCTTTAATGTAAACATAGTCACGTCTGACTGTACCGTCACCCCAAATTACTATCTTTTCATCAAGTAATATCTTCTTAAGAAAAACTGGAATTACTCCCTGAGCGTACAGCGGATTTTGTCTTTCGCCGTAAGGATTGGCAAGTCTGAATATACTGTAATCTAGTCCGTACAAATAATTATACATGAAAAGATAGTCTTCAATCGTCTTCTTAATAATTCCATATGAACAAATAGGTTTCCTTGAATGAGATTCAGGTATAGGTATTGTATGCGGTACTCCGTAAACTGTACCCCCAGAAGAAATAAAGATAAATTTCTTTATTTTTCTCTTAATAACATCCTGCAAAAGCCTTAGTGTTGACACAAGATTTGATTCCGCATCATAGACAGGATTATCATTTGATGATGCAGGGAGCGTTGAACTTACCAAATGATATATGAAATCGATTCCGTTTAAACTGCTGAGTAAATCATACTCATTATTAAAATCACCCTCAATAATATTAACTCTATCCTTGATCCTTCGAATGTTTTCTTTGGAAAAATTAATTTTATCAAATATAGTAACATTGTACCCATTATTTAACAGCTCTTCGCTTAAATGGGATCCTATAAATCCACCTCCCCCGTAAACTATACAATTTTTCATATTAGTTAACTTTCTCAATTATGTAAGCAACAAATCTTTTATCAATCGATACATACTGATTAATAATCTTATAATCAGGATTCATTTGAAGATCTTCAATTTTTATATCATTTCCAAACTCCGGTCTATATCCATAGTGATTTTCCCAAACAAGTATCGACCCTATAGGGACTTCATTTATATGTTTTGCGTTAATAGGCAGAAACTTCTGCGGCTCTTTCTTATAATCTTCCATGAAGAACAGCAATACCGAATGGTTTGTGTAAAAATTACCTTTTAATTCTAATTTATTTAATGATTCTGCAACAGTTTTAACAGTCTGATTCTCAGGCGAAAGCTTTTTCGGTTTGAAATCAATATAAAGATATAAAACAGAGGATAATAATAAAACAATTGATAATTTATTAAGATAAGCTTGTTTATCTTTCGATGGAATAATCAAAGTCGAAACAAAGAATATTGTTATAAAAGCTACCTTTGTATAATCGTCAGTTTCAAGAAGTTTAAAGCCGTCCGATTCCTTAGACAAAAATAATAAAGTAATAATGAAAATTAATCCAGTAATCAAATAATGTAATTTCTTATATTTTTCATCTGCAAGATTATTAAAACCCACAATAGCAAATATTATAGCTACAGGAGATACATGGAGTAAATATCTCCAGTTTCCGGGATTAGGTCCATTACTCATCATTGTATACATCTGCACTCCGAAAACAGTAATAAATAATAAGTACAGCAGAAAATACTTCTCAACATAAGCTTTGTAATTCTTAGTATCTGCTAAGAATCCAAAGAAACCCTGAAGAAATAATAACAAAGTAATCGGACCAACAATAAATATATAAACTTTGAAATAATGAAATATACCTTGAGAGTTATATTGCAAACCGGCTACTGCTTTCATTTCAGTTAATACAAACAATGGATCACCTGTTTTCATCATCCCAAGAATACTGTAAATAACAGGAAATATAGCAATAGATATAGCAGGAAATATTTTTTTGTTGTAAATGAAAATTATTAACAAAATAAAAGCAAATATAATTAGCTCCTGCCTTATAGTTAAAATATAACCCATTAAAAGACCTGACAGTACATACTTTTCCCGCTTGTAAAGTAAAAGGAATATAACAACAAGTAAAGCTGTGAATATTTCAGAATAAGTTCTAAATGAAAGGTCAAAGAATAAGGGCTGTAATGCTAAAAGTAACGCACCGAAAAAAGCATATTTCAGTTTGTATTCTTTTAGCGACAAAAAAGTAAAGAAAACAGCAAGAGCTGCAATCAAAGAATTGAATAGCAAGACAGCTTTATAGTCTAACAATGCAGGAAGAATGAGAAATATTTTCCAGCCTGGTTTAGGATTGTTTCCTAGAATAGCAGAAGGATCCACTTGAAACTTGATTGCATTCAGGTATTGAGCGATTTCATCATCCTGATAAAAGCCAATAGAAACATTAGATATCCAGTAATAGATTAGAGTTAGAACCGGAATAATCAGCCAGAAATAATTATCAATCTTTTCTTCTATAAATGCTTCTTGTTTTACAACTGTTTTTACAAGCTTTGCTTTTGCCATTTGTTGAGTAAAATGAATGAAAAAATATGTAATTATTTGAAAGTATTAAAGGATAAAAGCAGGATATTGGTAATAAAATTTAACATTCGAATTAACTTTAATAAGCTTTTGCTGAATGTTATATTAGTATTTTATTATGAAATTATTAGGTAATTCAATACAAATTAAGGAAATAAATGAGGTAATTCAGCAGGTTGCACCTACTGATATTAGTGTATTGATTACCGGAGAGAGCGGAACAGGGAAAGAACTTGTAGCAAATTCTATTCATAGTTTTAGCAAAAGGAAGGATAAACCATTTATAACTGTAAATTGCGGTGCTATTCCAGAAGGAATAATAGAAAGCGAACTATTTGGTCACCAAAAAGGAGCTTTCACGGGTGCAATTGAATCACGTTCAGGATATTTTGAGATGGCGGATAATGGTACTATATTCCTTGATGAAATTGGCGATATGCCTCTTGCCACCCAGGTGAAAATTCTTAGGGTCCTTGAATCCGGAGAATTCATGAAAGTTGGCGGGAGTAAAAAAGTATTTGTTGATGTTAGAGTGATTGCGGCCACAAATAAAAACTTGGAGGTTGAGGTAATTAATAAGAACTTCAGGGAAGACTTATATTTTAGATTAAGGTCTGTCAACATTAATATACCTCCGCTTCGTGAACGAAGGACTGATATCAAAGTTTTATTCGATAAATTCGTTGACGATATATGCAATAAAAACAACATAGGCTTTGCGGGAATTAATGACGATGCACTCGATTATATTGTAAACTATGTTTGGTATGGGAATGTAAGAGAATTAAAAAATTTCTGTGAAAGTATTATTGTATTAAATCCAAACAAAGTTATCGGGATTGATGATGTAAAAAGGAATCTTCACTCTGTTAACTTTGAGACTCGTCCACTTCCTGCCATACCAAACGCTTCAAGAGATCTGAATGAAAAAGATTTAATAATCAGAGGACTTATTGAATTGAAAACAGATATTCTTGAAGTGAAAGATTTAATCCGAAATAGAAATTTTGATATTAATGATAACATGAGGAATGATGGGTTTTATATAAACAAAAATGAGATTGAACTAATGAACGGTGAGGATATTGAAAGAGAACTTATTAAGTATTTATTAAAGTTGCATAATTGGGATGTAAATAAAGTTTCAGATAATTTGAGTCAATCAAAAAGAAATATATACAGGAAAATTAATAAGTATAACATAAACAGATATGGTAATGATTAAATTTATATCATATTTATTTATATTATTCTTAGCTATCAACTTGTTATCTTGCGGTGTTTACAGCTTCAGAGGAAATAGTCCTCCTGAAGGAATCAAAACCGTAGCCGTTCCTTTGTTTTTGGACAATTCCGGTTACGCTGAAGCAGGTATAAAAGAGCAATTCACGGAACTTCTTAAAAATAAGATTATTGGGGATAACACATTAAAGCTAGTTGATAAAACAAAAGCTGATGGATTGCTTACTTGTACAATAAGTTCCATAAAAGACGAAGCTTTAGTAATAAGCGGTTCGGAAAATGTGACTAAACGCAAAGTAACTATTTCGGTGACGGTTATATTCGATAACTTAAAGAAACAAACGAAAATATGGGAAAGAACTTTTGAAAACTGGGGTGAATACAATTCATCATCAAATTCCTTTTCCGAAAGAGAAGCTGGTATTGTGGTTGCACGCGAGAAAATTACTGAAGATATTTTAAACGATATTATATCAAACTGGTAAAATGAAGATTGAAACAGTTATATTAATCACTTACATAGGATCTCTGACATTGCTGTTCTTCTTTGCAAGTCATGGCTTTAGTATGATATATCTTTACTTTAAGACATTTAATAAGAGAACCGAAAATATTAATGAGAAAGACTTTGAAATTAATAACTACCCGTTTGTGACTATACAATTGCCACTCTACAACGAAAAGTATGTAATTTGCAGGCTGATTGATGCAACACTTCGGATAGAATATCCAAAAGATAAGTTAGAAGTACAAATACTTGATGATTCTACAGATGATACAAAGGATATTATCGAGGAACACATTAAGAAATATAAGGAATTGGGATTTACTGTAAATCATATACACAGAACTAACAGACAAGGTTACAAAGCTGGGGCCTTAAAGGAAGGACTAAAAATAGCACTGGGTGAATACGTAGCAATATTTGATGCTGATTTTATACCAAGGAAGAATTTCCTGAAAAGAACAATCCCGTATTTTCTCAAGAATGATAGGATTGGATTAGTTCAAACAAGATGGGAACATTTGAACAGAGATTATTCCGTTTTAACAAAAACACAAGCAATCGCACTTGACGGACACTTCGTCATCGAGCAAGCGGTAAGGAACAGAGCAGGATTCTTTATTAATTTTAACGGCACGGGTGGTGTCTGGAGGAAATCCTGTATAGAAGATGCAGGTAATTGGGAGGCTGATACTTTAACCGAAGACCTTGATTTATCGTACAGGGCACAAATGAAAGGCTGGGAATTAAAATATCTTGTAAACTTTACTTCACCGGCAGAGCTTCCAGCTGATATTAATGCTTTAAGGTCGCAACAGTTCAGATGGACAAAAGGGGCGATTGAAACTGCAAAGAAGATTTACCCAAAAGTTTTAAAATCGGATCTGCCTTTTAGAGAGAAAATTCAGTCATTCATACATCTTTGGAGTAACATTGCGTATCCATTTATTCTAATAGCAGCATTACTGAGTCCGCTTGTTACAATTATTAAAGAAACGGGTGAATACGATGATGTTTATAAATTTATGTCGTTCTTTATTTTTGCATTCGTCAGTTCTATGATGTTTTACTTATATTCTCAGAAAGATATTTATCCAGATTGGCAACAGAGAATAATTTATTTCCCTGTGTTTATGATGGGAAGTATGGGATTAGCGGTTAATAATACTAAAGCCGTCTGGGAAGGACTTATTAATAAAAAAAGTGAATTTGTTAGAACACCAAAATATAAAATTGTGAACGAGAACGATACGGTACATGATAAGAAATACCACACAAAGAAAATACCTTTTATAGCTTTTATTGAAGGCATATTGTCAATTTACTTATTTACTGGGGTTGGTATATCGATTTATTATGCCCAAATTGCCTCTATTCCTTTTCAACTTATGTTTGCTTTAGGATTTGGTACAATATCGTTTTTGTCCATCAAGCAAATAGTAACTCATAACAGAGCAAAACTAATGGAACTAAAGCCAAATGCTTAATCTTGATAACTACATTGCATTTTTAAAAGAGAAGCTTGAGGACAATCCTTTTTCACCTTTACTTATTAAACTTGCAAATTTATATTTCTTTAATGAACGCTATGATAATTGCATTAAAATATGCAATATGATTATAGAGCTTTACCCATTTTATCTGTCACCAAGAATATTAAAAATACGTGCTTTAATAAAGCTTGAATATTACAATGAAGCAGAAACAGAATTATATAATATTGAGGATAAAATACAAAACAAGGAATTAATTGACCTTCTGCATACTTCAATAGATGAATTCCGCTCAAAACAAACGCAGGCAAAGATATTTTACAATGAAATGTTGTCCGATCTTGATAAATTTGAGGACTATGAAGAATATTTCAAAGATTTGAGTTTCTGCAAATCATTACCAGAAAGCAGCAACCCTGAACTTACTTTTATAGATAGTGAATTCTTATTAACGATTGAGAATGATGATAATTTTATTAGTTTTAAAGATGGAATCGAAAAGATGTCTTTAGATTTGCATCAGAATAAGAATAGGTCAAAACTTGAGGAAGAGTTGAAACGGAATAATATTCCAGCACAAAACAATAAAGACAGCCTAATCGGTAATGTAAAAATAATAACCGAAACGATTGCTGATGTCATGGCAAAGCAAGGACTTAATAAAGAAGCATTTGATGCATATTCATTACTACTAAGGGCAGGACACAAGAACAAAAAAAACATTCTTGACAAAATAGCTGAGTTAGAACGTCGGATGTAAAATCAATCGTTACTACACTTCAGGAATCGCAGGATTAACTAAGACAACTTTTTCCTTTTCCATAACTACTGATCCCTGTTTGAAGCCTTTTCTCTTCTTAACATACTTCTTTTCAGTATATGCAACCGGAATATTTCTCCCTTTCCTTGCTTTACTGTAATAAGCTGCAATCTCAGCTGCTTTTATAACATATTCCTTCTCTGGTTTTTGATTTTTGTCAAGTAACTTTAATGTTGTATGAGAACCGCTGAATCCTCTAACATGAAACCAGTAGTCATACTGATTGGTATATTTCATTGTAAGCAAATCATTACTGGCACTATCTTTTCCAACCCACACTTCATACTTGTCGCTTAATTTAAAGATTCTGAAGGGTAATTTCTCAGAATTACTAATTTTAGTTTCTATATTATCCATCTTTCTTAATATTTTGAAATTTTCTTCCTTCTCGAGTTCATCACGCTTTTTTATAAGTGATTCTCTTTCTGATATCAATAACATCATTTTTCTATTAAGAGATTCAACAGAGCTTTTTAGTCCTTTGTATTTTGTGTAATAATGATTTGCATTTTCCTGAGTTGACAGTTTAGGATTCAGTTTTATTTTACGGATTTCTTTATTTTCATCAATATATTCATATAACTCTGAGCCGAATTTAATATTATGTATATTAGCTAATAAGATATCACCGATGATTTTGAAGAGATGTGAATTCTTAGTCTTATCAATTGCCTTTTTTATATTTTCTATTTTAGTCTCTGCTCTTTTTAATTCAGTATTTAATTTTCTAAGCAGTTTATTCTTAACTTCTTTTTTCTCATATAAAGATTTATACTTTCTGTAGTAGTTAATTATGAGTAAATTAATACTTTCATATTCTGACTTTTCGTATTCACTATAGGCAGAAAGGCTGATTAGCGAAGGTACTAAAACATCATTATTCGTGTATAAATAATAATTATTTGAATCAGAAATCGCTGAAATTAATTTGTTGATTATTCTATCGTGATCTTTTATGTTTATATCAACTTTAGAAAGCTCTCCTTCAAGTTCATGCTTATAATATTTACCTAAATAATTATATTTACTTTTTATTATATCTTGAATGGATTGAGGGACAGTTTGCACAGATGCCTGTGGTATGTTAATAATCGATTCAACATTTTTTCCAATGAAGTCAGATTTCTCTTTGTAGGAATCTGTAATAATTTCTTCCTTAACGATAAAAATATTTGATTTATCGGGTACTGCGTAGAATACTAAAGAATTACCATCACTAAGAAGCAGTGAAACTATTCTATTCTTCTCAACAATTGAAACAGATTTTATTAATTTAGATTTTATTGACGGAAAGATGCGTAATACATTCTTTTTGGGAATGACTTTAGATTTTTCTATAAAAAGGGTTTCGAGATTCTTTTCAAGTACTATCTTAAGATACCTGTATTCGGCAGATTTAAGAAGGATTGTTACACAGTTCTTTTCGACAATAAGAGAATCTTCAACGGAATAATTGAGCAATTCTTTGTTTAGGAATTCTGATTGTGCTTTAAGAATAAAATAATTGTTAATCAAACAAGAACAATTGTCTTTTTATCCCTTTTGCAGGGCTTCAGCACCACTTACAATTTCAAGTAGTTCTGTTGTGATAGATTCTTGGCGTGCACGATTATAATTCAGATTAAGCTCTTTAATTACGTCACCAGCATTGTTCGAGGCTGTCTCCATAGCTGTCATTCTGGCACCCTGTTCAGACGCATTAGACTCAAGTAGAGCTTTCCAGAACATAATGTTCAATTCTTTCGGAATGAGTTCGAACAAAATATTTTTAGAATCGGGTTCGAATATGAAGTCAATATTTCGGGATGTAAAATCACTTTCGGAGTTTTTCTTGAACGGAAGGAAAGTATCCGTAACAATATTTTGTTTGATTATTGATTTAAATTCGTTGTATATAATTTCTATAAAGTCGTATTCACCTTTCAAATAAAGGTTTTTAAGGTAATTAACAATTTCCGTGGATGTCTGAATGTTTAAATTCTGAAAAACGCTAGGATAGTTCTTAATTAAATTGTATTTCCGTTTAGAGAAAAAATCAAAACCTTTTTTACCAATGGTTATCATTGCAGTATCTTTTCCAATATTTTCGAGATGAGCAACTGTATGTTTTATGATATTAGAGTTAAAAGCACCGCATAGTCCCCTGTCTGAGGCAATCAAGACTACGAGACGTTTCTTAATTTCCCTTTCCTGAATCAGAGGATGATTCGAAATATCATTTAAATTAACAAGTTCACTCATAAGACTGCTAAGTTTACTCGCATAAGGTCTGGTTGAAATTATTCTATCCTGTGCTTTGCGTACTTTAGCAGCAGCAACCATTTTCATTGCCTTAGTTATCTTCTGAATATTCTTTACCGCATTCAAGCGGATTCTTATTTCTTTAAGTGTAGCCAACTCTCAGTTAATTCCTTTTTCATTTAATTTCTTCATTATTAATTCTTCGAGAACCTTAAAGTTAACTTTTGAAGAATTTGGTTTCGCTTGTACGATCGCATCATAAAGTGAGCCTATTTCCTTTTCAAAATATAAGTTAACGCAAAAACTAAGTCTGTTTCTTTCATTATCCTCTATTATAACATCTTTAAGTTCATCGATAGCAGAATAAAGTCTTTTAATTTTAACTGAATCATCGAAATAGTTTACTTCTGCGGGTGCTTTAGTTGTCATAGAATTAAGATTTTAAGGATTCTTTGAAACGGTTTGTAAAATCAGTTAAAACTGAATTCAGTTTTTTCATTAAATCATCTGATAAATCTTTCTTTTCGATTATTTCATTTAAAATATCGCTGTGAATATTTTCCATTTCGGTAAGAAAATCACTTTCGAATTTCTTTACATAGTCAACGGGTATTTCATCAAGATATCCATGAGTAGCTGCAAAAATGACAACAACTTGTTTTTCAACACCTAGAGGAGAATATTGTTTCTGCTTGAGTATTTCAACAAGTCTTTCACCGCGTCTTAGCTGCTGCTGAGTTGCTTTGTCGAGGTCTGAACCAAATTTTGCGAATGACTCAAGTTCTCTGTACTGAGCAAGGTCTAGTCTTAAAGTACCAGCAATCTTTTTCATTGCTTTAATCTGAGCACTACCACCAACACGCGAAACAGATATTCCGACGTTTATAGCGGGTCTAACACCGTTATTAAATAGATTTGGTTCAAGATAAATCTGTCCGTCTGTGATAGAGATTACGTTAGTCGGGATATAAGCAGATACGTCACCGGCTTTAGTTTCGATGATAGGTAAAGCTGTCAAACTACCGCCGCCGAGTTCATTTGAAAGCTTGGAAGCTCTTTCAAGCAAGCGTGAATGTAAATAGAATACGTCACCCGGGTAAGCTTCTCTTCCAGGAGGTCTTCTTAAAAGTAAAGAAAGTTCTCTATAAGCTGCTGCTTGTTTTGTTAAATCGTCGTAGATTACGAGTGCATGCTTACCTTTATCGCGGAAATACTCGCCGAGTGTTGCACCTGAGTAAGGAGATATGTATAGCATTGGTGCAGGATCTGACGCAGGAGCAGCTATAACAGTGGTATATTCCATAGCACCGGCATCTTCAAGATTTTTAACTACCTGAGCAATAGTTGATGCTTTCTGACCTGTTGCAACATAAATACAATAAACGTCTTTACCTTTTTGATTTATTATTGTATCAATAGCCACGGCTGTTTTACCTGTCTGTCTATCGCCTATAATCAATTCTCTTTGTCCTCTACCGATTGGAATCATAGCATCGATAGCTTTGAGACCTGTTTGCAGAGGTTCTTTAACAGGCTGTCTTTGAATAACGCCGAGCGCTTTTCTTTCGATAGGGGCAAACATTTCTGCTGCAATATCGCCTTTACCGTCGAGCGGCTGACCAAGAGGGTTAATAACACGTCCGAGCATTGCTTCACCAACCGGAATAGAGATAATCTTGCCGGTTCTTTTAACCGTGTCTCCTTCTTTTACAAGGTGAACTTCACCGAAAAGAACGCAGCCAACGTTGTCCTCTTCAAGGTTTAGGGCTACACCGAACACTCCATGCGGGAATTCGATAAGCTCACTCGCCTGACATTTTGAGAGGCCATAAACTCTCGCGACGTTATCACCAACCGACAGAACGGTTCCGATATCATAAATATCAACTTCATTTTCGTAGCCCGAAAGCTGCTTTAATATTACAGCGGATACTTCGCCTGCTTTTACATTCATATTAAAATATATCTCCTGTTAAAATTCGTTTTTATTTTAGTGATTTTCTCATCAGTTCAAGTTGTCTCTTCACACTTCCATCAATAATAGAATCGCCTATGTTTAACGTAAAACCTCCGATTAGTTCCGGTTTCACTTCAAACGATGGTATTGAATTCTTACTCGTTATCGTATCAATTTCTTTCTTCAATATAATTTTTTCATCTTCTTTAAGTTCTATAGCTGTTGTATAAACAGGTTTGATGATACCATCCTTTTCATCTTTTATATGAAGAAAACCTTCAAGGATTAACTTCAGAAATGATTCCCTGCGGTTCTTTATTACAAGCAAGATAAGGTTTAAAGTAAGGTCTTTGACCTTTCCCTTAAACAATGAATTAACGATGGCTATCTTCTTGAACTTGCTTATCACAGGGCTATCCAAGACTATGTTAAGTTCTCCGCTTTCAGCGATTAAAGAAAGCAGAGCAGAACAATCTGCTGCTACATCGTTAAGAATATTGTCTTTAGATGCTGCCTCGTACAAAGAATCTGAATAACTTGAAGTTAATTTATTTGCCATAACTACCTGCTTCAGTTCTTTGGTATTTTAGACATAAAGTCATTAATTAGGTCCATCTGTTTTTCTCTGTCAAGATTCTTGGAGAGAATTTTTTCTGCGGCTTTAAAAGCGATATCGGTTATATCCCCTCTCATTTCTTCGAGTGCTGACACCTTCATTGCTTCAATCTGCTGCTTTGCTTTCTCAATATTCTTGTTGGACTCTTCGTTTGCTTTGCTGACAATCTCATCCTTCATCTTAACTGCAATATCTTTAGCTTCGCTTATAATTCTTGAAGCCTGAGAATTTGCCTCTGCAATAACCTTCTTGTTCTGTTCGATAAGCTCAGCAGATTCTTTATTTTGCTTTTCGGCATTTTCAAGCGCTTCTTTAATAATCTGCTCGCGTTTATTAAGGGCTTTAATAATCGGTCCCCATGCAAATTTCTTTAATAAGAAAAGAAATATGACAAAGACAATAATCGTCCAGATAATCAGTCCCGGATTGACGGAAAGCAAAGAAGGTTTATCCCCGCTTAAAATAATACCAAACAACAAATTATTTAATAAAATAAGTGTCATTTTAGAGTTTAATATTTAAAATAAGATTAGCTCTTAATAGCTAACAGAATACAGATAACCAGTCCGAATAGTGCAACACCTTCAATAAGTGCTGCTGCGATAATCATTGAAGTTCTAATATCGCCGAGAGCTTCGGGGTTTCTGCCGCTTGCGTCCATAGCCGCACTTGCAATTTTACCAATACCAAGAGCTGCTCCGATAACTACTAAACCGGCTCCGATACCTGCTGCAAGAAATGCTAATGATAAATCCATGAATTTTACTCCTTTAAATTATTTTATTTAACTAATATGAATAATCAGTGCTCCTGATGCATAGCCATATTTATGAATATGACTGACAGCATCGTAAAAATATATGCCTGCAGCAATGCTACAAACAATTCAAGAAAATAAATGAACAATGTGAAAGGTATTGCAATTACAACGCCTGCCCAGTTCATTATAAAAATCAAACCAATAAGCGAAAGTATAATAATTGATCCAGCAACAATATTTGCAAACAACCTCATTAGGAGCGCAAACGGCTTTGTAAACAGACCGATAAACTCCACAATAATCATAATAGGAAGCACAAAAGCCGGGATACCATGAGGGACAAGTCCTTTTAAGTATCCAAATACTCCGTTTTTCTTCATGCCGTTTATCTGTATCATTCCGAATGTTACAAGTGCAAGCCCTGTGGTAACACTAAGATTTTTAGTTGGCTGAGCCATAAACGGAATCAAGCCAATGAGATTTGCAAATAGTATGAAGAAGAACAGTGTCAGGAAAAAAGGGAGCATTTTAAGCCCTTCTTTTCCCATGTTTGGAAGAATAACCTCATCGCGCATGAAAATAACAATAACTTCGATAAAATTTCCTGCACCTTTTGGGGCGGGATTTTTGGTATTTAAAGAAGCTGCGCGTTTCAGGACTAAGAATAAAACTGTAGTAGAAAGAAACATCATGAACAACGATTTCGTGATTGAGAAATCGAAAGTTATACCTGCAATTGTGACAGGAGGAATCTGAGGAAGCTCTAACTTGCCAAGGAAATAGAAGTCAACATAATCGTGATCGACTACTTTCTCAACAATATCAAGCTTGTCTTCATCTTCATTATCTGGCTCGCTGGCAATCAGCCTGCCCGATAATCCTGTAACCAAAAAAGCAAGCAGCAATAAGCTTATTTGAAAAAACTTAATAATTTTCAAGCTCTCTTTCTTACGTTTATTCTTTTTATCAAAAAAATTGTTTCTAATGTCAGAAATGAAAAATAATAACAAAACAGTGCAAATATAAATGATTTTTTATTAAAATTAAATAACAATAGCCCTATTAATATCATTATCAGCACTATGAATAGTCTTGCTGTCATGCTGCCGAGACTCGCAACCATGAATTGTTTGGAGTTTTTGCTTTCGATTGAGCCCAATATAATCCGGAATCCGATAATCGAATTCAGTACATTTATGACCGCGGCGGCGAGAACCGATTTGAACTCTATATTTCCGCCTGATTTTTGCCAAAAATAGACGGCAGCGAGGGTTATAATCGAAATTAGTAAAACGAATATCGTATAGTTTCTGAAGTAGTTATTCTTTATTTCCATCATTAGACTTTTGTTTCTTTTCGGCGTCGAGTTCTTTCAGGACTGCAAAAATTTTGTAAAATACGCCGACAAATCCCAGAAATACAAACACAAACGTGAATATGAATTTAGTTTCAAAGTATTTATCGAGCCAGAGCCCTGCAAAAAGAAAGACTATAATCGTAACAGAAAGCTGAACGCCCAAACCCGAGTATTTAAAGAAGTTCGAATCGGTTTTTATTATGGGTTTGAATAAAAAATTCTTTATTGATTCGTATTTACTCTTATTGGGCTGTTGATTTTCCATTGTTATAAGTAAATTACCGAAATACAGGAGGACATTCAATTCAATGAGGTAATGTGATACTTGATTGTAATAGCATAATTCAAAAAGTATTATTTATGCGTACTTTATGCGCACTTCATGCGCACTTTGTGCGCACTTTCCCCGTACTTAATAATAATATTATTCTAATTTAAAAAGTTTTTTTATTATTAAATAAGAAATGAAAAAGGATTTTATATAATTAAATTTGGTTTAAAGATATTAGTCTAAATCCATGGAAGAATTAGAGGAGTTAAAAGAACAAGGAAAATTAAGGAAGCAGGAATTTTGCAGATACTTACAGATTTTTTACTAATAAGCAAAGCATTTAGCCACCAAGATAATCAAGCAAAGAAAAACAAATATTAGTATAAGAAATTAAAATTATAAACGGGAGGCAAGCTCCCGTTTATAATTTTTATAATGGAATATTTCCGTGCTTACGGCGCGGGTTGAAATCTACTTTGTTTTCGATAAGTTCGAAATATGTAATTAATTTATTCCGTGTATCTTTTGGTTCGATTATATCGTCAATGAATCCCCTTTCGGCAGCGATGTAAGGATTGCAGAATTTTGAATTAAACTCATTGATTTTTTCATCAAGAAGTTTTTGCTTATCCTCGGCAGCAAGAAGTTCTTTTCTGAAAATAATTTCAGCAGCTCCTTTTGCCCCCATGACAGCTATTTCAGCAGAAGGCCATGCAAGGTTCACATCACCTCTTACATGCTTTGAGTTCATAACATCATAAGCACCACCGTAAGCCTTGCGGATTATAACGGTAATTTTCGGAACTGTGGCTTCACAAAATGCATAAAGAAGTTTTGCGCCATGCCTAATAACGCCACGCCATTCCTGGTCAGTACCCGGTAGAAATCCCGGTACATCTTCAAACACAAGCAATGGGATATTAAATGAATCACAAAATCGAACGAAGCGTGCACCCTTTATAGATGAATTAAGGCACAGAACGCCTGCAAGTACGAGAGGTTGATTTGCAACAATACCGACTGAACGACCATTTATTCTACCGAATCCACAGATAATATTTTCTGCATAATCTTTATGTACTTCAAAGAAAGAATCTTTATCAATAACCCTATTTATAATATCTTTCATATCATAAGGTTTATTAGGATTATCCGGGACAAATTCATTGAGGTGGCTTAAATCATATTCCGGTTCATCGAAATCCATCATCGGCGGAAGCTCCATATTATTCGAAGGCAGATAGGACATAAGCTTTCTGATTCTTTCGAAACAATCGATTTCATTTTCACATGTAAAATGGCTGACTCCGCTTTTAATGGCATGTGTATTAGCACCGCCGAGTTCATCGAAAGTAACGTCTTCATTAGTAACAGCTTTAATAACATTTGGACCTGTAATAAACATGTGAGAAATTTTATCAACCATAAAAATGAAATCAGTAATAGCCGGAGAGTAAACAGCCCCGCCTGCACATGGACCTACAATAGCAGATATCTGAGGAACCACGCCACTCGAGAGAGTATTACGCAAGAAAATATCCGCATAACCTGCGAGTGATAGAACACCTTCCTGAATACGAGCACCACCGCTATCATTGATACCAATAACCGGCATTCCAACTTTCATAGCAAGGTCCATAATTTTAACAACCTTCTTCGCATAGTACTCAGCGAGAGAGCCTCCAAGGATTGTAAAATCTTGAGAAAAGACAGCAACGTTACGTCCGTGAATTTTTCCAACACCAGTAATAACACCATCAGTATAATAACGTGTTTTTTCTAAGCCAAAATCACGACTCTGATGTCTTACAAAAATATCCATCTCCTCAAAAGTACCCTGATCGAGAAGCAGATGAATTCTTTCACGAGCAGTCAGCTTACCGCGTTTGTGCTGAGAGTCAATGCTTTTTTGTCCTCCTCCCAGCATCGCCTCCTGTCGTTTTTTCTTTAGTTCTTCTATCTTTTCTTTGTTAGTCATAGAAAAATTATTTTAAGTTAAACGCGTTTAATATCAGCACCTAAATTCCTTAGTTTATTATCAATGTTTTCATATCCCCTATCTATGAATCTAATACCGGTTATTACAGTTTCTCCTTCGGCAATTAAACCAGCGATAAGATATGACATACCTGCACGCAGATCAGGAACGACAATTTCTGCACCATGCAAAGAAACCGGTCCTTTAATAACCGCACTGTGATAATATTCCTGATTTGCGAATCTGCATGTAAGACCGCCGAGACACGTGTTATATAATTCTATTTCAGCGCCCATCTTATTAAGTTCGGTAACATATCCAAAACGTTTTTCATACACTGTTTCATGAACTATGGAAATACCTTTTGCCTGCGTTAGTAGAATTACAAGAGGCTGCTGCCAGTCTGTCATAAAACCGGGATGTACGTTAGTTTCAATTGCAATAGGTTTAAAGGGTCCTGTGTAGAAAAATCTTATACCGTTTTCTTTAACTTCGAACTCTCCACCAACACGGCGAATTGTATTCAAGAAAGTAATTAAATCATCTTGAACAGCATTCTCAACAAAAATATCTCCTTTCGTTACAAGTCCTGCAACAGCAAAAGAAGCTGCCTGATTCCTATCTGGAATAACAGTATGATTAGCACCATAAAGTTTATCAACGCCTTCAATTGTAATTTTTCTATCAGTGTTGATTTCTATTATAGCACCCATTTTTTGCAGATACTTTATTAAATCGTAAATCTCAGGTTCGATAGCAGCATTGAAAATATTAGTTCTACCTTTAGCAAGAGTAGCAGCCATAAGAATATTTTCAGTAGCACCAACGCTTGGATATTCAAGGTGAATGTTATTACCATGAAGGTTATCAGCTTTGAGATGATAGAAATAATCGAACGTTTCAACTGAACAACCGAGCTTTTTAAGACCTTCAATGTGAAAGTTCACAGGACGTGAACCAATTTTGCATCCACCGGGAATCGGAATTCTGGCTTCCCCGTTTCTATGAAGTAATACACCTGCAGTAAGTATAGAAACTCTGTTAACATTACCGTAGTCAGAAGGAATCTCAAATGTATTAATTTTAGGGGTTTGAATTTCAAGATTATCTTTGGACTGTACAATATTGCTACCGAGGATTTTACAAAGGTCAATAGTAACTCCGAGTTCACTGATTTCATTAGGAGAATTGTTGAAAAAAGATTTTTCATCTGAAAGCATAGAGGCAATCATAAGCTTAGTAGCCGAATTTTTTGCACCCGATACTTTGACAGAACCATTCAAAGGTTTAACACCTTTGATAATAAACTTAGAATTATCGGAGACTGACATAATTTGTTATTCTTTCCAGAATCCCATTTTTTCAAACTTCTTTATTCTATTATCAAGAAGTTTATCCCTCCTTATTTTTCTGACCTCACCAAGTTCTTCGATAAGAGCTGATTTTAGAATGTTCGCAGCTTCCTGATGGTTTCTATGTGCACCCCCGCTTGGTTCATCTATTATTCTATCAATTATTCCAAGTTTCAGTAAATCGCTTGCAGTAAGCTTCAAAGCTTCCGCAGCCTGTTCTTTAAAATCCCAGCTTCTCCAGAGAATCGAGGAACATGATTCAGGTGAAATTACGGAGTACCAGCAATACTTAAGCATAAGGATTCTATCACCGATGCCTATACCAAGAGCCCCGCCAGATGCTCCTTCTCCAATTATTATAACAATCATTGGGACTCTAAGTCGTGACATTTCAATCAGGTTTCTCGCAATAGCTTCAGCCTGACCGCGCTCTTCGGCTTCAATGCCCGGGAATGCACCCGGAGTATCTAATAATGTAATAACCGGCTTATCAAACTTTTCAGCAAGTTTCATTAAACGTAACGCTTTTCTATAGCCTTCGGGATTCATCATACCGAAGTTTCTGTAAAGATTTGATTTTGTATCTCTACCTTTTTGCTGACCAATTATCATAACGGTTTGGTCTCCTAAAGTAGCAAACCCGCCAACAACTGCTTTATCATCTTTATAGTTTCTATCACCGTGAAACTCGACAAAGTTTTCAGTCATAAGATAGATATAATCGAGAGTATAGGGTCTGTTCGGATGTCTGGCAAGCTGAACGATTTGCCATGGGGTAAGATTATCAAAAACATTCTTCCTGAGCTCATTGACCTTGCTTTCAAGACGATTTATTTCGTCACTGATATCAAGACTATCAGCCATTTTCCTCATCTCATCAATTTTCTGCTCAAGTTCTAAAATTGGTTTTTCAAATTCCAGTACCATAATTTATTTTTTAATAATTGTAATAAAAGTTTTTAATAAGATTTCAATATCAAATTGTAAAGATTGATTCTTTGCATAGAAAATCAAATAATTATTTTCTTCTTCCTTATTATGAATCTCCGAACCGTAAAGTTGAATCATACCGGTTAAACCTTTTTTACCAAGATAATCATAATCATAATCATCATACCAAATGGGAACACCAACAAAACTATATTTCCCAGTGAAAACATACGGTAATGATAAAAGCTTATTTATACCTACTGAATTCTTTGTACCTACAATTTTTGAATAGATAAAAGCAAACGGGTACACAAGAATTAATAGAACAAAAGAAAGACTGATATCAAACAACCGCTTTGAAAATATATTCAATTTATTGTTAATATTATATTCAATTTCAATTAATGACAGATTATCGATATCTCCTCGAATTTTTGATAATATGAGTTCATTTCCTGACGGAACAATTTTAAACTTAATATTTTTATCTTTGAAGGTCCACATTAACCTAAAAATTTCTCTGGACTCGACATTTTCTCCAGAAAAAACCACTTCATTAATATTTTTTATAATAATTGTTTCTTTTAAATCTTCAAAGTCAGGCTCTCTTCCATCGTGATCATAATAGGTAATATTATGTCTTGAATTAAACTTTTCTTCAATTGTATTGGTCAACTTATTCTTACTAACAACTAAGAGATTAACTTTATTGAGTAAAATGTTTTTTTCAACGAAAAAGTTTTTTATTTTTAAAACAGCTCTCCATGACAATAAAAATAATAGTGCCCATAATGTAGAAGTAAGGATAACCTCTCTTGAATATGCATACTCTTTAAGGAAGTAAGTAATAGAAGAATTAACGAAGAAACCGACAAAAATTGCATTAAAAGTTTTAAAAATTGATAGGCGAAATTTTCTTAGGTATATACCGAATAATCCCATTATTAATAACCAAATAAGGATATAAACGGAAATAATAAAAATATAATATTTATTCGGGAAAATATGGAACCTATAATAAACAGATAGGAGAAATGACAAGAATAGAAATGCAGCATCAATTAAAACGGGATAAATAATCTTAAGACTTCTTTTAGTGTAGGAAATTAAAGATCTTAGAAATATACCAAACTTCAACAAATAAGATAAAATTCTTGAACTGGATTTAAGATTTTTATTTACAAAGATAGACATGGCACCGTAAAAATTACTTACGTATGAAAACTTTGTTTTACTGGTACTTTCACCTTTAAGATGGATAGTAGTGACTTTGGGATAATAAAATATTTTGTAACCTGCTTTTTTAATTCTGTAACATAAATCTATGTCCTCACCATACATAAAATAATCTTCGTCGAAATATCCTACTATATCCAGTACATCCTTTTTCATAAACATAAAAGCACCACATATAGAATCGACTTCGGTGACTTCATTTTCATCCAGATAAGTTAGGTTATATCTACTAAAGAGTTTAGATTTAGGAAAAAGTCTTGAGAGTCCCAGTATTCTAGGTAAAGCAGCAGAAAGAGTGGGAAAACTTCTACGGCAAGCACTATCGAGTTTTCCATTTCGAAGAATTAATTTGGAAGATACAGCTCCTATACCGGGGTTAGCTTTGTAGAATTCTATCAGCTTATCAAAAGTCCCCTCTTCAAGAATTGTATCCGGATTTAGAACCAGAATGTACTCACCTTCAGCCTTTTTTAATGCAATGTTATTAGCTTTCGCGAAACCGATATTCTTATTGTTATAAATTCCTATAACATCTGGGTATTTAGATGTGATAAACTCAAAGCTGTTATCAACTGAGTGATTATCAACTAAAAATATTTGTATGTCATATCCTTTTGAGGCTTTATAAACAGATGAAATACAGTTGTCAACTAAATCCTTTACATTATAATTGACAATGATTACCGATATGTCAAATTTTTTGTTCAGAGTTTACCAAATATCGATTTAATTTTCAGTTTCCAGACTACAAAAAATGCTTCATAAACAACTTTATTGGACATTTTTGAATGGCCTGCTCTGCGATCAATAAAAAGTATTGGAATTTCAGCTATTCTAAATTTCTTTTTGTAATACTTGAACTTCATTTCAATTTGGAATGAATAGCCGTTTGATTTGATATTATCCAGATCGATTTGAGAAAGTTTGGATACGACATAACACGCAAATCCAGCGGTGGTATCATGAACTTTTAGACCTGTAATAATCCTTGTATAAATGTTTGCAAAGTAACTAAGAAATAATCTTCTTATGGGCCAGTTCACTACAGATACACCATTAATATATCTAGAACCTACAACAAGGTCATACCCCTCTTCCATTTTTGCTAAGAATTCAGGAAGGTATTTGGGATCATGGGAGAAATCGGCATCCATTTCATAAACATAATCAAACTTATTTTGAATAGAGAATTTAAAACCAGCAATGTAGGCAGTACCAAGACCCATTTTCTTTTCCCTTTTTAATACAAATACATTAGGATTACTCAAATTCTCAACCATTTGCGCTGTTCCGTCTGGTGAATTATCATCAACCACCAGCACATTAAATTCGTAATCAGGAGTAGTTTTATTTAATACTTCAGGAATTATCTTAAGTATATTTTCAGATTCATTGTATGTGGGTATTATTACGAGTACACGTTTCATTTATTTTCCCCTAAAACTAAATATCAAAATTAATGTGTTAAGAATTATTTTAAAATCAAGCAGTAAGCTCATATTCTCAAGATAATAGAAATCATATTGCAATTTTTTATTATAATCATCAGATGTGTAATAAGATTTTTGTTTAATCTGAGCCCATCCTGTAATACCAGGTTTTACTTTCATACGTCTTGAGAAATAAGGTATTTCCGAAGAAAGTTTTTTTACAATCTCAGGGCGTTCGGGTTCAGGTCCTACCAGACTCATTTTATTAAGAATAACATTCAATAATTGGGGCATTTCATTAATCCACAACTTTGATAACAATTTGTCAAATCCTTTATCGTTAGTTAGAAATTTTATACTATTAAAGGTTTTAGATCTTTTTCCTACTTTTTTATCAACATCAAAAATCTTTTTGTAAATTAATAGATTAACTATTGACACGATAAACAGCAGCGGGGATATAACTATTATTATAATTAAAGAGCAAACTAAATCAAATAGACGCTTGATTATTGTTGATGTGAAAGGCATCAATTCTGTTTTCACTTCAACCAACGGAATCCCATGTACTTGCTCTGATTTAACCATACCACTTACGATTTCATAAACTCCGGGTACAATTTTGACATTTACATTCAAGTCTGAACAAATATTTAAAGTTGAAATAACAAGCTCTTCGTATTTTTGATCTGATGCTATAATAACTTCAACAATATCATTCTTTTGAATTACAGAACTTAAATCTGAAAGCAGACCGATTTCTTCAAAACTTTCTATTTTATCATTAACACTAATGAATCCTGCGAATTTGTATCCTAATTTGGGGTAAGTATATATGAGATCCTTCACTTCATTTGCTTTCTCTCCTGTACCTATTATTAGTGTATTTCTAAGACCAAATCCTTTTTTAAGCATCCTTAACTGAAATCCACGAATAATCATCCTTCCAAGTGACACCCAAAATATAAGTAAAGCCCAATAAATAATTATCAAAAATCTCGATACAATCTGTGCTTCTTTATAATAATCATCAAGAAATATTGCAAAGAAAAGTATAAAACAGCCTAAACTAATTGCGCGAAAGAGCGTTGTAAATTCGTCGAAACGGGATCTAACAAACCAATGTCTGTATAAACCTGCAATATAAAATATGAATAACCAGTAAACAAAAATGAGTAACATCGGTGCCCAGAATGAAGGTGGATTTGTGAAAATAATCCATCCACTTTCAATTCTAATGTAGTAATATATAGACCAGGAAAGGTTTACAAATATTATATCTGAAATTAATAACAGTATTAATTCTTTTTTCGAGGACAAAGTATTTTCTTAAAATTACTAAAGAATCTTATAGCCCGCTGTTTTAGCGTCATTATAAAACATTTTCACAGTATCGAGAGATAAATCACCAAGATCCATACCTACCATGTTTAATTTTTTCAGTAAATCGCTTGTAACAGTAATAATATCGCATCCACAATCCTGTGCTTGAAAAATATTAAGTAGTTCGCGAGAACTTGCCCAAAGAAGTTCAAGATTGCGTTTTGGAGCAAGTATAGATTTTGCCTCTTTCATGATAGGAATGGGATTAACTCCAGTATCAGCAATCCTACCTGCAAAAACCGAAATAATTGACTTTGAATTTTCATTAAGATTGTCAAATAAATCTTGCACCTGCTTCAAAGTTAATATTGCTGTTATGTTAAGTTTAATGCCTCTTTTATCAAGGGATTTTATTAAATCAACAGAAGATTCTCTTTTAGTATTTGTAACAGGAATTTTCACGTAAATATTTTCACCCCAACTCGATATTTTAATTGCTTCTTTCTCCATGCTTTCAAAATCATCAGAAAATACTTCAAATGAAATAGGAAGATTATTTACATTTTTAATCGCTTCTTTTGCAAATTTCTCATAATCTGTAATCCCGCTTTTCTTCATGAGTGTAGGATTTGTCGTAAAACCGCTTATAATGCCAAGCTTAGAGGCTTTCTCCATTTCAATGACATCCGCACCGTCGCTGAATATCTTTATTTTTAAATTCATCATAGATTATTGGTTACTTTGTTGATTCCCATTTCATTTCGTTTACTTTTAAATCAGGATGTGTTGCAATACAATGAAGAACAACTGACTGAAAAGATTCGGAATGCGGAGTTATACTGCCTTCGCTAATTACAGGAATAATAACACAACTCGTAGAATTTCTTGAAGTATAACCCCCATCCTTACCGACAATTCCCATTATTTTGGAATTCATTTTTTTTGCCAAATCAATTGCCCTAATAAGATTAACGCTGATATTTTTTTCGGCATTGCCACCTCCAACTGATAGAATTAATATTCCATCTTTATCATTTAATTTACTTGTTTCTAACCATTTTACAAATACAGTTTCCCAACCGTCATCGTTGACACGGGCAGTCAACTCAGATACATTATCTGTAGGAGTATAAGATTCAATACCGCAAATTTTTCTAAAGTCATTAACAGAATGTGAAGCATTTGCCGCACTGCCTCCGACACCAAGTATAAATAAACGACCTCCTGAATCTTTTACATACTTCAAGTCCTTAACAATACCTTCAATATTCTCTTTCCTAATTGAAGAAGCAACTTCTTTTACTTCTTCAAAATAATTTTCAATGTATTTTTCCAATAAAATTATATTTGCTTACTTTTCAAATAATTTTTTAAATCTTCTATGCCCTCGAAAGAACCTATTTCGTAAAATCTTTTGTGAACTTCAAAACCTAACAATTGATTTTTTTTAATCAGATTTTTGAAAATGTCCTTCAAATCAAAACAGTTTTGATTTAAGTAATCATTAAAAGCATCTTTCCTCAGAATACTAAATCCATAATCTATATAATCAAATTCAGGGTCCTCCTGTTTATCATATTTTATGATTTTACCGTCTCTGAAAATAATGTTACTTTTATCCCATTTTCCTTGATTCTTTAGAACGGACATCAAGCCTAATTTATTAAAATCATTAAAATAATTCAGAATTTCAATGTAATCAATATCCAAATAAGAATCTCCGTACAATACCATAAACGGATCGGATAGCAAAGGGAAAGCATTTTTTATTGCTCCGCCAGTTCCAAGAAGTGAAACACCATCATATGAATATTTGAGATTTACAAAATTGCCATACTTATTTCCCAAGAAATCTTCAATTGGTTTTGCTAGATTCCCAAGACATAAAACTACTTCTTTTATTCCATTTTGCTCGATTAATTTTAACTGATGATTGATAAATGGTTCACCATTTATATCAATTAGAGATTTTGGTATCGTAAGTGTAACCGGATAGAGCCTTGTCGCCATACCACCTGCTAGTATGACTAAAGTATTTTTTATTGACATCAAGCGGAAAATATTTTCTTGGCTCCTTCAAATTCAAAGGAAAACCATGTAGGCTTCAAACCGTAATTCCTTAAAGCATCTATTAATTTCGGTTTATTTTTATGACAATATAAAAGTAAAAAACCACCGCCGCCTGCTCCTACCACCTTTCCACCGAGTGCCCCATTTTTCAATGCTATATCATATGCCTCATCTATAAAAGGATCAGATATTTTGTTTGAAAGTCCTTTCTTCGTCAGCCAGTGATTGTGCAGTACCTCACCAAACTCATTAATTTTTCCATCTTCAAGAATTTTCTTTGTGTAAAGTCCTATTTCTTTTATTTTGTGAAGTTTCTCGATTGTATCTTTGTCATTTTTCATGCTTTTTTCATTCTGCTCTTTAAGAATTAAACTCGCCGACCTGTTTTTATTTAGATAAAATAAAAATATATTGTTCTGAAGTTCTATCATCATTTCCTCTTTAATACGCAGCGGCTCAACCCTCACTGTACCGTCTTTTTCAAAATAATAAGCATTAAACCCGCCGAATGCCGATGCATATTGGTCTTGTTTGCCGATCGGTTCATTCAAAACATTTATTTCAATATGACAGGCAGATTCTGCAAGCTTATGAATTCCTATATAATCCCTTTTATATGCATATAATGCATTCAATAATGCTACAGTAAAAGTCGATGATGTTCCAAGCCCGCAGTTTGAAGGAACATCGGCTATGGAAACAATCTCAACCTTGCCTTCTATTCCTACGTACTTGATTGATTCTCTGAATATTGGATGCTCAATTTCTTCTATCGTGTTTATTATCTCTGTTTTTGAATACGAAAGACGGAAGTTTTCCTCAAACCTTCTGTTTAGAAGTATATACACAAATTTATTAATCGATGTCGCAAGTAGAAAACCCCCGTATTCTCTGTAATAAGATGCAAGGTCAGTTCCACCTCCGCCCATCGAAAGTCTTACAGGTGCTTTTGAAAGGATCATTGATTCTTTAATTTATTGTACATCTGTGAAACAGACTCAAAAATTGCTTGTTTTGAATTGAACTGGTTTTTCCAACCGAGATTTCTAATCTTTTCTGAGTTTAATCGGACGATAGGTACATCTCCTTTCCAACCTCTATCACCATCTCCAAAGTTTAATTTTGTATTTTTCAACCCCATCACATCAAGTACTAATTCCGCAATTTCTTTTACAGTTATATAATCAGTCGTCGCTACGTTAAAATACGAATATCCATGTAGGAATCTTGTCTCAACAAGTCTGATTGCATTTAATACATCATAAACATATATATAAGATTTGCTTTGCGTACCATTACCCAGAATATCGAGTTCAACAGGATTTTTAATTAGTTTATTAATAAAATCAAATCCAACACCGTGTGTTTGATTTGGACCGACAACATTTGCAAAACGGAATGCCGCAGCATTAAGCCCGAACATAAAACAATATGAACTTATTAATGCCTCTCCGCTAAGCTTGCTGGCTCCATAAGTGGATATCGGTACCATCGGTGAATAATCTTCATCTGTTTCAACATATCCAACGTCGCCGTAAACACCGCTTCCTGAAGCATATATTAGCTTCGGTACACCATTTCTTCGTACTGCTTCAAGTATGTTATTCGTTAAATATGTACCTTCCCAAAAATCGATGTCTGGTTGAGTTATTGCTTTTGATATATCTGGATTTGATGCGAAATGATAAACACAATCTGATTTTTTCATTGCATCAACAAGCATATCTATATCTTTTATATCTCCTTTTATGATGTTAAGCCTCGCATCATCTATTACTTCTTCAAGGTGCCACATCTGCCCTGAAGTGAAATTATCAAATACTGTTACCAAAGATTCGCTTTCTTCTTTGAGAATTTTTCGAACTAAATGACTTCCTATAAAACCCGCGCCTCCTGCTATAAAATAATTCATGCTAAAAATATTTTCGTTTTATATACTTCAGGTAATTTGTAGTACTCATTCTGAATGATAAAGGTAAAAAAGAATGAAGATACTGAAAATAATTTACTAAAACACCAGTCCTGTAATTCGGATAATCATTCTTATATACTTTTATTAACTTCAGTATTGCCTTAGCAAGTCCTTTTTGATTGCGGAGAGAATTATTTTGTTGAGCCATCTGATAGTAAGCAAAATATTCCTTAAAATTGTAAAGCTTTCCTTCCTTACCCATTCTTAGGAAAAAATCCCAGTCTTCAGCGAACTCTAATGTTCTATAACCACCAATTTTAAGTGCAGTATCACGCCTGAACATTACTGATGGATGAGACATCGGATTTGCATACAATATTTTATTCCTGATTTCAACATCGGTTTCATTCTCAAAGTATCTGTATAATTCATTTTCATTCTCATCAATCACAATCACTCCACCACCGATAAGAACATAATCTGCATTCTTTTCGAAAAAATCGAATTGAATTTTTAATTTATTCTTACAACTCCACTGGTCATCATCATCAATTCTGGCTATATATTTACCCTTCGCCGTTTTTATTCCATAATTTAAAAATTTTGCTATCCCAGGCTCGGATGTTATTGGTATCCTATGATACGTTATCCTCGAATTCCTTCGTGTAATTTCCGCCATCATTTCTTCTGTTCCGTCACTTGATGCGTCGTCAACAACAAGCATTTCCCAATCTGTAAACGATTGATTTACCACACTGTCTATCGCTTTTTTTAACCATTTTCGACGATTATACGTTGGTAAAATTATGCTAATAGCTGGTATTTTTGATACAGAATCCTTGTCCATCAAGATTATTTAAGCGGAAATATTATTTTAAAAACAATTTTTAATTTACCCATTTATAAATACTTATTCAACGCAAAACTACTTAAAAATCAGGATTTTAAAACTGCTTTACTAGAATAATTGCTTGGCTTTTTTCAATATCAAATTCAAATAAATTCTGTTTAAATTAAGAATTTTTTGAAGAATCAAAGGAACAAATTGAAAATTTCTTTTATTTTTTAATAATAGGAATGAATTAACTCACGTTTCAAGACATATAATATTTGTAAAAACAGTGTATTACATAATTTGAATGTATCTTGAATACAGCCTCAAGACAACTTGAATACATTATAAAATACGTCAAACCTCTGTCATTCTTCAGCATAAAATAGTGTCCTACTATACAATACCTGGATCTGCATTATTTTCGCATTCCGTCATCATTCACTCTTGGCTGCTGAATAATTTTCTTACATTATAATTTGATTTTATTTCGTAACGTACTTGCTTCTCATATATGATTTTTCCAACAGCTCCATATTCTTTAGCCCCTCAATAAGATTACAAGGTTTGATTATATCATTATTATCAGGAAAAAGTAAAGCCCTTGTTTCTTTATAAAAGACATCTTCTCCATCAGAATCACAAATAAGCAATTCTGAATCCTTCTGGCTCTTCGCATTCTGCCATCCCCAGCGCTTTCCTGTTATATATGTCTGTTTTCCGTAACTTCTATTCCTCCCGTCGACAATTCCATACCCTTCTTCACCGTTCACTTCAATCCTGAAGGTACTTCTCCATTTCACTATTGAAATCTGCATGTTAATAATACACCCTTCTCCATTTAAAAACAAATGACATTCCTCCTCAATCCCCGTTTTCCAGAATCCATTCCAGAGCATCCCATTAATAATGTCTAAGTTTCCTTTAGTAAATATTCTTGCAAGATCTATAAAATGTATTCCTGGATCAATAAGGCATCCACCTCCGGCTTTTTCAGGATCAAGCTTCCAACCGTCTTTAATATTCGGACTCGAACCGTGCCCGAGTACAAAATTAATCGAAATTAACTTCCCGAACTTCCCGGCCAGAGTATCTTTAAGCAGCGCATTCACTCCGTCAAAAAACCTGTAATTAAATCCCACCCATACGTCATCCTTGCTTCTGCTCATTTCATATATCTCTTTTGCTTCCTTTAAATTCCTTCCCAGCGGCTTTTCTATCAGTACATTAATGTTGTTTTCGAGTGATTTTTTCGTTAGCTCAACCGCAGTATCATGCGGCGTCGCAATAAAAATCCAGTCTGGTTTTGCCTCAATCATCTTTTCAAATGAACCGGTAACATTTACTCCGTATTCTTCAGATAGCGCTTGTATCTCCTTGCTGTACGGATCGAATATGCCCGTAATCTCTACATCAAATTCTTCTTTCCTCAATCTGTCCAGAGCGGCAAGCCTCTCCTTGCCAATTAAACCTATGCCTGCAATCTCTATTCTCATTTTTCTATCCTCCTCAGTTTAAACATGTCTTTTCCTGAAAGCTGATTTTCTGAATTCAGCAACTTTGGCCATTCGTCCCTCACATGTACAAACGAACCTGAAAAATTACACTTGTCGGCAAAGATAAACTCCTTTACAAAATTTGTCGGTTCGGAAATATTAACCGTCGTCTTTACCTCTGCACCAAACGAACGCACCTTTTTCAGCATGTCAGTTTCCACCGCCCCGGGTGCAAGCGCCGCAATCGCAAAATCACCTTTATCCTTTAAAACTTCTGCAAAATTTTCCACGGTCCTTACAACTGCCGTCTTCGATGCCGAATAAGCCGAGAATATCGGGTACGCATAAGCTGAACCTCCGCCTGAAAAAGCTACAATCCTCCCGTACTTATTCTCAAGCATTCTCGGAAGAAGCGCGCCCAGCACATTGAAGTTACCCGTCAGGTTCACATTCATTACCCCGCTCCATTCCCTGGCATTAAAATTCTCAACTTCAAACTTGTCTCCTAAAACCGAAGCCGCAAGAACAACGCCGATTCTTTTATACGTATTATTCATAAGCCACTTCTTTATTTCTTCCGTGGTTTTATCAAAGTTGACAATATCTGCCTGAATACTTTCCGCCTTGGTATATTTCCCTGCCTCCTTCACGGTATCATACACTGATTCAGATTTGGAAATGCAAAGCAGCGGGACTTCATTCTTTGCAATTTCAATACAAACAGAACGGCCGATTCCCCTTCCGGCGCCTGTAACTACTACTACATCGGGTTTCATATGAGTTTATTATGGTTTAAATATGGTTAAAATATAGAAACAAATGAAAACAAGAAATTCAATATCAGAGGTACTTGCGCGCTATGATATTGTAAGTCGTATCCTTCTTTAATATCTCTTTCTCGGTTAGTTTTGAAAGATACTTTTTATATGATGCAGCCTCCCAGAGATGATGGCAATAAGCATCCTTGTAATCATTGCAATGAACAAATATCCTTCTCAGACTGTACGGATAGTATAACGGATAATGAAAACTGTTGTACGGCTCTTTGTGAATTAAATCAGGATGCTTTTTGGCAAGTTCTTTCGGCTTGCTTACCGACATTTCCGACCAGTATTTGTCGTTACCTTTGGAACGGAAATTCCTGAATTCATCGTACCAGAGTTTAAGGAATTCGGAATCCTTATTGGCAAGTATCACGCCGTTGCAAAGCCCCATCTTTCGCCATCTCCCCTGCTTTCCCAGAACCATGTCGTGCTTTAGAAGATCCGTAAACGGCTTTTTACATATCACATCCATGTCAATATATATCCCGCCTTGTTCCAAAAGTATCTGAAGCCTTAATACATCCGATTTATGCGCTAAGTGATAAAGCTTCCTGTCAAATACGTATTTAGGCGCTTTCACTTTTACGAGTTTTACATAAGGCGATATCTTTTCCCAATACTTTCCCTCAGGAGCCCTGTCCGAATAAAAATATATCTTGTCGGGATTATTCAGCATCCTCACTGAATTCACCGTTATGCTGTGTGTTAACGGGAACTCAACGTTCTCTTTGTAAAAGTAAATAAGATGAAAAATATTGGGTATCATGAATTTATCATTTAATCAAATCATATACTTCCAGCATTCTGGGAATTGTTTTTTCAATCGTCCACTTATTCCTGAAATCCTTATAAGCTTCTGCAGCAAATCTTTTTCTCAAATCCTCGTCATCTATCAATTTCATAATTTTATCCGCCATTAGTTTAATCTCATTTCTTGGAAGAAGAATACCGTTCCTTCCGGTTTCTATTACCTCGCTCTTTCCTCCAACGTCAGTAGCTATAACAGGTACTCCCGCACTCATTGAATCAAGCAATACATAAGGAATTCCTTCGTACCTTGAAGTAAGAACAAATATGTCAAAATTGCCGAATGTCTTTATCTTGTCATGCATATAACCCATCAGAAATACTTTCTTTTCAAGTCCGTACTTTGCAATAAGGTTTTCAAGTTTCTCCTGCAGCTCGCCTGTTCCCCATATCTCGTACCTGATATTTTTCCCTGTTCCCGACTCTTCAATTATCTTTGCAATTTCCACAAAATTTTCCGGAGCTTTCTGGTAAGTTAATCTGCATACCGTGCCAATAACAGTTTCTTCAGTTTCTTCAGTTCTTTCTCTTTCCGCTAAACCGTATATATCTTTCACGCCGTTGTAAACCAGCTTCACTTTTTCACGATTATACCCGAACTTGTCCACAAGATAAAATATGTCTCTTTCATTCCCGGATATTGTATAATCAACCAGATACTTTTTAATCGATTCATACCTTACTTTGAGAAAACCCATGTTCTTTCTCTCTTCCTCAGTAAAATCCAGCCCGTGCTTGTGTTCAATCTTCATTCTCACACCTGTAAGAGAACCTAACAAACACGGTGCTATTCCGGCCTGTGCATGCACTATGTCAAACTTGTTCTTCGATAGAATCTTAAAAATATTTATTATTCCCTTAAGGTTATAAGGCTTAACGCAGTTGTCGTTGAAGATATAATATTTAATTCCCAATTCCTTCAGCACTTCAACAATTTGCCCGTAACAAGGCACTGCTACCGAAAATTCATACTTGTTTCTATCTGAATTCCTGATAAGCTCAAGCACAAAATTCTCTATTCCGCTTATCAGGCTGTTATTTAGCGTCAGCAGTATTTTCAGTTTTCTCATCTTTTTATATATTCAAATTTGCTTGAAGATAAATATTTACTGCTTGCATGTAGGCGTATTACTTTCAGTAACTGCACAAACTTTTGCTTCTTTAAATTCCTGTATTTATTCCAGAATGGCAAGACTAAGATTCTTAAAATTATACTGCTTATTGAAATTAGTTCTAATATGCTTCTTAAAAATAATCCGTAATTCGATATAAATATCATCTTCCCCCTGTTTATATGAAAGTAATAAATATCATCCTTCTTTACATCGCTGAATGTAGCCCTTGTGTGGTGTATGTATTTCACTTCGGGAATACAGACATTTTTCAGGCCGAGCTTATTCTTTACTGAATAGCATAATTCAATATCCTCATAATACATAAAATACTTTTCATTAAAGCCCTTAAGAGCCTTAAAATTATACTTGCTTATGAAAATAAATGCTCCGTGAAACCAGTCTGTTTCAAAATTGGAATTGGATTTGATTTCATCTCGGGAAAGCAGTTTCCTTATCTTCGCATCATATCCTGTACCCGCAAACTGGTATATCTCCCATTCTATATCCGGAAATGAATTAAAGCAGTATATGGGCTTGTTGTCAGTATCAACCATTAACCCTGAAACAATTCCCGTATCAGGATTTGCTTCCAGGTACTCGTGAAGCAGGTGCAGATTATTTTCGTTTATTAATACGTCAGGATTAATGAACAATAGATATTCGCCTTCAGCAAATTCCGAAGCTTTATTATTTCCCGTTGCAAACCCCTCGTTGCTTTCAAACTCAAGAATCTTTACGAACGGATACTTTTTCCCGATTTCCCGGAATGATTTTTCCGGGGAATTATTATCGGCAAGTATCACTTCATATTCATCAAGCGGGATATTCCTGGCTAATGATCCCACAAGCTCTTCCGCATAAGCAGCGGTATTGTAATTCAATATTATTATTGAAGTTTTAACCATTCCTGAATAATATGCGTTCGTGTTCTTTTAAATAGTAATTAAAACTGAAATATTTGTCGTAAGAATCTTTCTGGTTATTCGATATGTATTCGCGCAGTTCTTTATTTGCAATAATTTCATCTATAAGTTCCCTTAACTTATTAACATCATTTTCATTAAAAAGAAATCCGTTATAACCGTCTTTTAAAACCTCAAGCGCAACGCCTGTCCTTGTAGATATTACGGGAACCCTGAAGTATAACCCCTCTGCAATTACTAACGACATTCCTTCATGTTTAGACGTAACGACTAAAAGATCGGAATTGCATTCCATATCCAGCGCCTGCTTTTTACTGACTTCTCCCTCAAAAATAATCTTGATATTCCCTTTTGGCAGCGATTTGGCAAGTGTTTGTAATTTCTCGAAATAAGCTTTATCCTCAATCCTTCCGATAAAACTAACCTTTACATTTGATTCTGTCTTTAATCCTGCCGCAGCTTTTATCAGCAATTCCTGATTTTTGATAGGTGTTATTACTCCTGAATTCACAATTACAAACTCATTATCACTCCTGGAAGTATTTCTGCTTATCCCGGCCAAATCATCATCCGCAATTGAAGATCTTATGATGCTTACTTCTTTTCCCTTAAAATCATCCTTAACAATGTTTCGTATAAACTCCGAAATAACGATTACGTCATTGCTTGTCTTTCTGTAATATGAATTTATGACTCTCCTCACATAACCAGGATGTATTACCTCTTTAATTGAAAGTGTATAAGGAATATTCATTATGCCTAACGCCAGGATTTCCGATAAGCACGCTGATGAATTCACGAAACAAGCGTCAAAATTATTCTTTATTCTGTTTAAGAATGGAAACAAAATCGTGAATTTCTGTATTGTAATATAAGAGAAATACAGATACTTCCTTAAATTAAATTCATTAAACGGAAAAATATTATCAGGCAATACAAGAAATTCATTAGATAGTTTTTTGAAATAATCAGCCTTATGGCCATCAGGAAATACAGAATACACATAATATCCCTGATTATGAAAATACTCTAAAAGTCTTTGAAAATCCCACTCTCCGCCGCCTGTCTTATTTGAAGAATGTGAAATCATTAATATTGTTTTTTTCTTCATCCGGCTAAAGATATTTCTATTGTTGATGAATCAGCAATGATATTAACCATCACATCATTTATATTTATTAATATAATCATAAATCATTTTCTTAGATTTATACATCTCTTCCTTATTCACCGAAAGTAAAAACCAAATAACTATAATAAAAGGAGTCGCATAATAAGATAATTCCCTGTTGATATTAGAAAGATATGAAACTGCCGTTAATGAAAGAATCGTATACAAAAAAGTCAAAGTAATAATCCTGTTTGCCGAATAACCTATAGAATTCCTCGAATAAACAAAATACATCAGGAAGTGCATCCCGAAAGACATTGCATATGCGTACGAAACATAAATTAAGGGCATATTCAGTATTGCAACAAATATGTAAACCGATGAAATGAATATTGTATTAAAAATAACGTCTATTATAATTATCTGCTTGATTTTTCTCCTCGGAATAAGCCAAAGACCGAAAAGCGCAGCCCCTACCCTGAATAAGTCACCGATAAATTGAGGAACAAATAGACTTGTCGTTCCGGAAAAATTCTTGCTGAAAAGCAATGATACAAGAATATCCCTGTAACCAAGAAATATCAGCATCATCGGAGTTATTATCAGTAGAAGAAACCTCAGGTTGTTGCTGAGCTCAGAGTTAATAGCATCATTATCGCTGCATTCGGCAAGCTTAGGCAGTGAATAATTCGTCAGAAATATGTAAATAATACTGAAATAAGTAATTGATACCGATAAAACTGACTGATAAAGTCCGTTTTGCTCATAACCGTACTCCGAGATCAGGATTTTACGAATAAGTATAATGATCCCCTGATGTATTAAAGATGATGACAATGATATAAGCCCGACTTTAAATATCAGGCTTTTCTCTTCACTGCTTGGTAAAAACGAGGTTCTCTTAATATACTTTTTAATTATATCCTTGCAGAATATTATAAAAAGCAACATGGGTAATATACCGAATACAAGAAGGTAAATACCAACTCCGGTCATATTCCAGAAATATACCAGCGGTATTAAAATAAGAATTGAAGCTATGTTAGTTATAACACTGATATTAACAATAGTATTAATTCTCTTAAAGCTTCTGAGAAATGCTTCCATGATAGAATAAAGTATCGTGAAAGGAGCCGAAATGAAAATAATGATAAGAAAATAATAAAATGCCCCGTCATCAACGAGAAAATCTGATATATATCCCGAAAATAGTATAACTAATACCGATAGGACTACTGAAAGCAACAATATCCGCAAAGTAATATACCTAAAATAATAAGCAATTTTACTTTCGGACTCTTCAGTACCCTCCGAATGCAGCTTTGATATTTCTGATGTTGTTGATACAGGCACTCCTAAATTTGTAACGGATGTAAACAGCAAGAAAAAATTATAAAGCTGGGAAATAATTCCGAATCCAACAGGTCCGAGAAAGATTGCATAAAGCTTAATCCTCAATATAGATGCCGCTGTTCCTGTAATAACCGATAAGCTGAGCCTGGAACTTATTTTAATTAATTTAAGAATGACTTATTGCTTAATTTTTTCTAAATAATCATTACTCTTGTAAACTTTAACGAGAAATCCGTAGTAAATCAAAAACAAAGGCATAAGAAAATATTCGGGATAGATTAATATATCTTCAAAAAGATTTTGCATTAATATGCTTACAACAGAAGCAAAACAGAAAATAAATAAATCCCTGTGATGGCTTTCCTTTGGATGTTTCTTGATTGAAAATCCAGATTTAAAAAGTGTGAACAATGCATAAACGACTGTCATAGTTGTAAGTAGCATCCCGAATTGAATTCCAAGAAGGAGAATAAAATTATGCGGATCAGCTACAATTTCCAGGCTGCCCAAAAACATCTTCTCTGCTGTAAAAGTATCGTAAAAATTTATAACTCCGTAACCCCACATGAAATGAAACGGGTCGGCAACAATCATGTCGTAAGCTGTTACAAACAAAAGCAGTCTTGAAATCGAACTTAAACCGCCTTTAGATGCTGCAAAATCAGCAAAGATTGTCACAACAAGGATGAAACTGATTCCAAGCATGATAATGAACAGCCTTTTCGACTTAAAATATGAAATCAGCAAAATGGAAAGCCCTGCGGAAATATATGCGGCACGTGAGAACGTAAACAACATCGAAATAAGAAAGAAAACTAAAAGTGCAAGCATCACAAACCTGTTACCTTTTTTCATAAACATCTTATATACTACAATCGGGATTACAATGCTGAATGAGAAACCTGATGCGTTAGGATGATTGAAGAACCCTATCAGATATCCAGGATAAAAAGGGTTTTGCTGTAAACCTGCAAGCAATGTAAACCATCCAAATAGGCCGTTAGCCAGGGAGAATGCGGTTACGACATTAAGTAATGTCTCAAATTTCTGCGGCTTTTCAAAAAGAGTTTCTGGTATAAAAACCGCAAACATAAAGAAAACAGGGAAATATGATAAAATCTTGAAAATACTCTTTACATCGCTGTTGCTCTGGAAATTAAAGAAGAAAACATTAATCAGCAAAATAAAACTGATAAGTAAAAGTATCAAATTATCCAGACTAAATTTCCCGAATCTGAAAATTGCTATCGATTTAAAATCCCATCGCAGTAAAAGAAAAATCACGAAAAGAGCAATGTGTATAAAATATATTGCGGATAATATTATGGCAGAAAAAGGCAGACCTGAAAATGCCAGAAAACTAAAAAATAAAGTTAAGTAACAAACAATTTCTGCTATTGACGAATCTTTTATCAATCCCGTTTAACGTTATTTTGATACTAGATGGTTTCTGTATATTTTCCATTTCTCGGATAAGACCGAAATGCCGGCAGAAGATAATAATGCTAACAGGAAAACTACAACGGTTATAGTAAGTCTTTTTGGTTTTACTTTCTTATCGGGTTCAAAGGGATAATCAAGAATTAGCACTGAAGGGGTCTCCCGGTTTTCTTCAATCTTTGACTGCTCATACATAGGAAGAAGAAAGGTCACAATCTTGCTTTGAATTTCAATATTCCGAACAAGTCTGAGATAATTTATTGCAACATCAGGTTTGCCTTTTAATGCAAGCATGTCTTCTGTGGAGCTCTCATTTTTCATTTTGCTTAGCTGTGCTTTAAGAAGGTTTACTTTCTCGACCTGCTGTTTTACTTCGGGCTGGTCGGGAGCAAGAATTTTCTTCATTATTTCGAGCTTAACCTCTTCAGATTTAATCTCTACTTCAAGCTGTACTCCGATTTGAGCTGCTGCTTTTATCTGGGCGTCGGGAGCAACACCGAAAACATCCTGAAATGCCTTCAGGCTGTCCTCGGATTTTTTCAGGTCTTCTTTTGCCAGATTATATCTTGTTTCGATGAATTCCCTGTTATTCTTTGCGTTTAATACATTAAGCTCGATGTTTATCTTATTCAGTGAATTCACAAGATATTCAACCATTTCCTTGGCTCTTTTAGGGTCTTTGTCATAAGCCCCTATTTCCATCGTTCCGGCTATCTTGTCTTTCTTTAGTTCGATTACATTCTCTCTCACGTACTTCAAAGCATCGTACATATACTTAAACTTTTCTTCCTCAATAATATTGAACTTTACAATCAGTTCTTCAAGAGATCTTCTGCTGTTAAGAATATTGTCATACAAAGCAAGTTCCTTGTAAACAGACCCCCCTCCGGCAAGTTCTCCAAAATCCATTCCCGTTAGGCCGGCTCCTCCGATAAGGCTTGATATATCTCCGGATTTACTCGTCGTCTTCACTGTTGCATAAGAATAAAAAATTGGATCCATTACGAAAAAGACTACAAAGATTGTGATGGCCGTTAATGTTAATGTAAACGAAAGAATGAATTTTCTGTACCTGAAAAATACATTAAGGTAATCTATCAATCTGAGCCCCGATCCCTTATCCTCTGTTTTTTCTGACATTATAATTAAAGTTTTTGTGTTAAAGAAACTATTTGTTCTGCTGCATTATCAGCAAATAAGTTGTAATAACGCTTGCCACCACTCCGATCATTGTTGCAACGATAGTTAAACTCTCTCTGAATTCGGCGGGTGTTTCTTTCGGCACATAAATAAAATCTCCTGAGCCAACCTTGGTGTCTTTGGGTTTATACCATCCCCTCGTGTTGAATTTTATTATTCTTGTATTGCTTTCATCCGCAGCAAGCGAATATCCTCCTGCCTTTTCAATATAGTAAGTATAATCTGCACCCTCCTTGTAAGGGACGAAACCTTCGCTTCCCACTTGTCCGTAAACATATACAATATTCTTATTGTCATTAATGTATACAACATCTTTGTCCTCAAGAACAATGTTTTGAGACGTATCATTCTCAAGGTATAATTTTTCAAAATCAACGATAACCCTGTTTCTTCTTGAACGCACATCCCTTTCAAAATTAAGTTTATCCTTTTCATTAATAATCAGGTCATTCGCCCTCATGTTAACCATTACTTCAAGAGTATCTTTTGCATTGTATTCCGCGTCATATCGCCTGAACAATATGCATAAAGGCAGATATGCCGTTTTTTTCATTCCGCCTGCGATTTCGATAACATCTTTTAGTCTTGTCGTTTTCTCAATGATAGGATAAACTCCAGGGACGTTGACTTCTCCGAGTACGGTTACGCTGAAGTTTCGGATATAATCAGTTTTGTACTTCACAAAAAGCCTATCATATTCGCTGATCTTGAATTTTTTATCCTTTTCATAATCCAGATAAAATATTTCAAATTCTTTCGTCTCAATATTCGTCCTGTAAACAATAATACTATCTGTATTAGCTTTAAAATCGAACCCTCTGCCCAAACCTATAATAGCTTCAAGGTCATCCGATTTATTATACTCGTAAACTCCGGGAAGTTGAACAGCACCACTAATAGTAACATAATTCTTATAAAGAAAGCCAAGAGGTACTTTTACAAAATCCCCCTCTTGCAAATAAGGATTATATTGATCTTCATTCGTGTAAAAATATCTGTAAAGGTCAACATTGGCAACGCTGCCGTCTTTATGAATAATTTCGATATTACGAAGGGATATGCTCGGGAAAAAGAATTCAGACCTGTTGCTGAAATCGTATTGTGCTCTTTGAACATTCACGGTATCATAATAAACATAAGTAATAAGGTCACTGACCCTGTTCATGGAATTGACTTCGATTTTCTTCTGAACAATACTTGAAACTGTAACAAGAAAAGACTTAGGCGTGACAAGAGTGAAACTTATGTCACTTGAATAATAACGCTTCTTTACGGCTTTTATAACCCTGCTCTTCGCCTCATTCAAAGTAAGCCCGTCAACTTTTACCTCGCCTACAGTTGGAATTAAAACTGAACCTTCAACGTTTACATTTATCGGAATCTGCTGATTAAGATATCCGTAAATACCCAGAGAGAAAACATCATTAGGTCCAACAATGTATTTATTGGGATCTACTGCTTTATCAACTACAACTGTCATATGTGGAGAACTCTGAAACTGTTGTTGATTCAATGAACTTAATATATCCGAAGCATCAGAGTTAATCCTCAGGTCCTTATTGCCTGGCATACCCATTTGCTGCAATTGAAGTTGTTGCTGTTGTGTAGTCGGAGATTGATTTGTTGTAGTATTCTGCGAAAAAACATAATATGTCGCAATAAATAGCATGATACAACTTAAGAAAAACTTATTTGTCATCAAACTTAATGTAAATTAAAGTTATTAATTGTTTTGTTTAAAACATCGAGAGTCTCATCATCACCTTTTGTCTCACAATAGAATCTTAATAAGGGTTCTGTGCCTGAAGCACGAATTGTAATCCAGCCATTTCGAAAGAAAAACTTGTAACCATCTAGAGGGTCAACAGAAATAATTTCTTTTCCGCCAATCTTGTCACCCTTCTTCAACTTCTTACAGTCTTCAAGTGTTTTATTCTTCAGATCTTCTGTTGTATGAACATCTATTCTTTTATAGAAATATTTACCAAACTCTTCATCAAGTTCAGCTTTCAATTCTGAAATGCTTTTACCTGTTTGTGCAAGCATTTCAAGATATAAGAGACCATTAAATAGACCGTCTCTTTCTGGCAAGTGCCCTTTGATACCAATTCCACCGCTTTCTTCAGCTCCAATTAGAACATCAGATTCAATCATACGTTTAGAAATATGTTTGAATCCAACGGGAACAGTTTCAAGAACAAGATTATACTTTTCACAATATTCTTTAATTAATTCAGACGCTGAAAAACCTCTAACCACTATCCCATTAAGTCCTTTAACTTGGTGAAGATATTTTAGAAGAAGCGCAAAAGTCTTTTGTGCATCAAGGAAATCTCCATTTTCGTCAATGATTGCAATCCTGTCTGCATCACCATCAGTTACAATACAAAGATTATAATTGCCTTCTTTTGTTGTTTTACAGGCAAGCGATAAATTTTTCTCCACGGGCTCCGGGGCTCCTCCCTCGAAATATGGATTAACCTCTGCATGCAACTGGTCAACATTGATCAATTCATTAATAGTATTCTGACCAGCACCATACATTGCTTCGTAAAGCACTTTGAGATTTGCTGCGTTTATTATATTTATATCAATTTTTTTGTTAAGGTTATCTATGTAATACTGTCTGCCGTTAAAATATTTTATAACACCTTTTTTCTGCAGTTCATCAAACGAGCTATATCTATTAACGGTTTTAATATTTTTGAGTTCGGCTTCGACTTTAATTAGTTCATCTGGATTCATTGAACCGCCGAATGAGTCTTTTAGTTTAAATCCATTATACTTGAAAGGATTATGAGAAGCGGTTATCATTACGCCAAAAGCCAGATTAAAATCTCTTGAAAGCAATGATACTGTCGGAGTAGTAACAAATGTATCGGTTATCATAACTTTGATACCTTCACTGCCGAAAATTTCAGCAGCAGCATGTGCAAATTCTTTTCCTAGAAATCTAGTATCGTAACCAATTATAATTCCGTTCTTAATGTTTGTGTGGTTCTTAAAAGTTCTAGCAGTAGCAAGTGATACTCTTCTTACATTTTCAAATGTGTAAGTGTCTCCAATAATGGCTCTCCAGCCATCTGTCCCAAATTTTACAGGTTCCATTTATGATTATATATTTCTATTTTTGTTTACCCAATTTATTACGTATTCTACTGTTTCAGTAGTTGTAGCACCTGGAGTAAATATTTTTCCGATCCCAATTTTATTAAGCTCGTCAATATCTTTCTGAGGAATAATCCCACCTCCGAAAAGTAAAATATCATTTAGCATCTTTTCATCCATCAGTTTCTTGATTCTGGGGAAAATAGTCATATGCGCACCGCTTAAAATACTGACACCGATTGCATCAACATCTTCCTGTAGTGCAGCTTCAACCATAGACTCAGGCGTCTGTCTCAGTCCTGCATATATAACTTCAAAACCAGCATCACGAAAAGCCGCTGCGATTACTTTTGCACCCCTATCATGTCCGTCTAGACCTACTTTACCTATTAAAACTCTTATTTTTCTATCCAAAACATTAATTTTTACAATATTAAATATAGTTTTTCTAACTTTTTACTTCAAGTGATTTAATTGCAAGAGTTGATCAGAAATTTAAGAGAAACAACACTCAAAATTATATATAATAATGTTTAAAATCATATATTTTAATAAAAATGAGCTTTTAAGTAAAGAAATTATTACTTTACTTTTCAAGTTTCCTAAAATCTATATGGTCTTTCCTATTAAGAATCTGCACAGCAAATACACCTAGTATCACGGCAAACCATAACGTAGCAACCCTGATAATAATAGTGGAAGCTACCGAGATATCTTTTGGTATTTTCAGAAGCAGAAGTAGTCCAGTTAAGGAGGCTTCTGTAGCACCTAATCCACCCGGAAGCATTGCAATAGCACCTACTAGTGTTGAGAAACCATAAATAAAGGTAGCAGATAGTAAGCTAACTTCAATATTTGAGACTTCAGAAAATACGTGAAGCACAACATAAAAACCGAGACATTCCAGAAACCATGCTGCGGTACTAGCAATTACCATTAATATAAGAGGTTTTATTTTTACCAGTTCATACATACTATCGTAAGCTGAATAAATCTTATCTGTATGCTTTGCTGTAAACTTAATTCTTTTGAAAAAGTTTATAATCTTATGAGATAATTTTTTAGAACTTAAAATAAGTGTAAGAAGAACAAATCCTATTCCTGTTGCAAGAACTATTTCAATCCCATAACCAAATACAACGGCACCAATTGAACATAAAATTACTATTGACAGAAAATCGGTTATTCTTTCAGCGAGGATTATTGGTGCTGATACGCTAACAGGTGTACCGGTTTCCTCTTTAAGCAAAAAGGATTTTAGAACTTCGCCCATCTTCCCCGGAGTGACACTCATGATGAATGAACCCATGAAAATTAGGAACGATTTTGATGGTTTAAGCTTTATTTTCAGAACATGAAGATAATATTGCCATTTTGCAAATCTAACAAGATAATTCCCGAATGAAAGCGCAAGGACTACTGGAAACCAAATCCATGAAAATTTTGAGAAAGCTATCATGAGGTTTCCGAAGTCTGCATATATACTGAAGGCGAGGAAAATAACCGCACCGAGTGAAACAGATAATAATATTTTCTTCTTGTACTTTTTAAACATTTAAAAAGTTGCCTGAATTAGTTTATAGAGTTTAACAAGAGGAAGTCCTACCACGTTGTAATAATCTCCAGTTATTTTTGCTATAAACAGGCATCCGAAATCGTCTTGAATACCATAAGCACCTGCCTTGTCAAGTGGTTTGAACTTATTAACATAGTAATTTATTTCATCATCGGTAAGCTTTCTGAATTCAACAGTCGTCTTTTCGTGACCGTACTTTTCTTTACCTGTTATGTTATTTACAACATTAACACCAGTATATACTACATGTTTTTTACCGCTGAGGATTTTCAGGTAATTTGCAGCCTCTTTAAGATTACGTGGTTTGTTTAGAATTCTTCTTTTGAGATATACTATAGTGTCTGCACTTATGATTATTCTATCTTTGTGATTTTGCGCAACAGTCCGTGATTTCCTCTGTGCGTTTGTTCTAACGGAGATATGAGGTATCTTACCTGAGACTTCCTTAGCATTCGATTCAACAACCTGAAAATGAAAACCCAACTGCTTTAAAAGATGTTTTCGTCGAGGAGATTTAGATGCAAGTATATATTTAGCTGAAAGTACTTTATCAAGCATTTAAAAGGGCATTGAGTTTTGTCATTAAGTTCTCTTTCGCAATGATACTTCTTTCACCGGTTTTTCTTACTTTGAATTCTATATTTCCGTTTTTATAATTCTTTTCACCAATGATAATATGAAAAGGAATACCAATCAAGTCAGCATCTTTAAATTTAAATCCAGGCCTCAGATCGTCCCTATCATCATAAAGAACTTCGATTCCCATTTCAGTTAGTTCATTATAAAGGGTTTCGCAGTAGTCAGTAATTTCTTTGCTTTGTGTAGTAATATTAATCAGCATTACTTTAAACGGAGCAATCTCGCCGTTCCAAATAATTCCGTTTTCATCATGGTTTTGTTCAATATGAGAAGCAATAATTCTTTCAACACCAATGCCGTAACTTCCCATAATGATTGGATTTTTCTTGCCGTCCTTATCTAAAAACTTAGCACCCAGCGATTCTGAATACTTTGTACCGAGCTTAAATATATGCCCGACTTCAATAGCTTTAGTAACGCGCAGCCGGCTTGTTTTATCAAGAGTAAGCTCGCCTTCTTTGACTGTTCTGATATCAAAATATTTTATGCCTTCGACATCCCTTTTCAGATCAATGTTTTTAATATGGTAATCATTTCTGTTTGCACCGCTAACGAGTTCATCCGCATCCTGAAGCCTTAAGTCTGCGACAATTTCAATTTTACCTTTTAAACCTATGGGACCAATTGAGCCGGCATCAGCGCCTGTGATTTGCATTAATTCCTCAGGATGTCCCGGTCTTAAATTTGCTCCGTAAAGGAATTGAAGTTTTGTTTCATTTACTTCATCGTGACCGCAAACAAGCGCCAGCAGATACTTGTCTTTCTCTGTTTCTGATTTTCCGGGAATTACAAATACACGAGACTTTGCCAGGCGAGATTTATCCGTAATGTTTAAGAATCCGGCAAGCTCTTCGATTGACTTTATATTTGGAGTGTGAAACTCTTCATAGGGAAGATTTGTATTTTTTCTTTCAACGATTTCGGAAAAAGAAACCGCTACTTCAAGATTTGAAGAGTATTTGCCGTCTTCACTGATAACAACAATATCTTCACCTGCTTCAGATTCTACCATAAACTCTTCAGACTTAGTACCACCCATCGCACCGCTGGATGCTGAGACAGCAAAGAACTTAAGTCCGCATCTCGAGAAAATATTTCTGTATGCTTTATCCTGAAGATTATAAGAATCGTCAAGCCCTTCCCATGAAGAATCAAAAGAGTACGCATCTTTCATCGTAAACTGCCTGCCGCGCAGCACACCCGATTTTGGCCTGGATTCATTCCTGAACTTTGTTTGAATCTGATACCACATTTGCGGAAGTTGCTTATAAGACGTTATGTAATTCCTGCAAATCGAGGTGAAAACTTCTTCATGAGTAGGAGCAAGCACAAGCTCACGATTTTTTATCCTGAAAATAATATCGCCAAAATCGTCAAGACGTCCGGTTTCATTCCACAGCTCATTTGGAGAAAGAGCCGGTAGAAGGAATTCATTTCCTCCGATTGCATTCATCTCTTCACGGATTATCTTTTCAACTTTATTTTTAACAATAAGTCCGAGCGGTAATACGGAATACACACCTGAAGTAAGTAATCTGAAAAGCCCTGCACGTATTGATAGCTTATGCGAGGCAACAACTGCGTCTGCAGGATCCTCTTTCTGAGTCGGTAAAAACAGTTTTGATAGTTTCATTCTAATTGATGTAAATAAACTTCACGGTTATTTTCCCATAAAGCACGAAAAATGCAAATATACGGAATTTAAAAACTCTATTCTATTGAAAGAGTTTTCTCGAAAACAGAAAACGAATTAGATATTTAAGAAATTAATTAAATAATTCGGAATACCGAATTAATTAGACGGAACGAGTTTAAGCAATTTTGCCTCACCCGGATTGTAAACTCCAACAGATACAAATCCTGAGTTATTGCTTAATGAGGCATAAACCTCACCGGTGACGGCGTTGCGGAGCTCCCATTTTGCCGATGACTGCAGTTCAGCCATATTAAATTTTATCTTCATTAAGCGCTTATCACCCGTATTATTTATTTCAGGATATGTTCTTTTATTCAAAGCAAGAAAATAATAAGATTTAGCACCGGGTTTTGCGGATTCAGAATTTTCACTAAAGAAGCCTATTTCCCAAAACCTTTTGTCTAATGGATCGCAATTCGAACATTGTGGATTTTCAGAAAATTCACCTGAAGCATCACGCATTATGCTCTGGATATCGGAGATATATTTAAAAGGAAGCCCTAATCCCGATTTTGAATCAACGGTTGCAGTTCCATCATATACAAGATGTTCTTTGCTTTTTCCTTCCGGATACATTATGCTTCCAATTTCAGTCATATGCTTGTTCAGTTTTTCCATAAACTGCCATTTATGCTGTCCGTAATAATTTAGCTCTCTTACTCCTGAATAGTCCGGATTTGTGAGCCCCCTGTTAAACAATCCGTTTCTCTGATCGAAAGTATTGTAAGAAAACTGCAGAATAATCTTTGCACCGTAACACATGGCAAGAAAATTTGTAACACTGATTTCTTCATTTGTAGGTTCCCGCAGTCCCCAATCCACGCCAGGCTTTCGAATAACCGCCTCATCGCTGTTAAGCTGAGTAATTGCCCCAAAAGTAAGATTTTCTATTCGTGCACTTGAAGAAACAAAGCGCATCAACTTTATTGTACGGTTCAAATAAGTAATATATCCATCCCAATTTATTTCTTCTTTATCACCATAATATTTTTCATAACTGCTTTTAACAATGTATTTTTCAACCGGAGATGCTTGGTCATATTTTAGCGTGTGCGGATAGAGAATCCAGTATAATTGAGGGAAGAACTGACAGATAATGAGATTCGAAATTGCATTTGAGGCAAACAAAGTATCGTAAGCAGTCTTCCAGTGAATTGACCAATCGGTCCCCCTATTTCTTAGCAAACCATTGCCGACAAAAGCAACAGGGTCTGCTATGAACGTAACAGAATACTTTCCATTACTGTATTTTTCAACAAGTTTTTTAACTTCAGCAATACAAGGGATGTTATTGAATGCAGTCTCATCAATCCAAAAATAACCAAGCCCAGGAATATTCAAAAAAGATTCGACTTCTTCTTTTATTTTATGATGAAACTTCCATGGATTTAAAGAATTGTTCATTTCAGTTTCAAAAGAATCCGTAAAAAGAAAATGAGCCCAGGAATCATCAAGCCTTACGTAATCAAGCCACAGGTCCGCTTTACCAAGCCATTTTACCATATAATCAACTTTGCTATCCGAGGGGTTTCCAGCTCCATCTGATAATAAAGCGGCAGAAACAGACATTCTTTCAGGAGATATATTCCTGTATAATTCGATATACGATCCATCATATGTTTTTTTACCGTCTTCTTTGATTTCAAGAAAATTATTGCAAGTGATCATGATTGAATCAATGCAAACACCCTTGAAATTCAGGACATAAATCATCGCAACAGGTACATCAGGATTTTCGAGTGCAAACTTTGCATCAATCCTCATACGCGGTTTTATGTACCACCTGTTTTTGTAAGACGGCTGTTTAATATCGGATAATAATCTTGATAAACCGTTTGAATTTTCAGAAGAAACATCCAGACTGCTTATTTGCTCGCAGTTATCGACTAATCCTTTGACCATATATCCCGGTTTATCCTTTCCGGCTTTACAATACTTGACCCTGACATTTTCTCCCATCCAGTTTTCAGTAATATCGTGCGAGTCATCAAAATCAGAATACATAAACCCGTAAGCGGGAAGTTTATCATTCCAAGACCCCGCATCCTCCGCCTGATAAGATGAACGCTGTCCGTAAGCGGGTCTAAGGATTTTTTCTCTTTCAAGTATAAGGGAATTCAAGCCCGAAACTGAATACCACTGAAGTATGACATTGCGCATATAATCTCCGTATGAAGCAGTATCTTCGAAAAATCCTCCATCCCGTTGAATTGAATTTTTCCAATCAGAAGGCAAGGAGTCGAAATGCCCACAGTAATTTTGCATTAAATTATACGAAAGTGACTTATACCGTTTGAGATTTTCCGGTGATCGTGCTGCTTCCATTTTGAAAAAATTCATCGTACCAATGTAGAAACGGTCTGTCAAATTTTCAGTTTGAGCGATTAATTGTAAATCTATGAAGAATAAAAGCAATAAAACCAATGCGGGAAATTTCGAGCTGAATAATGTGATATTTAATTTCATGTTATTCTCTTAATTGTTTTTAACAATGTAAAATATTTTACATTATAAAGTAATACTAATTTTATAACAGATTTTGAGTTGCTGCAAAATATAACATCTTGGAATAGTAAATTATTTATTTAATTAATAGAAGGAAATTGTAATACTAATAATAAAATATTATATTTATACATGTGTTCGAGATTTGAGAATAAAGAAACGGGAGAATCAATATTTAAGAAGTTTGAAAAAGACTTTGTGATGTTGAATCTTGCACCGAAGAATTTAAAACAGATAAATATTGCTCCAAGCGATGATATACTCATAATTCAGAAAAGCAAAGAGCAGTTCGAACTGAAATGCTTTACATGGGGTATAAAGTTTCCGGGAGATAAGACACCTCTAATATTTAATTCCAGGATAGAGACTATAGCTGAGAAGCCTTATTGGAAAAAGTTGTTTACACATAACAGGTGTATTATTCCTGCGACGGCTTTTTACGAGTGGAAGACTTTCGGTGTAAAAAACAAAGTTATAAAGATTCCGCAGCGAATATGGTTTGAGACAATGCCGCTTTTCTTTATGGCTGGTATATATACAGAAATAAATAATGGTATCTTTGCATCGCTTATTACTTCACAGCCCAATACAACGATTGCGAAAATTCACAACAGAATGCCTGTTATTCTAAGTAAAGAAGAAGGCATTAAGTTTTTGAGTTCTGAAGATAATGATGCTTTGTATTTATGTAAACCGTTAGTAGAAAAAATTGCAGTTAATATCGAGACTGCTGAAGATATTTTGACAGATAGGCAAAGAGAATTTCTGAAAGGTTAATAAAAAAGGGATATCAAATGATATCCCCTTTTGATTATCGAATATTACATCCTTATTTCATTAATATCATTTTCTTCACATCAGTAAAGCTACCTGCTTCAATCTTGTAATAATATACGCCTGTGGATAGTGAGTTAGCATTAAAAATTACGAAATGATTTCCAGGATCTTGTTTTTCGTTTACGAAAGAAGCAACCTGTTTTCCAAGAGTATTGAATACTGTTATCTTTACATCTGAGGCTTTTGCAATTGAATAGTTAATCCTTGTAACAGGATTGAACGGATTCGGATAGTTCTGTTCAAGTTTGAAAGTTAACGGAACTTCATTAGTTGTAATTGAAGTCGGACCACTAACAGTAATTGAAACTGCTCTTTTGTGAACCGGAGTACCGTTCGGACCTTTAGCAGTAACATTAAGAACGTATGCCCCGGGAGTTACGTTATTTACTGTAACCCTTACTGTTAATGAATCTGGATAAGATGTAAGTTTGTCTCCATTTGGAGTCGTGATAACAAAGTTACCGATAGCAGGAGTGGGTGTAACTTCTCCTGAAACTATGACAGTATCGGTATATAGTTTTACTGAAGGAACCACCATTTTAAAATCAGCAAAACCGTTTGGATTACTAATAGTGCCTTCAGTTGGGTTCATTCTCATAGCAAAGTCGGGGAAGTAACCAACGTAATTACCAAAAGTATTATTGCGGAAATCAGTCCATGCAACCATAGATACTTTCCCGTTTGATGCTAGATAGTCATAGTCACCCAAATAAGCTGGTGTACCTCCGTTGCAAGAAGTGCAGTTAATTCTGAATTTTTTGTTTGAGATTTTCTGATTAGGTGCGAAGGTTACTCCTCCATCAGTAGATACAGTACCATAAACCATACAGCTGTCGCTTGTCGGGCAATCGCGGGTATCAAGCCATTTAATATAAAGATGACCAGTATTAATGTCACACCAAGGTGCAGGGAACCATTGATGATTATTTTGCGTATTAGCATCATCGTTTACTCTTACAGAGTCAGTCCATGTAGTTCCTTGATTGTCAGAATATCTTAAATATATATTTGGTTTTTGGCCGCTTGAATTAGGGTTATTCTTAGTGTAAACAAGATAAAGTCTTCCTCTGTTTGGACCATTACTATTATCAGCAATGATGAAAGGATAAGGTCTGGTTCTCATATTCTGAACAGAGTGTCGTGAGTTTACATAAGTACCGACGTAACCTGCAAAATTTTGAGTACTTTTCAAAACCCAAGTTGTACCACCATTGGTTGAGCAATAGAAATTATATGTACCAGCAGTTGATGAGCCTGTGTGAGTTACTACATAAGCAGCACCTCCGTTTGTCGAGCCGTTTGGTCCGACGCATACCATCATACCAGGTAAAGTATTTGAGAAAGAACCTACCTGAGTAAAAGTAGCACCAAGGTCAGTACTTCTTTTTATATTGCCAGGAGTCATAACCTGATAAATGTAGTTCGCATAAGGACCGCCTGTTTGCACTGCAGCAATCCAGTTTTTATCGTTACCCGTACCTCCTGTAACTACCGATGAATAATTCACACCACCATTTGTAGATTTAGCAACTTTGGTACCTGAAATAGAGCCATACATATTGTCGAAATACAAATTTCCCAGACCATCAAATGCCATGACAGGATCTCCACGTACCACAGCTCCCCAAGTGGGTTGAGTAGAAGGTAGCCAATCAATACCGTTTAGAGTATAATATGAATACGCGCCGATAGTCGAACCAAGATTATTCCACGCAGCAGCAAAGTTAGTTGGGACAATTGGATTCCCAGCCATACCTACTTCGGCAAAATCAGTGCCAATGTGCCAATTGTCGTAGTCATCTACTGTGATAACTGCTCCAGGCATGTACATACTTGGAGGAAGCTCAGGTCTAATATAGACAGGATAGTCCTTATTAGGATCAATTACTTTCTGAGAATAAGAAAAATCGGTAAAATATAAACCGAAAATAATAAACAAACAGGAAAGTAAGAAAAGTTTTTTAAGAATCATTTAACGTAACACTTTAGTTAATAAAAATTATTTAAATTAGCTACAATAATAAACTATTATTTCTAAATAATCAATAATATTTGAAAGTAATTTGAGAATGTTCAGATTCTATAAAAGGACAGAAAAACTCGAAAACGAATCTTTCCGATTCCATCAAGACAATTAGACATGAATGTTTTGTCGGGATGGGCAGACTCGAACTGCCGGCCTCTTGAACCCCATTCAAGCGATCTAGCCAACTGATCTACACCCCGAGAAATCAAAAATATAGAAAGAAAAATAGATAAACAATTCAAAAATAGATTATTGCTCGGAAGTATTTTAATAAGGTTTGGAAACACGGTTGGCTCAGGAAGGATAGATGTACGGCAGAACTTAGGCTTTAGTACGGAGTTAACACGGCTTTACTCCGTATTGTAAACGTACTATTATCGTGGAATTATCGCTCTATTATTGTATTTTGGTGTGTTTTACTGTTTTTACAGTAAATTAGTGGTTAATAGGTGTAATTAAAGTAGAATATACATAAAGGAACTACTTTATTTTACATGTAAATAATATAGTTATAAAACAGAGAAAAGTCAAGTGAGGAAATAGAATTTGATTACTTTTTTGAATAAACTTCAATTCCTGAAGTGGAGAATTTGAGCACGAAATTATTAAGAAAATCAGGATTGTTTTTTACAGCATCATGAATATGATCATTAGGAGAATCGATGTAGAATAAAATCCAATTAACATATTTACTTGGTTCATTCATTGCTTTTTCACCTATTTCATAAGTATGAAAAGTTATTCTATCTTTAAGGTTTATACCACTCCACGGGTGAATTGCAAACACAACATTGTCGTAGAGGATATTACCTCCTTTATAGTTTTCTTTAAGAAATAAAGAAAGGTCTTCGCTTGCTTTGCTGTAAGAATATTTAGCTTCAGCAAGTGAAGGGATGCTGTACGGGAAATTGTAGAGAAACGTAAGCTGCTGTACAAGAAGACCAAAAGCGAGAAAGTACAAAAGGAGTTTCTTCCCGATGTATTTTTGAACGTAAAGAGCAAAAATACCTGAGAAAATTGCAATAGCGGGAAACATGTACAAACCGTATCTGCTGTTGAAATAGCCGGGAGGCACAGAGTTCGGGAGTTCAATTATTACCTGACCTTTATACATTAATATTAGACTAACCGGTAAAGCAACCCAGAGAACATAGACGGGAAGAGATTTTGAATTGAACTTATTTTTAAAAGCATAGACAAACAAAGCTATTATTGCAAGTACTGCGTAAAGATTTCCCGAATATAACAACACGGAACTGATATAAACTTTTGCGGAAAGCAGAAAATTATTTTTAGTGAGAAGTCTTCCCGCTGCTTCGTAATACTGAAGTTGATACAGAGTAGAAAACCTTCCTCTTGAGAACTCAAGCGCATCGCCATAGAATTGCCAGTTATACCAGAACCAAACGATTATTAACAATACAGGAACAAATCCATAAATAAATGAATTCCTTATTGCTTTATCCTTATCAATTAATGAAATTACATACACAACTAAAATCGAAGCTACTGCAACAGGCCATGCATCGTATCTTGACCCGACAGCGAGAGATATAAACAATGAAGAGATAAGTAAATGGATTCGCTTCTTATCATAAGCCCAAATAAGCAGATAATAAAAACTGCAAATTGTAAGAGTTAGGTAAATCTGCTCAGTCATGGAAGTAGTCTGGAAGTACAAAATATTATAATTCAGTACATATACAAAAAAACCAAACCAAGTAGCAATCACGTTGTTCGTTAACTTTTTAACAGATAAAAATATAACTACAGCACTTACTGCAAACAAATGGAAATTCATGATTGATGCTGCGAGACCTGTCTGCCATAGGTAATCTACATAAGCAAAAGGCATTAGTAATAAGTTTGGGAAAGGAAGCCAAACAGTACCTATCTGATTTATTATTCCCGGATTGTAAGCATCAAAGAACCTTCGTGCAGCTTCGAGTCTGTATATTGAATCGCGGTAGGCGAAATTAAAATCAAAGTAGTAAGATAAGAACTGTGAAACCAGACCAAGGATTACTGACAGAAGAACCGCATAATTAAGATAATATTTATTATCTTTTAAAATTGTAATGTCTTTAGTATTACCAGTCTTAAGCATTTATTTCTCGTTTAAAGAATCAAGTTTATTCTTCGCATTCAAGTCCTGCGGATTTATATTGAGAATCTTTGTATAAACTTCTTTTGCTTTAGGAACATTGCTTTCCTTCAGATAAAGGTCAGCAAGTCCGTTATAAGCGTTTATATTTTTATTATCCTTTTCGATTGCAAGGTTAAAATATTCCTTTGCCTTATTATTATTCTTCATTCCTAAATAACACATAGCAATATTATTCAGGTATCCAGAAGCAGAAGCCGGATTAAGTTTCACTGCTTCATTTAAGTCTTTGATGGCATCATCGAACTTTCCTTCCTGATAGTACTGAAAAGATCGTTTCTCATAAATTGCCAGCTGATTATTTTGAACGCTGTTCGGGATATTATTTTGAATCTCCTCCTGAGTATTTTCCGGATTAGATTTAAGAATATCAAGAATATTTTTTGAATCCCTGTAATTAGGAACAATAGTCTGAAGTTTTTCAAGCATTCTTATTGCTTCGGGAATATTCCCCTTCTGCTGATATATATTACTTAACTGGAAATACCCGTCAGGTGCGAGACTATCAATCGCAATCCCCTTTTTAAATTTTATTTCGGCGGAATCAATATCGCCTTTAATAAGAAATATCAGTCCAAGATTATGATGCGCAAGAACAGAGTTATCGCGAATTTCAATGGCACGTCTGTAACGTTTCTCTGCTTCAGCGTAGTCCTTCTTATTAGCATACATATTACCGGCATTTACAAGCAGTACGTTTCCATTTTTTCCGTCGGCTGTCATATACAGAGTTTCGTTATTTTTCCATTCGGCATTTCTGCTTACAGTAAGGTATGCAAATACAACAATAATCAGTATGAAAAGTACAGCAAAAATATTTTTATTCTTATCGTTAGCGAATCTGACAATGACGAATGATATGATAATTGACAGAGCAAAAGAAGAAAGATATAAAAATCTTTCAGCCATGTAGTTCATTGTCGGAATGATATTCATGACCGGAAGTAATGAAATAAGGAAGAATAAAATTGTGAATGAGACTTCACCGTATTTCTTCTGCAGGTTAAAAGAAATAACGAGCATTGCGATAATAAACAGAATTGAAAGGATCACCTTAATATCGGCGATAGAATAAGAATCCGGAAGGACTCCGTTATAATGATAAAGTAGATTCACGGGAACAATCAGCAGTCTGAAATAAACCGGAACTGTCTTCAGCATCGTATAAATTGCAGTTGAAGTCTCCTCACCGTAAAAATACATGTAAGTAGTTCTGTCAACAACATCCTTCAGGACAAGGTATCTTATCAAGACGAAAATTATTGTTACTGAGATAAATAATGCATATTGCAAGATATTTTCTTTAAACCAATCCAACTTTCTTTTTCTGAAGAAATAATCATACACAAACAACAGAACAGGAGTTGTAACAATCATTTCTTTTGAAAGGAGACCAAGAAAATATGCAATCAAAGAAACAGCAAGCAACGATTTTGAATATCCTTCTTCTGTATATTTTATATAAAACAGAAAGGACAAAAAGAAGAACATTGTCGTTAGTGAATCTGTCCTTCCGCTTATCCAGCTTACAGCTTCAGTATGAATCGGATGAACGGCAAAAATCAGAGCACCTAACAAAGATGACATCATTCCGTACTTAAATTCGCCAAACAGTTTCATAAGTATCATTAACAATAACAATGCAGTAATTGTATGAATAATTACATTCGTAAGATGAAATCCAAACGGTTCCATACCCCACAAAGCATAATCAACCGCATACAGCGAAGACACAACAGGACGGTAATACCTGCCTATAACCTTATGGAAACCTTCTTCTGCCGTGAAGAACTTCGGGATGTTTGATAATACAGTAATAGACTGATTATTCTGGACAACGCTTTCATCGTCGAAAACAAAATCGTTAAATAGCGAATTGTAATAGACAAAGAATGCCGTAAGAGCGACGATTAAGTATAGTATTTTCTTATTTTGCATCATGACATTATAACTTTGCAGCAACTACAAAAGTTGCTTTTATTTGTTCGATTGTACCTCCGTTATCATCAACAGCTTCAAGAAAAGCAACGTATATGCCGACTCTCAGCTTTTCACCGCTTTCATCTTTACCGTCGAAAACAATCTGTGATTCACTACCGCTAATCTGATTATTGAGAAGTGTTTTTATTATTCTTCCTTTCACATCGAATATTTTCACACGAACCTGAGCAGTGTTTGTTTTCAGTTTGTATTTAATTATGGTAAAATCTTCCCATCCGTCACCATCGGGCGAGAACGGATTAGGACTTATGCTCAAGGATGTCTCTTTATTGTTCGAAGTGTAAATGCTGTTCTTTTTTCCCGGAGTACCACCGAGAGGGTCGGCAGAGCTGCTCCAGATTGAAGAGAGCGTCGAGGGCAAAGATGTATTTATTCTTTCAAGTGAATACCCCTTTGTATCGGATAAATTATTATTGTGCCATTTGTCCGAGTAAATTAATGAATCAATAATGTTATTTAGAACATCTGTCACTTTTATGACTGCACCTGTATTAACAAGTGTTAAATCTGAATTGAGTAAAACTCTTCTTGAACTATCAGTGGTGCTATTGAGGAAACCAAACCGGTTATACAAGGTTGAATCAGCGGCAATAACAAGATACGAATTCGGCTGAAGATAGAATTTACAATCGGAAAAAATATTAATACTCTTTGTGCCAACGATTGCTTTCCATCCGTTAAGACTTAAATATTTGCCGGAGTTATTATACAACTCAATCCATTCGCAACTTGTAGTAAGCGGGTCAAACATTATTTCATTTATTAATAAATCGTTTTTATTTCCTGAGATTAGGCCTGTAAAAGAATTCATTCTCGTCGGCGACGAGAATTCACAATCCAGCGATGTCATCCAGTTTGTTGAATCCTGTGAGGGTTTGTTGAAAGAAATCCTTTCGAGCGAATTTCTGCTACTGCCTCCCCAAGATGAACGGTATGTAACCTCATCTATAATACCCGAAGCATTATTCAGAATTACAACCCTGTCAACATCATTATTGAACACCGGTAAACCCGAAAGATACAAAACCTTGCTTGAATCAATTAGCGGATGCAAAGGCACAAGGGCATTGCTTTTCGCAATTACTAAATAGTCGCTCGCATTGATTACCCTGTCGGAAGTTGTGATTGTAACAGGCGAAGCAATCGAAGTCTCATCCGCAATTTTCCAGTTCTTAATATTAATAGGTGCGTTGGAATTATTATACAACTCTATCCATTCCGGCTCTGGACTTTGAGGACTGTACATTATTTCATTTATAAGAATACCAGTAAGTACTGTCTGCCCTCCTACAGTTACACTCCTTACCAGCTTATTATTTAAGGTATCATCATCGGGTGTCCATGAAACGACACCGATGTATTGTTTCTTTCCGCTGTCAATGTTCGGAATAGAATACCTGTAATTAATCGTATCACCCTGATTCAGTACTGAGGTATAACTTTGTTGATGAATAATTTCATTCGGCAAGGCTATACTGTCGAAATTCAAATCCTTATATATATTAAGTGAAAAATTATTTGCCTGATTAATACCAGAATTCTTAAACACGAAATCCAGTTTTAGAGTGTCACCAGTATTCGGGAAAACGGGAGAAATAGCAAAACTCTTAAGCATTAAATCATTCTGCTTTAGTGTAATCGAATTTTGTTTGCCGGGTGTCGCTTTCTGAGGGTCTATAGAACTTCCCCAGTTGCTTTGCTGAATAGTAGGTGCGTTAGGATTTATTCTTTCGAGTGAAAAACCTCCACTCCCTCCCCAGCTGTTTGTATAAAACAGACTGTCAACGTTTGCACCTGTGCCATTCTTTAAAACAAGACATTCGCTTCCTGTATTATTGAGCGCATTCCAACCGATTGACTGAATCAGCAAAGCAGAAACATTTGGATAGTTCAATCTAAAGTTTGCAGAATCCTCGCATATTACAGCATAAGAATTTCCGTTTAAAATAATGTTAGAATTTGTAATGGTTCTGAGAGGGTTGGTTACAGCTGCATCTTTCCATTTCCAGTTTTGCAGGTTTACGGGTGCTGAAGAACTGTTATAAATTTCAAACCATTCCTCAGCAGGAGAAACGGGCGCATACATTAATTCATTAATTACCACCTGTGAATATACATCCATAGTCAGCAATAACATAAAAACAGCGAAGAGTTTTTTCATTTTCAATATATCGAGGTATATTTATATTGGTTTTAATTTAATCATATTAAAAATATAATTGTATGAAAAAACTTCATCTTTCTATAATATTTCTCTTATTCTTTTCTAATGTTTACTCACAGAAATACTGTACGGCAAATGATTATACACCTGTACTGAATACATATAACTTCTTTCTTGTTTTCGGAGGTGATAACGGTTCATCGGTAAAACTCGACAGCAGAGGGCTGATAGGTGAAATGGAGTTCATTGCATTTCCGGGTACGGTCTTTGAAATAATTGAAGTTGCAGAATTCGATGATAGAAATTTGAAATATTATAAAGTAACGACGGATGAATACGAGTACAAAGGAGATTTCTACGTTGACAGCAGAATGGTTACGACTTACAACACAAAGCCGGAATCAAGGAAAATAGATAAACCCGTCAAAGAAGATGTTTTAAAATTCATGAAATCATTAATTGGATATCCATATATGTGGGGCGGCAACTATGCGTACGGAATATATCCCATGCTGAATTACTATCAGCCAAAAAACGAAATAGATGAAGCCACAGAAGCACTCTGGATTCTTAAAGGAGTTGACTGCTCGGGACTGCTTTATCAGGCAACGGCAGGATACACGCCCCGCAATACATCCTCACTTCTATCTTTCGGAAATCCGGTAGATATTGAAGATAAAACACTTGAAGAGATATTACCTTTACTTAAACCGCTCGACCTGATTGTAGTTAAAGGACACGTTGTAATAATTCTCGATGAAAGTACGGCTATTGAATCATCACCAAATTCAGGAGTTCATACATCCGACCTGAAATCACGTCTCGCATCAATAATGAATGACTGTAAACCTGTGAATGAAATCGGAAAACGTGAATGGAAAGATAAAGAATTTACAATCAGAAGATGGATTGATTGAAATTCAAATAGTTACATCGTTAAATCAAAGTTAATTGCCTTAAACATCTGTATTCACAGTTTATAACATTAATTTCAAAATGTGACATTAAAATTAATTCTAAAGAATCAATATTTTTAATAATACAATTTTTAATTTAACCTGCCCAGTTAATTCCCCCTCCTTTTATCCGTCCGTTTGCTTTGTCTGTCCATCCGGTTTTACCTTTTTCCGTTTTAATCTTGAACCAGATAACTGAACGTTCATTTTCGTCGTTGTCATTTGGATAGTATTCATTCAAATTACATCCGACGATAGAAACCTTTTCACCTGTTACCGTTTTTCCCACAATAGATGAGTTTGCGTCGGGTGATGAGTATAGCGTCAAAGATTCAGTTATAACACCTTCCTTTTTTCCCAAAGGATATTCTTTTTCAAGTATCTCCTTAAACTTGTTTTTCTCGATTGTGCATTTTCTTTTTATATTATCGAACCCAAAATTATAATTGTAGTATATAAATCCGTCTCCGTATATAATCGGCTCATTCCCGTAAAATACTGTTGCTAATTCGGGGGCATCGTTGAATATGAATAAATATTCGCCGTAAAAAGGAAGGTCAGGATTAACAGGGTCTGTTGATACATAGTATATCAAAAGATGTTCGTAATCATCGGTTTTATCTATATCAATTGTTTTTACTTTTAAATTTAAATCGCCGATTGATACAATCCTTTCTGCTTTTTCTTTTCCGTCTATACTTACTGTATATTTTAGTTCAGTCCATTTTTGTTTCTTAGTTTCCGGGAAAAACGTCGAATGGATTTTGACAATATTATCTTTTTCGCCAGGTGAAAGCTTTGCTTTAAAAGTTGTATCCCTAACCTCACCTTTAAGAGAATCTTGCAAAGACTTATCACTTGAGGGTTTGTCTAAAGATACCGGCTCTACTTTGTTTGAACCATTATTCTTTTCATTTGTTTGTCCGCAAGAGAACAATAGAATGATTAAGAGTGTAATTAAAATATAACGCATAAAAATTCCTCCAATTTTTAAATTTATAAATTTATTTTTCATTATTTCCTATACTAATTCTCATTTAATTAGCGTCATACGTTTCGTCTCAGTAAAATCATTTGTCTGCAATCTGTAATAATAAACTCCGCTCGGAAATTCCGATGCATTCCAGTCAACTGAATAAGTACCGGGCTGAAGTGCTTCATTCACGAGTGTCTCCACTTCGCGTCCCATAACGTCATATATTTTCAAAACCACCCGCCGCAACGGATCATTCCCGTATGCTTTTATAGGGAATCCACTCGCAACATCAAACCTAATTACTGTTCTCGGATTAATCGGATTCGGATAATTTTGTTTGAGGGAATAACCTTTAGGGATCTCACTCCCTATTTTTATTATTTTACCAGGTGAAAATGTTGTGCCAATAGCATAAAGCATAGAATAGTTTGCTGAATCTTTGTTGTAAACCGTCCACACTCTTAGAAAGAAATTCGGGATGAATACACCATTCCCATAAGATATCACTGAAGATTTTGACGAATCTCCGATTGGAACAATGTGGAACGGATTGGAGAATCCTGTTCCCGATGAAAACAATATTTTAGAGCTGTCGTTTGTTTTTTTAATAACGGTATTATAAACAGCCCATGCATCTGTAATTAGAGGATAACAAAAAGAAGAGTAATTATAATATTGCGATGTCTGAGAAACAGAGATTAATGACTGAAGAAAACGCCAGCCGCTGCTATAAGTCCAGTAAGTTTGAAAAATTCCCCATTTTCCTGAACGATTAGATTCAAAAGAAAAACTTTCTGAATTTTCAAATGAACTCATCGTTTTCACATTTTGGTTATTCCCCATATAGGCAAGCGTGTCTGGATTTGACCAGCTATATGGATACCCGCCTGAGACTCTGTAATATATCGCAAAGTTGCCGTCAGGTTTTTGTTTTTCATAACATACATAACATTTACCCTCTTGATAATCGCTCTTTGTTAGTATAGGATTTCTACAAACCGATGTATCTGTTGATGTTAAATTTTCCTCATAAATAGTCTGCCTTAATTCTGCATTAAATCTCTTGAAAATAATATCGTTTTCCTTTTGATAGGCAATACCAAATAATGGCAAAGTAGTATTATCGATATAAATTATACAAGGTTTACTTTTATTCCCGCTGCTTGTATCCACAGGAAACGGCAGAGACCACACACCCTGCAAATATGCAGAACCATATATATCCCACTTCCCATTATTGTACTTTTGCCAAACCACCATTGCTTTTGTTAACTCGTAGAAATTGTATGCTATTGACGGATTTTTATTTATGGTTCCATTTGGTGTCAAATATATTACTGAATCAAGCGGTGAATTCTCTCCCATTTTCAATACACATATATGGCTCGTATTCACAAATGACCAGCGTTCAAACGTAAGGAACTCAAAATAGTTGATGCCGTAATTACATATAAGTTTTGTTGCGAACGAAGGATTTTTATCTATAAAACCGTTTGTAATCCGTGATTCAAAAAAGACTTGACCGCTAATCTGAAATGTGAAGAATAAGATATAAAAACATAATGATAAACACTTTTTCATATGTTTTTGCCTCCTTTAATTTTTAATAATTTCCTTTTACTAACTTTTTCTGTATCATTAGTTTTGCTCACTCTTTTCCAAATAATTTTGGTATCAAAGTACAAAAGTCAAATAGCAATTTTTATGTCAATGAAAAACATATTAAAAGAAAATCTACGAAAGGAAAACTTCTTTATAAACTTAAATGCGGTGTGCTTTTGGAACATATACAAAATCTTAATTCTCTGTTTATACATTCCTCTTATTCCTCTTTTCTAACTTATTAATTTATTTAAGCAATGTCAATAAAATAATTTGTAGGGGAAAAGTTCAATAAAATAAAGATAATACAAAAAGAAAAGCAGCTTATTCTTTTAAAAGTATTTTATTGGATGTTTCTAAAATAATTTCAAGATTGGTAATCAACTATGTACAAAAATAATTTTATACTTCAAATTATGAATTAAGTACTAATATATGAAATGTACAAACCATCATTTTTTGGTATTATATAAAATTAAAACATGCAAAAAGAAATTTCCAATTTGTTCAGAAAAGTAAAAAACAAATAGCAGTCTCTTGAATTTTAGTTTTATATATGATTTATTGGAATGTACAATCGTAGGTCAGATGCAGCACATGGTAGTATCAAAAAGTTATTCTCTATAAAGAAGAACAAAGGAAGCAGATTTTATTTCTTTGGGGTTATAAATTTTCTTGACTTTCCCGACCATGTTTCGACATCCATTCTTTATATCTCTGTTCTGTTAAATGATTTTTCAGCGTATATCATACCGACTTTTTTATCTTCCGGTGAATATTTATCGAGCATCATTTCTAAAGCCCGCATCCGTTCCTCTTCGGGCAGGTTTCTGAATATTTTACCTTCAAGGATAATGCTTTCATATTCAGATGTTAACTTTTTCGAAATAACATTTGTCTCACCAATGATACAGTAAGTTACAGAATTATTTAAATCTATAATATTAAGTTTTTTCCCTTCTGTTGCACAATGAAAATACAGAGAATCTTTCCCATCCCAGACATGATTAACAGGAACAGCATAAATACCCTCCTCATCGGAATACATTGACAGGACGCCATATTCGCTTACTTTTAAAAGCTTGATTGCTGACATTTCGTCAAGCAGTCTGTCCTGTCTTCTGACTTTTTCGTTGGAATATATCATAAAAATATGTTTTTAATGAATCAATATATTAATATCAAAAATAACATCATAAATTTTTGAACTATTGGGTTTAAGATAATACATATATTTTGCTTCTGCAATATATATTAGTGTGATAACGGTTATCTATAAATATTTATATTTAGAAAATTGATAATGGAATATAAACTCAATATCTATCTTTCGGATGGTTACGTCGAGTCAGTCTTTATCAAGTGATCGCTTTACACTGCTTAAGTATATGGTTTTCAGATTGTTTCAATCACAAAAGCTGCACATGTAATCTTGTTTGTATAGACATCAATCTGAGCTTCCTGCATTGCAATAAAATCCGTAAATAACTTCTTTTTTTCAGGATGTTTTTCGAGAAGTTCCAGAGATCTCTTCTTCACTTTCTCATGCATGTTGTTGTTTATATCGGAGATTTCTTCTTTTATAGCAGTTACAGTCTCAACCAGACGCATAGCACATGAATTAATTTGTTTGATAAGATCCTTGTGTTTTAAAACAAGCGGATTACAGAAATCACTATCATCTTCTATATAAGCATCGTCTATAATGATAATACCTCCGCTCACTAAGTACGTCCTTAATGTAGTAAGAGTATTTTGGTAATCCCCAAAAACAGGACCAATCGAACCGAGAATAATAACATCATAAGCAGGAAGCCCTGAAATGCATTCTCTGATATCGCCGGCTTCAAATGAACAAAGTTCTTTAACTTTATACTCAATTGCTTTTTGCCGGGCGAAAAGAATGAAGTCTTCGATAGCATCGATACCATGACATCGGCATTTGAACCTTTCCGCAGTTTTTATAGAAACTGCACCTTTGCCGCATCCTAAATCGAGTATTTTTAAATTCTCGTGCTTGTTAAAATTCTTGTTTATCAGCATGATTATTGTTTCAGGGTCGGAGCCCAATTCCCATAAATCCTGCACAATATAAGACAAGTAAGGAAACAGTTCTTTATCAGAACCATCCATCGCCATTACAACACTTTCTTCCAGTGACTGCATTTGATTTTTAGATTCTCATTTCGCTAATTATCATGATATTGTATTATTGAAATACTATAACTTAATGTTTCATGGGTGTAGCTATCAATTTCGATTGACTAATAAGGAACTTATTTTGAGGTATTCTATATTTATATTTATTTAGCGTTAAATACTTTTTCAATTTTCCATTGTGAGATTTCCGGCGGACCTGCAAGAAAAGCTCTTGAATCTTCCATAAACTTCTGCAAATGCTCTGTTTTCATGTGCGCACCATTATAGTATGATTCATTACTCCATTCTTCATAAAGCAAAATATTCGAATCATCTTTAGGGTCAACATGAAGTGTAATATTTACAAAGTCAGGTTCGGTTTTTACGGCTTCAATTAATTTCGTCAAACCTTCAACTGCTTCTTTACTTTTTGACAGCTGAGACTTGTATTTAACGAGTACTATCAAGTTTTTACTAATATCTTTATTGATGGTTTCCTGATTTGTGTTTCGGCAAGAAACCAAAAGGAATGCCATTAATGGTAAAATAATTATTAAAAATTTATTTATTTTCATTTTAATGATTTTAGATTGTTATTAGTCTTCACTCTTCCTTTAAAGCTTACTTGCAAATGCTATAATATGACCGTCCGCGTCAGAGAAGTAGCATACTTTGTCACCCCAGTCTCTATCAGCAATTGGGCTTATTAATTTTGCTCCGCTTTTTAATGCATTGTCATACTCCAATTGAATATCGTCCACATATAAATAAAGTTCACACCTGGGGATACCATTCCCGTTGTCAGGATGAGGTGTTTTATCCGATAATATCTTTGCAATTCCTTTGTTCGGCATTAACCCAAGTTTGAAATTATCCGACAGATTAAATTCTACCATACCTGGAACATTTAGGTCTGCTTTTTTGCGAAAAATATTTTGATAAAACCTCCAACTCGCTTCTTGATCGTTTACATAAAGTATTGTCTCAATAAGTTTAATGTGTTTTATCATTAGTTATAGTATAATGATAACAATTAGTCTTTTCTTCCGCCCATTATCCTAAGCAAGAAAAGGAAGAGGTTTATAAAATCAAGATAGAGCATCAGTGCACCAAATATCGAAGCTTTCTTTCCGTCTTCGCTCCTTGAATCCAGAAACATACCCATGTTTTTGATTTTCTGTGTATCCCAAGCAGTCAGTCCGACAAAAACAAGCACTCCCGCATAAGAAGTCAGCCAATAAATTGCAGAGCTGCCAATGAAAATATTTACAACGGATGCGATTATTATACCTATCAGACCCATCATAAGAAAACCTCCGAATCGCGAAAGGTCAATCTTTGTAATGTATCCAAATACGCTCGTTCCCGCAAACATAGCCGCACACGTGAAGAACGTAAGGAATATCGAGCTTTCTGTGTAAACGAGAAAAAGTGTTGAAAACGTAACACCCGTCAGCAATGAATATACAAAGAATAGTCCGACAGCAACGAATGAATTTATCTTATTCATCAGAAAAGACATTCCAAGCACTACTGCAAACTGAACAATTATTATTCCCCAAAATAGCATCGGGTTTGCGAGAATAACATTCACAAGTGATGAACGGCCAATTCCAAATGCCGCAAGAGCAGTAAGTCCGAGTCCGAGAGTCATCCAGTTATAAACTGAAAGCATAAATCTGCGTACCATTTCATTGGTCTGTTCCTCGGTAACGGGTCTTGTCTGTACGTATTGATTATTAAAATTATCCATGTTTTGTTTTATTTTAATGTTTATATTGCAAACAAAAATTCTGAAGTATTAGTTTTAAAAACAAGATTCTGTAGGGTAAGATTTCAATATCAGAATCACTATTACACTATTATTGCTTTCAAAATATAAAGATTTTACCACCAAAACACAAAATCACAAATAAAACAAAGACGCTAAACTTTTACCCCTTTGTTCCGTAGTTTGGCGCTTCTTTTGTTATCTTGACATCATGGGGGTGACTTTCTCTCAAGCCGGAATTAGTAATTCTCATGAACTTTGTCTTTGCTCTCATCGAATTTATGTCTTTTGCACCGCAGTAGCCCATCGCAGCACGCAGTCCTCCGATAATCTGATAAATAGTATCTTTTAAAGGACCTTTATATGGGACTATTCCTTCAATACCTTCAGGAACAAGTTTTTTAATGTCGTCTTCCATGTCCTGAAAATACCTGTCCTTCGAGCCTTCTTTCATTGCTTCTATCGAACCCATTCCTCTGTAAACTTTAAAACTTCTACCTTCATAAAGAACTTTTTCTCCGGGAGTTTCATCTGTCCCGGCTAGCATACCGCCAATCATAACAGAACTTGCACCTGCTGCGATAGCTTTTGGAACGTCGCCTGTCTGTTTAATTCCGCCGTCTGCAATGACTGGTATTCTATACTTAGCTGCTGCTTTGGAGCATTCAAGTACTGCACTAAGCTGGGGAACACCGACACCTGCTATAACTCTTGTTGTGCAGATTGAACCCGCACCTATACCTACTTTAATCCCGTCAGCACCTGCATTTATTAAATCTACCGTTGCTTCTGCTGTGGCAACATTTCCTGCTATGATTTCAACATCAAACTTCTTCTTTAATTTTCTGACTGTTTCAAGAACACCTCTCGAATGACCGTGTGCTGTATCTACAACTATTACATCGACACTTGATTTTACAAGTTCAGTAACTCTGTGCATCGTATCTCCTGCTATACCGACAGCTGCTCCGACACGGAGTCTGCCGAACTCATCTTTGCATGCATTTGGGAAACTCTTCCGTTTCTGTATATCCTTGAAGGTAATAAGTCCTTTCAGGATACCATTTTTATCGACCACTGGAAGCTTTTCAATCCTATGATTTTGCAGAATTAACTCTGCTTTTGTAAGGTCAGTTCCCATCGGCGCTGTTATTAGGTTTTCTTTTGTCATAACATTCTTAATCAGCATTCCCCTGTCAGGATGAAACCTTAAATCTCTGTTAGTCAAGATCCCGATTAGCTTCCCGGCTTTATCAATTATAGGTATTCCCGAGATACTAAACTTCTCCATAACCGTTAATGCATCTCCGATTGTTTCATTTGCCGTAAGCGTAACAGGTTCTCTAATCATACCGCTTTCACTTCTTTTCACTTTATCAACTTCTTCTGCCTGTCTTGAGAATGACATATTTTTATGAATAATCCCTATTCCGCCTTCTCGGGCAATAGCAACAGCAAGCTCTGATTCGGTAACTGTATCCATAGCTGCTGATAGTAAGGGAATATTAAGAGTAATCTTCTTTGTAAGTTTAGACCTAAGTTTTACGTCACGCGGTAGAACTTCAGACTTTGCAGGGACGAGCAAAACGTCGTCAAATGTTATAGCAGTTTCGAGTATTTTTGTTTTCATATATTATTAAAATTAATTTTTCGTTAATACAAAAAACCCGCAATCTTCTTGCGGGCAGCGAATCTTAGTTCAGTTGTTTCAGTCCGTCAACGGGTCCCCAAAGCCCCCTGTTATTCTCGCGGGCTTCCCTCTGAAGCTTTCTGAATTCATCAATTTTAGAAATTTCATATTTTTCGAAAACCTGAGCATAGCCGTCTTTAATAATCTTTGCGTTAATACAAGTCCCGTCTTCAAGATAAACATACCTTAGCAATCTACCGTATTTATCCTTGTCGTCGTTTTTTGGGTCTCTCTCGAGCCTCACTCGTTTCCCCTCGGCAATACCCTTTACGTAGTCGCTTGCGAGTTTTCCGAGCTTCTTAATGGTATTAATATCCTGACCACTCGATTCGGCATCCCTCTCAAGTTTTTCAGAATCATACACTTCAGGAGTATCAATTCCAAGAAGCCGAATCCTGCTTTTATCACTGAGTTCGAAGGTATCACCGTCAACAACTTTAACGACTATGTAATATTTAATATCTTCAGTACTCTCATTATCAGTAAACGACCTGTAAATAAAGTAACCAGAAATTAGGACAATAAATCCTAAAGTAATGAATGTTGATATTATTTTACCGGTCAGTTTAAACATGCTAATATATTATATCCATGATTAAGTTCTTCTTAAAAGTATTCACTTCATTTATTTCAATTGATTTGTCAATAAGTACAATTGAATTCTCAAACCTTTCTTCATCTTCTGCATACATTACACAAATAGTATCGCCCTTTTTAACTTTGTCTCCGCATTTCTTCTCAAGAATAATACCAGATAAAAAATCAATCCTGTCATCGGCTTTCTTCCTCCCGCCTCCGAGTTCAACATTAGCAAGACCAAAACCATAAGCATCGAGTTTATTAATGTATCCAGACTTTTCAGCTGTAATCTTTCTTGAGTATTTTGCTCTCTTTAAGTTATTATAATCTTCTATATATTCAACACTCCCATTATGTTCTCTCACCATATCCAGAAACTTATAATAAACCTTCCCGCCTGCCAAAAGCTCATCAGCAATTTTTTCACCTTCATCTATACTATTCGCTTTACCGCCAAGAAAAATCATAGCACCTGCAAGTACATTATTAACCTTAATGAGGTCAGGAACCGGTTTCCCTTTCATTACTTCAATACACTCTTCAACTTCAAGCCAGTTTCCAATTTTATAACCCAGAGGTTCATGCATATCAGTCAGCACTGCAATTGCTTTCTTTCCAAACTTCTTTGATACCGAAACAAGTTTCATTGCAAGTTCTCTGGATTCATCTTCATTTTGAAGATTCGCACCGCTTCCCATCTTAACGTCAAAGACAAACGCCTCAGCACCTTCAGCAAGTTTCTTGCTTAATATGCTTGAGGTAATAAGAGGTATGCTGTCAACTGTTGCAGTTACATCCCTAATAGCATAAAACTTTTTATCAGCTGGTGCCACATTTTCAGTCTGTCCAATCATAACACAGCCAATCTTAGCGAGCGTTTCTATATACTGCTGAATATTTTTATTAATATTAAATCCTTCTATTGATTCAAGCTTATCGAGAGTTCCTCCTGTATGACCGAGTCCCCTGCCGGATATCATCGGTACATATATTCCAAGCATTGCGATCTGCGGAGATAGTATTAAAGACGTTTTATCTCCTACCCCTCCTGTCGAATGTTTGTCAACTTTTGCACCATTTATAAAAGAAAGATCTATGATTTCGCCGCTGTTGAGCATTAATTCTGTTAGGTGTAGCGTCTCTTCATCGTTCATGCCATTGAAATGTACAGCCATTAGAAATGCAGAAACCTGGTAATCCGTAATTTTTCCTTCAAGATGTTTGTTGATGAAGAATTTAATCTCCTCTTTGGTAAGTTTTCCGCCGTTGCGTTTTTTCTTGATGATTTCGACTGCATTCATTAAACAAATTATGAAAAACGAGACTTTTAAAAAAGTCTATTGTATTTTTGAAATGAAGGAAGGAAGTTTTTGTTTAGGATTGAATTAAACTTTCACGAGGGTTACCATGACTTTCACGAAGGTTTTAAAATAGGCAAAGATGACAATTAAGGGGAATAGGGGCTTAATTCATTCAATTCTTTGCCTATTATTATTAGGGAGAAAAACAATTCTTTTTATACAGTACTTTCGTTTAAAACATTTTTTGGCAGTGCTTCAGTTATCATTTCATTCAGACAGTGAATATCTATTGGTTTCTGAACATAACCGTATGAACATTTATCAATTAATTTATTCTCTTTATAATCAAATGATGATATTAATATAATCGGTATATTAAATTTAAGACCTTTTATTATAAAAGCAAACTCAACCCCATTCAGTCCAGGCATTCTTATATCCGAGATAATTAAATCAGGACTTAAATTCTTGACTATTTCGAGTCCTGTAATTCCGTTTCTTGCTTTCAACACATTGTATCCCAATTCTTCAAAATATGTAGAAAGTGATTCAAGTGTTGATTCATCATCATCTATCAGTAATATTTTTTGCTTTTCCACGTTTCTCTTATTTTTATAGAGATTTATTCAATTACAAACCCGAGTACAAGCATTCCCACAATCAACGTTATTATTAATAAAAAACTAATATCATATCTTGAAAAATTTACTGAGTTTGTAGCGTTTTGAGTTTTCACTGTAATTACTTTATTCCTGATTTTATTCGACTGAATGAATCTACTTATCACTCTCAAATTATATGCCAAAAATTATTGATGATTTTAATCATTAAATGACATTTTTACACAATAAAAATAAACGAATTATCTCATTTTGAGAAATTTCGTTTCAATATGAGAATTAAAGCCTGATTTTTAAAATATAGTGGAACAATTAATCCTGATCCATCTAATGATAGAAATGAGGTTTTAAATCACTACTGTCCCGATTAATTTTTTGTACGGGCTGTAATCAATAATAAAATATATTAGTTATGAGCAAATACCGCAAAATCGATTTGAATTTAAAAATCCTAATAATTTTTATTTTGAGGTTTTATTCACAAAATTTATATATGAACACTAGCAAAACTGTAATTTCGCAAATAGTGGATTATTTCCCAAAATCATATTATGACAAACTAGTGATTCAATACAAAGGAAATCATCGTTCAAGAACATTTTCCTCATAAGATCAATTTCTTTATCTTATATTTGCTCAATTGACATACATAGAAAGTCTCCGAGATATTGAAGCTTGCTTAAATTCTAATTCGGAAAAGTTATACCACATGGGAATCAACGGACATATATCAAGAAGTAATTTAGCCAGCGCAAATGAAAACCATGATTGGAGAATATATGAAAATTTTTCCCATCATATAATTAAAAACACTTTAAACATATTACACATTGATGAACATATTTATAAAGAACTTAATAACGCACTATATGCTTTAGACTCCACAACAATTGATTTGTGTTTAACTTTATCTCCGTGGACTCAGCACAGAAAGAATAAATCATCCACTAAGCTTCACACCTTACTTGATTAAAGAACATCTCTGCCTCAATTTATTAACATTACCTCCGGAGCAGTTCACGATGTAAACATTTTAGATCTAATTAAGTTTGAACCAATGGCAATATATATAATGGATAGAGCTTATATTGATTTTAAGATGTTGAACCGCCTAAACGACCATAATGCTTTTTTCATAAACAGAACAAAACACAATTTAGTTTTTAAGAGACTTTATTCAAACAAAGTTGACAAGAACGAGAATATACTTTTTTTATCAGGTAATAAAATTAACGGGTACAGTAACTTCCACACTATACAAAGATAATTTAAGAAGAACAAAATTCTATGATGAAGAAAACGACAGAGCATTTATTTTCCTGTCAAATAACCATGCTTTACCTGCATTAACAATTGCAAAATTATATAAGGAAAGATGGATGATAGAATTATTTTTTAAATGGATAAAACAACATCTTAGGATAAATGCATTTATGGTCAAAGCGAAAATGAAATCAAAACTCAAATTTGGTCTGCAATATCAGTGCATGTGACCATAATAGCAATAAAGAAAACTCTTAAACTGAATGGAGAAATCTACACAATTCCTCAGATTTTAAACGTGAACAATTTTAGTAAAGTTCTGTTAAAAGTGCTACCTAAAAATTCGAATATTATAAACAATAACTACTTTACTACTAAACAACTGTTTTTATTTGACTTTTAACGGGACAGAAGTAATTTTACTTATTAATTTATTTTATCCGCAACATCACGGCCTGCTTTTAAAGCTTTCAAATTTACGTTTACTACATCATCACCTTTTCGCCCGAATACAAACTTGATAGCTTCTTGAAGCTTTTCATAAGCGATATCAATGAACGGAGATGCGGCACCAAGAATTACCATGTTTGCTGATTTCAGCGACCCTGATTCACGCGCTATTTTGTCCGCATCGAGAGATATTTGGTTTCGATGAGTTTCAAGTTCTTTTATTACATTCTCTATCGGAGGATAATTCTTTATGTTCACAAATGGTTTTGCATTTGTAATTATCCAACCATCTTTTGACAGGTAAGGGAGATACCTCAAAGATTCCATTGGCTCAACGGAAATAATCATATCTGCTTTTCCGAACGGTATAAGGTCGGAAAATATCTCCTTGCTCGATAACCTAAGATGAGATTGCACGTCGCCGCCTCTCTGACTCATCCCGTGCACTTCTGCCTGCTTAACGTACAAACCAAGGTTTACAGCGGCTACACCGATTATAGATGCTATAGAGAGTATTCCCTGTCCGCCTACACCCGCTAAAATAATATCTTTCTTCATTTGATGAACCTTTCGTTCTTCACCACTAAGGCACTAAGTGCACTTAGGAGAAGATTATTCTTTTATTAATTTTGAGAACTCTTCAGTAACAAAAGGAACCATATCTTTGGTAATATTGACACTATTAAAATTTATGAGTAATCCTTTGTGTTTATTTAACAATTTCAAATAAGTTAACAATTGTACTTTGTGCTATTATCTGTAAAAAGGTTCTAATAAAAACAAACTTTTTACAAAAATTAAAACGCCTTTTATCAATACTTTTTCACTGGATCAAATAATTTTCTATGTTTTCTTTTCGACCTTTGCTCTAATCTGCGATCCTTGCGGTTAGAATCTCTATCATTTGTTATCGCTATCTTGTTTGTAGCCATAGGTTAAGCCGTAACCGTAGTGCCTTAGTGGTTCAAGCTTTTTAACCTACTTTGGCTTGTCTCCACCTGTTTTTTCTTTCTTATGCTTGCCTATCGTCTGTATGCATTCCCTTCTTGGAATAATCACCGATACTCCTTCATATTCCAGTTCTTTCTCAATTACTTTCATATTTTGTTCGTGATATCTCTTCATAGGATTAAGAATATGTATATGATCTTCCTCAACGCCAAGTCCCTTGCAAATTTCCTCTATATGTCCCGAAGCTGATGACACCTGTCCTCCCGTCATTCCCGTCGTTGCATTATCAAGAATAAATACGGTAACCGGTGTATTGTCGTTTACACAATCCAGTAAGCCCGTCATTCCGCTGTGCGTAAACGTCGAGTCGCCTATTACAGCAACTGCGGGTCTTAAACCGGCATCCGATGCACCTTTTGCCATTGTTATTGATGCTCCCATATCAACGCAAGAATTAATTGAATTATAAGGAGGTAATGCACCTAAAGTATAACATCCTATGTCTGCAAAAACCCTTCCCGGTGTATACTCCTCGAGAACTGCATTCAAATCAAGATATGAATCTATATGAGGACAACCTGCACATAATGAGGGCGGTCTTGGAGATACGAGTGCAGGTATATCATTCCCGACTGTATCCGTAAGCCCGAGTGCTCTTGCAACAATGTTCGGATTAAGTTCGCCGTCCCGAGGTATTTCGCCGCTTATTCTACCCTTTATCTTAAGTGAATTATCAAGAAATCCCCTTAGCATTTCTTCTATCATCGGAAATCCATCTTCAAGTATCAGAAGTTCTTTACATTCTTTAGCAATCTTGTTAACAAGAATGTAAGGTAATGGATATTGTGAAATTTTAAGTACCGGATAAGGACAATCACCATCATAGTTTTCCATCAGATAGTTATACCCAATTCCACTTGCGATTACTCCCAGACTCTTGTCTTTACCGTCAAAGTATCTGTTATTACCGCTAGTTTCTGATTCATTCACAAAATGTTTCTGATTCTCCAGTAATACTTTGTATTGCTTCCTCGCATTTGCCGGCAGCAGTACAAATTGAACCGGGTTCTTAGGAATATTAATTTTATTCTGTTCTCTCTTCTCTTTTAAAGCCACTCCCGCCCTCGAATGTGCAAGTCTCGTCGTTATCCTGACCATTACCGGAATCTTGTATTTTTCCGACATTTCAAAACCGTAATGAACCAAATCGTATGCCTCCTGCTGATTCGCAGGCTCCAGCACGGGTATCAAAGCGAATTTTGCTAAAGCCCTTGAGTCCTGCTCATTCTGTGAGGAATGCATCGACGGGTCATCCGCAGACACTACAATCATTCCGCCGTTAGCACCTGTAATAGCTGAATTTACAAAGGGATCGGCAGCTACATTCAAACCAACATGTTTCATGCAAACCATCGAACGTTTTCCCGCATAACTCATCCCAAGTGCTGCCTCCATCGCAGTTTTTTCATTTGCCGACCAGGCTGAACGAATTCCCTTCGCTTTAGCATCTTTTGATTGCTGAATGTATTCTGTAATTTCAGTTGAGGGCGTCCCCGGATAAGCATATATTCCGCTGATGCCCGCATCAATAGCAGCTTGCGCTATCGCTTCATCTCCTAATAGAACCTTTTTCTGCATATGTAATATAATTTATTTTTGGTGTTAAAACAATTGAGGTATTGTACTTATGTAAATTAGTAAATCAACAATAGAATTGTAAGTTAAAATTAAATCACCTGTACATTGTAGTTTTATTCTTCAAATTAGATTTTAGTTGAAATCTCTTGTTCTTCCAAGGACTTTTACGACATCCACATAATCGTAATAGGATTTATAAATTCTGTAATAGAAAAGCTCCTCTTTCGACCTTATAGCAACATTGCTGTTTGCCCTTTCATTAAAGAAATCATTTTCGGTTATCTTGTCCTCAATATATTCTTTAATCGAATCAGATGAACCCGCACCCTCGGAGAACTTCGCTTTCGTTCGCCATAATATTTCTTCTGGCAAGCATCCCTCAAATGCTTTTCTTAACAGCACTTTGCCAATATTGTTTTCATCCGGAATTTTTTGCACAGGAGGAATATTAAAAGCAAGTTTTACAAAGTTAGGGTCAAGAAATGGTACTCTTCCTTCTATTGAATGCGCCATCGTCATTCTGTCTGTTCTCTGAAGATTGCTGTTATGAAGATTTGCTGTTATTCGTAATAGTTCAGCATTTATATGATCTACGTCAAACTCTTTTAAATAATGATATCCGCTGAAAAGTTCATCAGCTCCTTCTCCCGTTAGTATTACCTTTACGTATTTCGATGCTAATTTTGAAACCATATAACCCGGGATAGAACTCCTTACTAACGGCGCATCAAATGATTCCAGGTAATATATAACATCTGTTAGAACTTCAAGCATATCATCGAGGTCGTAAATATACTCATAATGCTTTGTTCCGAGATAGTCGGCAACTTTCCTTGCTGCTATTAAGTCAGGAGAGTTTTTAAATCCTGCCGAAAAAGTATGCAAGTCAGGATTGTACTTCTTCATCAAGTAAACAATAATACTGCTGTCAAGTCCACCGCTTAGAAAAACACCAACCGGTACATCTGAAACCATCCTTTTTTCAACAGCTGCAGTCAATTCCTGTTTAATTTTCTTTGTAAGTTCATCTTCATTATGGCATTCATCGCTTTTATTTAATTGAGGCAGAGAATAATATTGTTTAAATCCTTCAATTGATGAATATGTATTCCCTGGTGGAAATATATCAATGCTATCACAACCTTTTAAGGCTTTGATTTCTGACGCAAAATGCATTTTACCGTTCACGTAACCGAAATATAATGGTTTGATTCCTATTCTGTCTCTTGCTATGAATACTTTACCGTTATCATAAATTGCAAAACAAAACATTCCTTCAAGATAGTCAACACAATTTTCACCGTATTCTTCGTAAAGGTGAATGATTACCTCTGTATCAGTTTTTGTACTGAAAGTGTGATCTTCCTTCAACACATCATATAACTTTTTGAAGTTGTATATCTCTCCGTTCATAACAATACATTTATCACCCGATTCATTGAAGATTGGCTGTTTACCCGTATTCAGGTCAATTATCGAAAGTCTTAAATGTCCAAACGAAATATCATTTTTGAAGAAAGTACCCTTCTCATCTGGTCCGCGGTGTTTCATTTTTTGCATCATTTCCTTCAATCGATCCTTGTTCTTCTCACCTATAATTACTGCAATTCCGCACATATATGCTCCCAATTAGCTATTTAATTTTTGAAAGTATTTCATTGCATCTTACTTTTTCCGATATTAATTCACCTGTATTCTCGTTGATTGCATTCCAGGATCCGGTATTTAACTTTGTATAAATCTTCCCGCATAAATATTTATTCCCTCTGAAATGAGGTGCATCAAGGATTCCTTCTTTAATGGCATCTGCTAAAATAACTGGACTCGACCACGGGTCATCACTTCTTTCGGAACCAAAAGCTTTTATTGCTTCAAGCAAATCATTTGCTTCGCTAATGAGATGGTTCTTTCTTTCAGTTATCTTTATATCCATCGAAGCATCAATCATACCGTCGAGACAATCGAATAAAACACCATGTATTATTTTACAGCTTTCTATTAATTCTTCGGGATGAGTAGCATGGTCTCCTTCACTAAAGCCCACAACATGCAGTATATGTGGTTTAAGAGTTAAAGAAATAACAGATGATGCCGCTGCCTGTCCCTTCGCTTTATGGGCATCTTCTGAGAAGTGAGCGATGCCTGCCCTGACTTCTCTGAATACATCAAAATTCTCATTCTTAAGGGAATTTATCATATCATTCTTTGCCATCATTTTTGCTATATCCATCTGCGGTGTTGTTCCCGGCGGTGTGTTAAACATATATTGTGAAACGTAATTTCTGACTCCCATTTTTCTTGCATTGTAAGCAGCAAGAAATGACATTGTTACTGCCAATGAATCATGCGCATCCCTCAGACTCCATTGATGTGATTCATTCACTTCTACGGGTATGCCTTTTTCAGCATACCATTTCATCACAAATTGATTTTCCGTTATTGCTTCCTTCAGCGACCTCTTTGACCTTCCATCCATTACGCTGTACCAAGTAAGGGGAATCGCTGCCCATGCATTATTTATTGTTTCTACGCTCATCTGTGCCCATTTAAGAAGATTATTAGTCCCGCTGTAACATCTTACCAAAGGATAATTACCGCATCTCGACGCTGCAAAAATATCGGATAAGTCTTTTGCTTTTCTTACCGGTACACCTCCCGCCCCATCAAGAGACTTTTTCATATTTTCAGGATTAAAAAAATATTCCTGGGCATTCTGGTCAGTACCTATTGAAAGTATATCAAGCACTCCCGATTCAGCTATTTTCTTCACACCTTCCAGCGTCTCCTCCATAGTAGGTCTCCCGAAATGATGCCTCAGAAGAGGATAGGGATATTTTAAGTTTATCCTTTCAACAAGTCTATTAGGAAATATTTCATTAATTCCTTTCTGTCCGTATCCTCTAAGGTATTCAACTATTTTCTCCGTTGTCTCTGTTCCGTTGAATACTTTTTCAAAGATTCCTGATTCTTCCGCTTTTTCTGCTACGGGTGGAGTACCTCCAAAAATAAATCTTACCCCGCTTAGATTATTCCGTTTTACTTCGTCTTTCAGTTTGTGAAAAAGTTCTTCCCCTACTTCTGGTGTCAGCCTGTAACTTACTGCTGCAATATCAGGTTTTTGTCTAATAATTTCCTTGATGAATAAATCAACATTTACAGCGGGTCCGAGTGAAACTGTCTCATATCCTTCTGGCTCTGCAAGTTTTAGAAAGTGATGAAGTCCGCCCACGTGTACACAGTTTCCAAGCGCTCCTCCAAGAATTAATTGCTTTCTCATTATGTTTTCTCCTTTGTGTTAATATCCATAAAAATATTGTAATAAAAACAATCCTTTGAAAAAATAAAAACATTCTAATTTTATTTGCTCTCTTTGCGACCTTCGTTCTTCTTGCGATCCTTGCGGTTAGAATCTCTATCATTTGTTTTTCTCTGTTTTGTTTGTAGCAATAGGCTACGCCGTGTTAGCTTTGTCCAATTGCCAACCTTCTTAATTCTTTCAGTGTAAGATTTTCTAAATGCAGTTTTTCAACTGTCCTTCCCTCTTTCATATAGTCCTTGTTATTAAGTATCGATGCGAGTAAAATTACTGAATCAATAGTCGGTGTTGGTACTTTAAACTTCTTGCCGATTGATGAAATAGGTACGAGGCTTGTCGGAACATCTTCATCAATATATCTCATCTTTAATGTTTTCGGTGCTGAGATTCCTCTGTATCCGGGATTTGCTCTTATTGCCTCAAGAAGGTTATCACCGGTTGCTCCGTAAGCAAGGTAGAGCCAATCTCTTGTTGATATTGCTCTGATACCCAATGCTTCGGCAACTTTTATCCTTTCATTATCTACTTTCTCAAGTACTTTTACGACCGACGGTGTTATCCCTTGTATATAAAACTGAAAATCAGAAATATCTTCTATCCATCCCGCATTCATCACACACAATGTTGGGTGAAATACGGCACCAATATTGTCAAAGCTTGTTTTAAATACATTATCCCCGGGAACAAACTGCGGATAAGCCTTCCTTAATTTATTCACCGTTGAAGGAATCTTATGCGCTCTCAATGTAGCAACTGGTATGGAGTTTTTAATTCTGAATATTTTAACCTGCCCGGGACCTAACGCTCTTGAAGCGTAAATAAAAGTCTGAGCTTCTCCGATTATAGCTTTTGCTTCACATCCTTTTTCTTCTAACACCTGTCTGAATTCTATTGCGCCAAATGTCCTTCCCGGATTAAGTATTACTATCTGTCCGTCTTGTAGATATGGTGCACATTCTTCAGCCAAAAACCTGTGAGCCGTTGCAGGTACAACTACCATTATTAATTCCACATCTTCAATCGCTTTTTTAATATCATTCGTCACAAGATTCAGATAGCCCTCCCCTTCAACCTCTCCTTCAAGTACTATCCTTCCTGTCGATTTTATACCCCATAGTCTTTCTTCACTTCTGCTGTAAATATTAACACTAAATCCGTTGAGAGCTAAATGACCGGCCATAGCAAGCCCTCCGTGTCCGGCTCCAAGTACTGCTATTTTAAGTTTATGTTCTTTCATAGTGTTAGGATGTTTAGATTTAAAAAATAACTTTTTAAGAGTGGAATAATATAATAATTAATATTTTAAACTATATCAAGTAGTTTCATTGAATATTCATGAATTAAAATATTTTTAAAAATTTATGAGGAAATGACAGATTAATATAAATATTTTTGCGGTCTGATATGCCCTTTTAGAATTGCTATTGAAACACCTTTATATTATTTTTGTTCTTTGTAAGTTCAGTTGATTATCCGGAAGGGTGGGTGAGTGGCTGAAACCAACGGTTTGCTAAACCGTCGTACGGGTCAAACTGTACCGAGAGTTCGAATCTCTCCCCTTCCGCTCCTCTTACGTTTATACCTCGTCATCAAAAGAAATTAAATCTACACTGCTTATCTCAACTTCTGCATCCTCAGAATAAAGCCCGATATTTCCCGTTTCATCGAATAATTTATCTTCTTCAAATTCTTTGTCAATTATTACTGCATCGTTAATGCTTATTCTTAAATTTCTTCCTGTTTTTATTATTGAATATTTATACTCCTCACCTAACGTTAAACTGGGCGTATCTCCCGTATCGCTGAAACCCTGTGCTACTTCATCCCAGGCGGTTCCAAGTTCATATCCGTTAGGTTTTAGCAAAAAATAATTTGTTTTCTTCTTCCCGTCATCAGTCGGTTTGTAATTAAAGAATATCCAGAATACTTCCCATGCATTCGGATAAAAATTTTCCCTTAACTGGCTCTTCGTAACAGCATTTATCTCAAGTGAAAAGTCCCTCACTCTCTCATATGTTGTTATCAGTGCTGCATGGGTTTCATACTCCTCCGTTGAGATTTTCGGCTTGAGCAATATTAAGTCGCTTTCTAACTTCACCTCGCCATATCCGTCATAGTTAACTTCCCAGTTATTTTCATCTGCTTTAAGTATCATTTTGTTTTAATTAATTTTTAATATTTCTATTCTTATTTAATTAGCAGCATTCTTTTTGTTTCTGAAAAGGTTTGTTTCGTTGTTTCTCCGTTTATAATGATTTTGTAAAAGTAAACTCCGGTTGATAGCAATGAACCATCGAATTTCGTTTCATAACTTCCCGGTTGTAATCTTTCATTTATAAGTGTTCGTATTTCCCGGCCATGTACATCATACACCTTTAAAAGTACATTACCGGCAGCCGGCAGCCTGTAACGGATTACCGTTCCGGGATTAAACGGATTGGGATAATTCTGCTCCAGTTTATAATCTTTCGAAACTCCCGTTCCTGTTTCTCCAATAAATGTAAGTCCTCCGTTCGTTGTCTTCAGTATCTTTCCTGACCAGCTTGCTGCATATCCCGTGTTTACAGAAGGAAAATGTATTTCATACAGATTCTCCGTTAATGGTGTATTCTGAAATCCCCAGTTCACTCCGCCGTTTGTTGTTTTAACAACACTGCCGCCCGATGTGCAGCCGTATCCAGTGTTTGCGTTCACAAAAGATAAACCCCATATCGCATTGTTCGATGAATTAAACACTTCCGTGTATGTTTCGCCGCCGTCTGTTGTCCTTACAATTCTTGAAGCATTGGTTCCGTAAACCCCTGTATTCGCATCCGAAAAATATATCGAGGTTGCTGTTTCAAACCCGCTTATGAACAATCCTGTTTTATTTACCCAGTTTACTCCCCCGTTGGTTGTCTTTAAAAATACATTTGCTCCGCCTATATATCCTGTGCTTTCATTCACAAACCAGATTCCATCAAGTGCTGTAATTGTCGGACTCGCTATGTTTACCCAGTTCTCGCCCCTGTTCGTCGTTTTCATTATCGTTCCGCCGCTTCCTGCTATAAATCCTGTTTGCGGTGTCGTGAACCATAGACCCCAGAACTGCAGTGTTGTATCGGCATATACCGTTACCCAGTTGTTCCCGCCGTTTACCGTCTTGATTATCTTTCCGTAATTCCCTGCCATCAGCACTGTATCCGGACTTAAAAGCCACGTTGTCATGAATCTTTGAGCCGTCCAGCCGGAACTCTGCTGTACGTAGTTCAATCCCCCGTTTGTGGTCTTGTGTATATTCATAGTGGATGAATTATACAGTACTCCCGCATGATACCCTGTGTTTGCATCCCAGAATTTCATCGTCATTACGGTCTGTGATGTTGAAGGTGTATATACAATATTCCACTGAGAGAAAACTGCAGAATTAATAAGCAAAAGGAATACAAGTAAACCGTAAACTGTTTTCATAATAGTAGTTTTATTTTCTTTAAATTAAATAAAGTATTTGTTTATTGAAAGTCCCAATATTTTTTGGGAATATTAACTTATACGATGCGACGGTTTAGCAAACCTCTGTTCTTGTAAAATCCAATTTATTGCAATAAACTATATGTGCCCCCCTCTACTATTAATCACAACATTTTTTGTAATTTGACCACGTTTTTTTAGTACAAAAATTTTTACCCTTTAATTCCTGCATACTTTCAGTCATAAAATCATCATCCAAAAATTTTTACCCCATTTTTCCGTGTCCAAATTTTCATTTTTATTGTGATTAATAATAGAGAGGCTTAGCTAGAGATGTATAATATAATTCATTTTAATTCATTATGCTCTTTTTAGTGCTTTGGAGGTGAAATATTTTTTACCAACTAACAACTATCAACTAAATCGTCTCTCCTTGCACTCTCCTTGTACTCTAATTGGTCTTAAGAAAAAAACATCTCAAAAACGCAACCGGACACCCTCTCCCCTAAAATATTATTTATTATTACTTTTATTTGATTGCTTAAATCGTTAATTTTTTAATCTAAATCATATAATAACATGGCAGACAAAGATAAATTCATTGCACACATTAATGAAGGTTATAATTTCAAAGGCGAATATATAGTGCTCGGTACGGCTATTCTCGAAAAAGAAGCCTTACCCGCCGTTCATATCAAACTTCCGCTTAAAACTCTTAACAGACACGGATTGATTGCAGGGGCTACAGGTACGGGAAAGACAAAAACTCTCCAGATTCTTGCAGAAGGTTTCTCCTCAAAAAGCATCCCCGTTTTCGTTATGGATATAAAGGGCGATTTCAGCGGAATCGCAATGCCGGGTGTCTCAAATGACAAGATAACCGAAAGAATGAATAAAATCGGCATCCCTTTTGAACCTTCAGGTTTTCCTGTCGAATTTCTGACTATCTCTAATGAGAAGGGTGCAAGAATGAGGGCCACTGTCTCGGAATTCGGTCCTGTGCTTTTCTCGAAAATGCTCGGACTGAATGACGCACAAACCGGCGTTATGGCAATGATTTTTAAATACTGCGATGATAATAAACTCCCGCTTCTTGATTTGAAAGACATGGTTAAAATGCTTCAGTATATCAGCAATGAAGGGAAAAATGAACTGCAGAAATCCTACGGTAATATTGCTACTACTTCTGTCGGTACTATCCTTAGGAAAGTTATAGAACTCGAACAGCAGGGTGCTGATAAATTCTTCGGCGAAACTTCCTTTGAAGTCGAAGACCTCGTCAGAACAGACGATCAGGGAAAAGGCATTATTTCTATAATCCGGCTAACTGATATTCAAAGTAAACCGAAATTATTCTCAACATTCCTGCTATGCTTGCTTGTCGAAATTTACAATACTTTCCCAGAAGCGGGTGACCTCGACCAGCCGAAACTCGTAATGTTTATTGATGAAGCTCATCTGATTTTCAACGAAGCCACTAAAGAACTGCTTGACCAGATTGAAGCAATTATTAAACTCATACGTTCAAAAGGAGTCGGTATATTTTTCTGTACTCAGAATCCCGTTGATATTCCCGAAGCCGTTCTTGCACAGCTTGGACTTAAGATTCAGCATGCACTAAGGGCGTTCACAGCAAAAGACAGGAAGCAAATAAAACTCATTGCCGAAAATTATCCGCTTTCGGATTTCTACAAAACCGAAGACATGCTAACCTCTCTCGGTACAGGCGAAGCCGCAATTTCTGTCCTCAACGAAAAAGGCAATCCTGCTCCTTTGTCAGCAACTTTAGTTTGCGCTCCGCGTTCAAGAATGGATATTCTCACTCCCGAAGAAATCAATTCAATAGTATCAAAATCAAAGATTGTTCCAAAGTATAATGAAGTAATTGACAGGGAAAGTGCTTTTGAAATTCTGAAAAAGAAACTCGAAGAATCTGAAAAAGTTGCTGAAGAAGAAAAAGTGGAAAAGGAAAAAGAGAAACCTAAAGAGCCATCCACTGTTGAAAAAGTCCTTAAAAGCACTGCTGCAAGGCAGGTCGGAACGACCGTTGCCAGAGAACTTACAAGAGGCCTGCTTGGAGTGCTCGGACTCGGCGGCAGTACAAGAAAAAAGAAAAGCTGGTTTTAATATTATGAAACAAATTATTATTTTTACACTGTTTATTTTATCTTTCGTTTTTTTCTCATGTGCAAAAGACGAACCCGTAAATCCCGAAGACATGCAGTATGTGTATGTCTGCTCGAGCAACTCGGCTAAGACATATCACCTCGAAAGAAGTTGTCCAAGATTGAAAAGTTGTAGTGAAGATGTACTTGAAGTAACGAGAAAGAAAGCCCGCGAAAACGAAAGAGTCGTCTGCACCGACTGCGATAAAAGAAAGAAGAAATCTGAAAACGATACCGCAAAATAAATTTCTTTTCTTCTTTATAAGCATTTATTTTAGTGAGTAGACTTCATTCTATAGACTTGAATATCAGTCACAACAGGTTTATTTTAGCAAAGTTTTAAATTTATAAGGAGCATAAATTGGCTGAAGAAATTAAAGAAAAAGCTTCGATAAAATCATTCCCGAGAAATTTTTGGGTCGTGATTATTATGGAGTTTTTCGAAAGAGGTTCCTACTACGGTGTAATGTCTGTACTTTCAGTTTACCTCGTTTTAACCGCCGATAAAGGCGGTCTTGGTTTTTCAAAAGAAAGCGTCGGTGTTATTAAAAGCGTCATCACTCCCCTGCTCTACTTCTTACCCATTCTTTCTGGTGCTATCGCTGACAGGTTTGGCTATAGGAAAATGCTTATGTTTGCTTTTACCGTTATGAGTACCGGATATTTTCTCACCGGTCTTGCGTCAAGTTATGCACTCGTTTTCATGAGTCTTCTCTTAATGGTTCTCGGTGCTGGTTCATTTAAGCCCATTATCTCCGGCACTATCGCAAGAACTACTAACGAATCAAACTCAACTCTCGGTTTCGGTGTTTTCTACTGGTCTATCAATCTCGGTGCTTTCATCTTCCCGCTGATTCTTGTTCCTTTCCTAAAGGAGTTATCTTGGTCTTATATCTTCTTCATGGCCGCTATCGTTACAGGTTCATTATTCCTCATTAATCTGTTCATTTATAAAGAACCTGAAAGACCAAAGAGTTCTAAAACCATAGCAGAAGTTTTCGTCGGCATGTTTAAGGTACTCGGCGACTGGAGATTCATTCTTATGATAGTTATCTATTCAGGTTTCTGGATTCTTTACTTCCAGATGTTCGATACCGTTCTCTGGTACCTTAAAGACCACATGGATATGACACCCGTTAATAATTTCGTTAACAGTATTGCAGGCGTTTTCATGTCCAATCCAAACTGGAAATTCGACGCAGAACACGTAACAGTTATTAACGCCGGTACGATTATTCTGCTGCAGCTCGTTGTTTCCAATATTGTTAAACATACTAAAGCTCTGCCTACGATGATTGTCGGTATTGCAATGGGTACAATCGGTATGGCAATACTTGCTATTTCTTCACAAGCATGGGTCTTTATGGCTGGCATAATTATTTTCTCACTTGGAGAAATGACCGCACATCCAAAGTTTATCAGTTACGTCGGTCTTATCGCCCCTGAGGATAAAAAAGCTCTTTATCTCGGCTACTCATTCCTTTACGGCGTTATAGGTAGCGGTATTGGCGGAGTCCTCGGTGCTTTCTCTTATGTTCACTTTGTTGATAAACTAAATAATCCGTCCGCACTATGGTTCATGTTCAGCTTGATAGGTGTTGCAACAATTATCGGTTTAATTTTATACAGTAAATTTATCGCTCCAAAACCAAAAGCAAATTAAATATTTTAAATTTAAATAATTATTAAATTATGAAAAAACTATTCTCAATATTAGTAATCATCACCGTATTTATGTCACTTATACAGAATACGAACGCTGGTGACAGAATGATGCTTATTGAATTTTTCACGAGCTCTACTTGCGGACCCTGTGCATCAAACAATCCAGTATTAACCGCATACATGAACTCTGCAGACCAGGAAAGGATTTCCGCAATTGGTTTTCACATGAACTGGCCTTCTCCGGGCAATGATCCTATGTATTTACACAACACTACAGACAATACAACCAGAAGAACTTATTACGGCGTTAATTCAATTCCCGCTGGGTTCTTCGACGGCATTAACGGCGTGCCGCTTCCGTATTCACAATCAACATTCCAGAGTTTATATGATTCAAGAAAAGATATACTCAGCCCTGTTACTATCATCGTCCGTGACAGTACATACGGTGACAGTGTTTTGGTCAGAGTAAATGTCCTTTGTGAAACTTACATGTCTAATCCAAATGTCGTTCTCCACATGGCGGTTTACGAAGATTTAATTTCTTACGCAACTCCTCCCGGATCAAACGGCGAAACTCAGTTTCATTGGGTAATGAGAAAAATGCTTCCAAATGCTGGTGGTACACCGCTTATTCTGACACCGGGTTACTACAAGGAGTTTGTATTCAAGTATAAAATGGACCCTGTTTGGAATGCAGATAAAATAAAAAACCTCGTCTATATTCAGGCAGCAGATAAAGAGATTCTGAATGCTGCAAAACCAATTTCTAATTTTTCATTACTGACTACTAAGTCTTTCTTTTCCGTTACTCAGGGACAGGCTTCAAGCAATAACTTTAAAGTTAAGATTCCATTCATTAAATCGGGTTATAACTCTCCGGTTACTTTTACATCTGAAGTTCAGCCTTTAAATGCAGGTATTTCGGTTTCTTTCCCGTCAGGTACTACTATCTCAAATTTCCCTGACTCATTATCTGTTCAGGTAAACACTTCTGCCTCTGTCGCAGACGGAACATACAAAGTTATTCTTACGGGAACAAGCGCAAGCGGTAAGGTTCATAAAATAGCAGTTGATATACTTGTTGGTCAAAATTTCGTAACAGTTAAAGCGACAAACAGCCAGCTTAACTTCAAAGTTGATAACACGACCTACGCTGGAGCGAGTTTATTCAATTGGACTCTGAATTCTACTCACACTCTGCAGGCTTTATCACCGCAGTTATTCGGAAACCTTAGATATGTGTTTACTGACTGGAGCAATTCTGGTGATACAACCCAAACGATAACTGTCAATTCAAACATATCAGAATATTCAGCAAATTATAAATTGCAGTTCAGACTTTATGCTCTTGCTCAGCCGTCAGGTATTCCTGTTACTGTCGTCGGAGGGAATTCATTCTACGACTCATCCACAACTTTAACTGTTTCTGCTACTCCGTCTTCGGTTCAGTTTAACGGTAAAACTTATTATTTCAGCAGATGGGTTGGTGTTGGAAACGGTTCATACACCGGTACCGATCCTACGTTTCAACTTACTATGAACAATCCCATAAATCAGATTGTTTTCTATGATACAATTAACACAAGTATTTCTCAGTTAGGAACGGAAATACCTTCAAAGTATGACTTATACCAGAACTACCCGAATCCGTTCAATCCTGTTACCAATATCAAGTTTGATATCTTGAAAAACAGTTTTGTAAAACTTCAGGTATATGATATAACAGGAAAGCTCGTGAATACGCTGGTTAATGACAGATTACAGGCAGGCAAGTATGTATTTAACATGGATGCATCCATGCTGCCAAGCGGTGTCTATTTCTACAAAATAGAAGCCAGTGATTTCATACAGACACGCAGAATGATTCTTCTCAAATAATATTATATTTAATGTCATAATAAAAAGCCCCGATTAATCGGGGCTTTTTGTTATCAATGTATTTAAACAATAAAATTTAATTAGCATAATAATTAATCATATCAATTAGTGCTTTTGTACACACAGGACAGAAATTGTCGTATGAGATTGATTTCATCGTGCAGTCCTGTTTCGGTCTGAAGATACCTTTCGGCACATATCCGCCTCCTTCAAAGACACCTAACACTGATTTGTATTCATTAGTTGCTGGTGTTGGAATTGGGGTCTTGCTATCCATCATGCTTTTCCATTTCCTGCCAAAGTTAACTAATGTGGTAAGGTTTGCTTCGTAAGGCTCTACATTAAGATTGTAGTACTCATCAACTCCGACTTCTGATGTGTAGTATTCATCTCCCAATGCACAGAAGTTATGGCCGAATTCATGAACTATCAGATAATCTCCATTTTTGTTCTTATTCGGAAACGAAGTGTAATAGTTGTATATTGCACCTCCGCCGTATAAATCTGAATTCGATATTATCATAATATTATCGTAAGGGGTTAAAGCAGCATAATCCCTTATAGTTTTAATATCGGTTGACATCAGATACCTTTCTACATCCTGAGTGTAATATGTCATACCGAAAAGATTATTCTTCCAGATTTCTTTTCCCGGGTTGTCCACTCCCGACTGAGCAGAAGGGGCTAAGACTGCCCAGATGTTAAACTTTTCTCTGTTTTCTTTAAAAGGTGAACAGCCAAAAAGGTAATCCGTATATTTCTTTACGTCGGCTTTAAACTGCTCCATCTCATCAGCTGCATATCCGTCTGGAAGAAAAACAAGGTCAACTTTTTCCATCGGTTCTCCGTTGTATGCTACCTGTAATACCTGTAAGTCAACCGGTTTTTCTTTCCTGATAAACTTGTCCTCAGGGTCAATTACCTGTTCATACTGCAGAACAAAATTGCCGTCCCTTTTTCTCTCATGTAGTTCAAGTTTTACTTTACCCTTCGGATACGGAAATACTACTGTTTCGTAAAATGTACGGCTCAAAACTTTTGCCTCGGGTGTTGACTGCCATTCATCAAACAAAGTGTTGTATCCTCTTGAATAAATAAGTGTGTTAGATTTTAAATCATACACCATGAACTTGTAATGACCGTATTCAAACTTATCCAGAAGACTTGCTTTGTTACCGGACCAATAGGGTTCTTCTTTTATCTGTTCAAAGAAGATCTGATTTCCTGTGTTGTTGCCGGCTCTGTTGTAATCAAAACGCATTGTCTTGTTTGTAAAGTACTTATCAAATTCAACCTGAGCGGATAAATTTGCGGAGATTAGAATTAATACTAATAATGTTAATTTTTTCATCATGATTTTTATTTATTATAAATTAATTTTAATTACCATTTTAATTTTTTCCAGAAATAAATAACTACAACAACGGAAGAAGCTGCAAACAACAATATAAACCAAAATGCATAGGGATGTTCTCTTAAAGGAAATTCTACATTCATCGAAAAAATACTAACAACGAGTGAAGGGAGCATTATGCCGATCGTAATAATATTTAGCGTCTTCATTAAAATATTTATATTATTGCTTACTATAGATGCGCGTGCATCCATCATGCTTGCAAGTATGCTTGAGTATATGTCAGCTTGTTTATAACATTGTGAATTCTCAATTTTAATGTCGTCAAGTATTTCTTGCTCCTCTGATGTAAATCCAAACTTGGCAGCAGAAGATTTCATCTTCTCTATAACAAGCATATTAGAATTTATAGCGCTTAAATAATATACAAGACTTTTCTCCAGTGTGAAAAGGTTAATCAGGTATTTGTTTTGCATTGACCTGTTTATCTTGCTTTCCAGCTCATCTGAAATCATACTGAATGTTTTCAGGTGATCTAGGAAGTGGACAACAGGTCCCTGAATAATTTTAAGTGTCAGGTCTCTTAATGACAAAACCTTTGTGAACGATTTTCCACCAAAGACCGGAACATCCTCTGCCAGTACAATTATAATTCTATCAGCGAAAATAAAAATTCCCATCGAAGCAACTTTGAAATTAAGTAAATGCTTGCTCGAATAGTTTTTCGGTCGTTTCATTATTATCGCGATGTGCTCTGGTTCGAACTCCAGACGTGAGATTTCATCAGGGTCGAGTGCTGAGTTTAGAGTATGCTCGTCTAACTTTACAGATTCAACTAAGAATTTCTTTTCTTCGGAGTCGGGATTTATATAAACAAATATATTGGAGTCAGGATTGTCCAACTCTGCAACCTTATTGTCTATGATTTGATATGATCTTTTCATCCCTTTCTCGTTAATGTTGAAATAAACAGACCAGACAAAAAGATATTACCTCAGACGGTAAAATAATATCCGCTTGAAGTCTATTCAGTTGCTTCCGGTCAGTCTTTCTTTGAAACTTCTCTTTTTACTAAAATATTGTCAATCAACCCGTATACTTTCGCTTCTTCTGCTGTCATGTAATAATCGCGCTCTGCATCTGCGTATATTTTGTCAATTGGTTGACCTGAATGCAAAGAAATTATTTCATACAATCTTTTCTTTATTCTTTCGATTTCTTTTGCCTGTATAATTATGTCCGTTGCCTGACCCTGAGCACCGCCTAAAGGCTGATGCATCATTATTTTCGAGTTCGGAAGTGCGATTCTCTTTCCTTTTGCACCGCAGGTGAGCAAAAACTGCCCCATCGAAGCAGCCATACCGATACATGTTGTTGAAACATCGCATCTTATATAATTCATCGTGTCGTAAATTGCCATCCCCGCCGATATACTGCCTCCCGGTGAATTTATGTACAACATTATGTCTTTATCGGGGTCTTCATACTCGAGGAACAATAACTGAGCAACTATCAATGATGCTATCTCGTCATAGATTGCTGTTCCTAGAAATATAAGCCTTTCCTTTAGAAGCCTTGAATATATGTCATAAGCTCTTTCTCCGCGGGATGTCTGTTCAACAACCATAGGAACCAGCTGATTTCTTAATCCTGCGGCTTTATCAAGGCCTGCCTTTATTTCGTTCTCTCTTGATTTTATTATACTGTGAAAATCCATTGTCAATTCTCCTTTTTTGTCTTTTTGCTAACTGTCTTTTTGGTCTTTTTCTCTTCTTGGCTCTTGCTCTTTTTCTCTTCTTGACTCTTGCTCTTTTTCTCTTCAGCAAGCAGTTTTATAGATTTCTTAACCTCTTCAATCTCTGTAATCTTGGCATTCTCAATAAGAAAATCTACTACTTTCTTATCGAGAATTGTATGCTTCACTTCTTTATTGTCCTTATAAAATTCGTACATTTTGTCGCCGGGTATTCCGTAATGTTTTCCTGCCTCTTCAGCAAATGCTTTAACGTCATCTTCAGTTACTTCAACCTTTTCCTGTTCTACTATTTTATCCTTAATTAGAAACCATTTACCAGTGAAGACTACTTCTGCCCTGTTCTTATTATTAAATTCTTCTTCATTAATTTCGTGCTTATGCCCTTTGTGCTCTTTCTTGTAATTATTAAAATAATCTTTAAGCATTTCATTTACGTACGACTCCGGGATTTCTATATCATTCAGTTTTACAACTTCTGAGATGACTTTATTTTTTAAAGAATTATAGGAGTGGTCATTGTACTGTTTGGTAATCTCTTCTTTTATGAATGATTTCATCTGATCTTCGGATTCTATATCTTCCCTGCCTGTCATTTTCATGAACGTTTCTTTGTTCATTTCGGGATATACAACCTTTTCAACCTTAGTGCATTTTAACTTCACTTTAACCGGTTCTTTATTCTCGTTAACCGTATCTATAGTTCTTTCTTCGCCTTCTTTAATCCCCTTTATTCCGTCATAATAATCTTTTGATACATATTCGCTGCCAATAAAAAGTCTCATGTCCTTTTGCGAACGCCCTTCAACTGTATTGCCGTCTGAGTCTATTTCTTCAGTGTCAAGTGTTACCATGTAATCATCATCTGTAGCCTGTCCGTCAATTTCGAAAGTTGCAGATTTCAGCTTCATATAATTCAATTCTTCATCTATTAAAGAATCGTCAATAACATAATTAGTCTTTGTAAGTTCTATATCCTTAATTTGCCTCAATTCAACATCCGGGATTACATCAAAAGCAACTTTAAATGTAAGCTTTTCTTTAGGTTTATAATCGATGTCCAGTAGTGAACCTGTACCGAACATAGGAATCTTGTTATCAATTATATGTTTTTTAAAAACGTCGTTAGCAATATCTTCAAGCGCACCGTATTCAACAGAGTCACCGTACATCTTTTTCAGCATAGCAACCGGTACTTTACCTTTTCTAAAGCCGGGTATCTGTGCTTTCTTTCTGTATTTTAGTAAAGCTTCTTCAAAATAAGGTGTTAATTCTTCATAGCTCAGTTCAGCCTCAAACTCTTTCCTGCAGTTTTCCTTATCTGTTATATTTATATTCACTTTATAAGATTATTTTGATTTTTAAAACATGTAAGATACTCAATTATGAATGCATAAACAACGTAATAAAAAACACGGTTTTCTCATCAGAAAACCGTGTTTTAATGTAATTTCTTTAAAAAATCTACTTGCTTCTGAATTCCTTATCAATAACTGTAATCTCTCCGGGAGATATCGGTCCTATGAATGTATCGATTGTTGGTCTGATTTTCAAGCTTAACCTTGCGGGTGAGCCTGATTTTCCTCCAATACCGAGCAGCATTCCTGCAAGGCTTTGGAGTCCTTCATTCTGGAAGAATTGCATAATATCTAAACTAATTCCAACTGGAATTGTTGATGTCTGACCTACTCCAGGTACAGTTATCGGACCTGATACAACTCCGTTAATAGTTTCTTTATTATCTATAAGGAGTCTCCAGTCAACTGATTTAATCAAGTCTGAAGAATTTTTTGAACCACCTTCACCTTCGGGATTCTTAGCGAGAAGGTTTAGTGTAAAACTCACCGGCAACTGTCCTGAACCAACCGCTGAAGTTAATTTGACAAGGTCCAGCGGATTTATTGAGCTAAAACTTGACACATTAGATACATCAACTCCGGAGACTGTCATACCTGAAACACTTCCAAGTTTCCATTGGAGTCTTTGTGCATTCGTTATTGTATCAGTAATTCCTGAACAGCCTGAAATAACTATCATTGCAGCTATAACGATTAGTAATATATTTTTTCTCATGTTGATTAATTTAGTTTATTAAGGGTATTTTAATATATAATATTTTTCAGAAAGATAATAATAAATAATTTGTATCTTTTATGCATTATTATTAATAATCGTATTACTTGTTATTTACGTCCCGGACGATTCGAACGTCCGACCCACAGCTTTTTGGTTGTTTGCCAATGATGATATTTAAATAGTTTTTACCGAAAATCGGAAGGAATTATAAGGATTTATATTAAGTGGTAATTTGAAAACAAAAAAGCCCCTGACAATTGAGTATTGTCAGGGGCGGTAGTTGTACGCCCGGGACGATTCGAACGTCCGTTCCCACAGCTTTTTGGTTGTTTGCCAATGATGATATTTAAATAGTTTTTACCGAAAATAGAAAGGATTTATATTAAGTGTTAATTTTTAAAACAAAAAAGCCCCTGACAATTGAGTATTGTCAGGGGCGGTAGTTGTACGCCCGGGACGATTCGAACGTCCGACCCACAGCTTTTTGGTTGTTTGCCAATGATGATATTTAAATTGTATTTACTGAAAATCGGAAGGAAATATTTTAAGTGGTAATTTGAAAACGAAAAAGCCCCTGACAATTGAGTATTGTCAGGGGCGGTTGTTGTACGCCCGGGACGATTCGAACGTCCGACCCACAGCTTTTTGGTTGTTTGCCAATGATGATATTTAAATTGTATTTACTGAAAATCGGAAGGAATTATATTAAGTCTTAATTATGAAAACGAAAAAGCCCCTGACAATTGAATATTGTCAGGGGCGGTAGTTGTACGCCCGGGACGATTCGAACGTCCGACCCACAGCTTAGAAGGCTGTTGCTCTATCCTGCTGAGCTACGGGCGCATTTATTGAAGAATGCAATTTAACGAAATAACTGAACTTTTTCAAGGACATAGAACCAGTACCGGCACTCAAAATATTTTCCAAATAAAATAAATAATTCTTACAAATAAGGGAATTATTTTAATATATATAAATGTTAGAATACTAAACAAGTTTACCTACCACAAAATCACTCCTAATAAATGAGGTAGATGAGGAGGGCTGACGGGGAAAACAGCTCTCCTACTTTTTAGGAATGAAAGTGGAAGGTTTATTACGAAAAGGGGAATTAAAATAAATTAAGATATGTTTTAATTGTAAATGATTTAGATTTTACCTACCACAAAATCACTCCTTATAAATGAGGTAGATGAGGAGGGCTGACGGGGAAACAGCTCTCCTATTTTTTTGCCCATTTCTAAGTGTCATCTCGACATATTATTTGTTACACTTATGTTTTTATATTATTAGTTCCTGACAAATCTTAATATTACTTTTAAAAGCAGAAAATTCAAACTTTGGAGACAAACATAATACACGAAAATCACTTCAAATATGATGAATTTCGCATAAATAGATGATAGTTTGCATTGACTTTCGGCATAAATAAAATTATTTTGTTGTTTGCTCATTTTTAGCATATTTTTAATAATATAAAGGAATTTAAGCCGGAGATATATTTTGAAGAAGAATTTATTTAGAATTATTCTTACAGTTGTTTTTGTTGCCGCAGCCTTGATGTACATATATCCTACTTATGTGGATTACCAGATAAACAAAGAACTTGCAGGTTTAACTGGACAGGATAGTCTGGATTATGTGACAAAGAATGCCGATAAAATTAAAAGCGCCAGAGATGGAAGATTGAAATTAGGACTTGACCTAAAAGGCGGTATGTACGTCGTAATGGACGTTGACGTTATTAAATTACTCGAGGATGTTTCCAAGAAAAAAGATGATCCAACCTTAAAACAGATTCTGGAAGATTTAAGAAATATTCCTGAAACTTCTGAAAAACCCATACTCGATGAATTAAAGGAAAGGCTTACTCAAAGGGGTTTGACTCTTAAATCATACTATGGAGAAGTAAGGGAAAGCGAAAGCGACGTTGAAAAGAAACTTTCTACTGAAATTGATAATTCTATCGACAGAGCAGTTGAAATCGTGAGAAACCGTATCGACCAATACGGTGTAGCAGAACCTCAGATACAGAAAATCGGCGGAAAGCGTATTATTGTTGAATTACCGGGTGTTAACAATCCGGGTGATGTAAGAAAACTTCTTCAAGGTACAGCATTACTGCAATTCCAACTTCTTAGAGACCCTGCGACTGCAGTAAAAGTAATGCAGAATATCAACAATATTCTTGTCGGTAAGCAGGTTAATGATTCTCTAAAGACAACTTCAGCAAATGACTCATTAAAGAAAATTGAGACTCTTGCATCGACTGATACCTCTAAGAAAGAAACAGCAGGAAAGAATGAGGTAAAGAAGGATACGACAAAGAAGAATGTTAAAGATACAACCAAGAAAGATGTTGCCAAGAAGGATTCGGAAAAGAAAGACACTTCCAGGAAGAAAGATACGTCTAATATTATGGACGATACGAGCGATATGAGCGATACATCCGCTGCTAATCTTACGGAAGAGGAATTCATGTTAAAGTATCCTTTCTTTTATCTCGTAAGATTAAACGAACAAAGCGGAACAGCAGATGGTTTTGTGAGAGAACAGGATAAAGAAAAAGTTGACCTTATTTTAAAGAGAGAAGATGTAAAAGCAGTAATTCCTTCGGACGTTATGTTTGCATGGTCTCAGAAATCTTTTGAAGCAGGCGGCGAAAACATTTACACTTTGTATTGCCTTAAGAAAGAAGCCGAACTAACCGGCTCAGTCATTGAAGACGCAAGGTCAAACATTGACCCTCAAACCAATACACCCATAGTATCGATGTCAATGAGCACTGAAGGCGCGGCAGACTGGGCAAGAATAACAGGTGCTAACATAAACAAAAGATGCGCTATCGTTCTCGACGGTGTTGTTTACTCTGCACCCGTAATCAGGTCTAAGATTACAGGCGGAAACTCACAGATTGAAGGCATGGGAAGTGTTCAGGAAGCTAAACTTCTTGAAATCGTTCTTAAAGCAGGTGCCCTTCCTGCACCTTTGAAAATCGCTGAAGAAAGGACAATAGGACCATCACTCGGTGAAGACTCAATTAAAAGTGGAATTTACTCCTCACTAATCGCACTCGCATTAGTAGCAATATTTATGGTTGTTTATTATAATACCGGCGGTGGAATTGCTGATATTGCATTAGTAATTAACGTACTTTTTGTCGTTGGAATTATGGCATCGTTTAAAGCGACCCTTACGTTACCGGGTATTGCCGGATTAATCTTGTCTCTCGGTATGGCTGTTGATACAAACGTTCTTATTTTTGAACGTATAAGGGAAGAATTAGCTTCCGGTAAACCGTTAAGGACTTCTATTGAAATTGGTTACAGAAAAGCTTTCTCCGCTATTCTTGATTCACACGTAACGAGTATTATAACCGGTATTGTCCTTTACCAGTTCGGTACAGGTCCTATTCAGGGATTTGCTCTAACATTGCTATTCGGTCTTGGCGCGAACCTATTCACAGGATTGGTTATAACACATTTTATTTTTGATGTTATTGTAGAAAAAGGAAGAAGCGTTAGTGTTGGTTAATATTAATTAGAATTTAAAACTTTTATTATAAATGAAACTTTTTAACGAAACCCATATAGATTTTCTCAACAAGAGAAAGAGTTACTATTTGTTATCCATTACATTAGCTGTTATTGGCATGGCAGCATTATTTTATAAAGGAATTCCTCTTGGAATCGACTTTCAGGGAGGTACGGAAATGCAGATTAGATTTGAGGTAAAAATTGATGTAGGTGATTTGAGATCTGCCATGGATAAATCAGGTTTTGCGGGCATGGAAATTAAATCTATGGGCTCTGAATCTGATTATCTCCTGAGAACTCCGCTGCAGGGAGAGGGACAAACTGTCTCCGATAAGATTCAATCGGGTATAAATGAAAATCTCCCGAATATGAAATATGAAGTATTAAGAACAGATAAGGTAGGTCCTAAAATTGGTAAAGAACTCAGAACAAACGCAATATACGCGATTGTGTTTTCGTTACTCGGTATTTTGATTTATCTTGCATTACGGTTTCAGTTAGTATATGCTGTCGCTGCCGTAGTTGCTGTTTTTCATGACGTAATTATTACGGTTTCGATCGTTGCAATCTTTAATATCCTATTTCCCGGACTCCAGCTCGAATTTAATCAGACTATGCTCGCTGCATTCCTGACCTTGATTGGTTTCTCGGTAAACGATACTGTTGTTATTTTCGACAGAATTCGTGAAAATATTAAGTTATTTAAAAACGATGATATCGTAAAAGTTATGAACAAATCTGTTAATACTACTTTAAGCAGAACGATTATAACATCAGGAACTGTTTTAATTACAGTACTCGTATTGTTATTCTTCGGCGGAGAAGTATTAAGAGGGTTTGCATTCACGTTTACCGCAGGAATTTTAACCGGTACTTATTCTACTGTTTTTATTGCAAGTGCAATTGCAGTTGATTGGCAGCATAAATTTGTGAGTAAAACAAAATCGAGATAAAAACAACATATGTTAATAAACGAACAAAATTATAAGGTCTTTCCAATAGACGATGATTCAGTCGGACTGGCAAAAAGTCAGGATTTTAAACTTATTATAGAGAAAGAGTTAAAGTCAGGAAATATTTTATTAGCTTTCGATTTTAGTAAATTAAATTCAATTAACAGCGCAGGTTTAGGCGTTTTGATAGGTATTCTCAGGAAAGTCAAAGAAGCAAAGGGAAGCTTGAAGCTCCTCAATTTGAACGACAGAGTATTGAATATCTTTAAAATTACTAAACTTGATACACTGTTTGATATCAATTAATAAACATTAGTAAATTTTTTCAATGCCATCCTGATACTTCGGGATGGCATTTCAATTTTCACAAATCTACAATGAATAATAAAATTCACGTTTTAGTCGGTCTTCAGTGGGGTGATGAGGGTAAGGGCAAAGTTGTCGATTTGCTCAGCAAAGATTTTGATGTTGTTGCAAGGTATCAGGGCGGTGCAAACGCAGGACACACGATTATAATCGACGGTAAAAAAACCGTATTGCATTTAATTCCATCGGGTATATTCACTGATAATATTGTATGCGTAATCGGAAACGGCACTGTTATTGACCCGGATGCACTTATTAAAGAGATTGATTTACTGACAATAGACGGAATTGACCTTAAGAACAGGCTGTTTATAAGCAAAGACGCTCATATAATACTTCCTTATCACAAGATTATTGACGCTATTAACGAAAGCAAAACAGACAAGATAGGCACTACCAAAAAAGGCATAGGACCAACGTACTTCGATAAATATGCAAGACGCGGTATAAAGTTTTCTGATTTTGATAATCCGTTAATATTGAAAGAAAAGATAGATAAGAACTTAAAATACCTTATCTCCATATTTCCTGAATCAAACGAATTGAAACAGTTAAGCTCCGGGACCATTTATGAAGAACTGAATTCACAGTATAAGAAGATAAAAGAATATTTTGTACAGACACAGTATTTGATGAATCAATACATAGCAGAAGGGAAAAATGTACTCCTCGAAGGTGCGCAGGGAGCCCTTCTTGACGTGGATTTCGGAACATACCCTTTCATAACATCATCCAGCCCGACAAGCGGAGGGGCATGTACGGGTACGGGAATACCTCCTACGAAAGTAAACGGTGTCATTGGAATTGTGAAAGCTTATACAACAAGAGTCGGCGAAGGTCCGTTTCCTACAGAGTTATTCGATGAAACAGGAAAGAAGATATCAGAAATTGGCGCGGAATTTGGTGCAACGACAGGAAGACCGCGAAGATGCGGATGGCTTGACCTTGTAGCCCTTAAATACGCCGTAATAATAAACGGTGTTACCGAAATTGCACTCACAAAATCAGATGTGCTCGATTCATTCAAAGAAATTAATCTATGTACGCATTATGAAATTGACGGCAGGAAGGTTGATTACTTCCCTTCAAATCCTGATGTACTTGCTAAAGTAAAACCTGTGTATAAATCATTCAAGGGATGGAATGAATCGCTGAAAGATAAGAAATCGTTCGGTGAATTACCGGAAAATTACAGGAACTATGTATCTTATATAGAAGAATATATAGGTGTCAGCATCAAATACATCTCGACAGGACCGTCAAGAAATGAGATAATTACAAAATAAATATTTTGCAGTCCGGAAAGTTTTTTGTTGATATTAATAAATAAATTCTTTAATTTAACCTGATTGCAAATTCAGCACTACCTTAATTTGAGTAAATCATTAATCAAACTATAACTAATAACTAAAAGCAGTTATCTAAAATTGCATTGTCCACCCGGACAGGAGAAGAAAGACATGAAAATATACGTGGGAAACATCTCAAGAGAATCCTCAGAGGAAGAAGTAAAAGAACTTTTTACTAAGTACGGAGCGGTTGAAAACTTTAAGCTAATCAGGGATATAAATACAGGAATGCTTAAAGGTTACGGATTCGTTGACATGACAAATGATGAAGAAGGAAAGAAAGCAATTGAAGAGTTAAACGGCTATGAGTTTAAAGAGAGACCTTTAACAGTTAGCCTTGCAAACCCAAATACAGCGGATAAGAAGAAGAAACCATTCGTTAAAAACAAGAGCGGAAAATTTCATACGAAAAGCCCGGGCGGATTTAATAAAAGCAACGGTTTTAAGAACGGATATAGTTACGGAAGAAAACCATACGATAAAGGACCGAAGAAACCTAGACCAAACGGCGATAACGTAAACGGTAACCGTGAAGGCGGCAATGAAATCAGCGGATTTTATTACGACAATTACTGATTAGTTGCTTGTTATTAGTTTATTACTGTTCACTGATTACAGTTTACAGTATAAGTTTACTGTTTACATTTCCTGTACGCTGAACGCTGACCGCTGTACGCTATTTCTATCCGCTGTACGCTATTCCTATCCGCTATTTCTAAATCATTCTTCCAGCGTCGAAATATTCCCCGGGTTCTGCCCGAGTGCTTTAGCTTTCAGAAGCCTTCGCATTATCTTCCCGCTTCTTGTCTTCGGGAGTGAATCAACGAACTCTACATTCTCGGGTTTAGCAATCGGACCGACTTCATGACCGACATGTTTAATCAGTTCTTCCCTCAATGCCTCCGATTTTTCAACACCTGCTTTAAGTATAACGTAAGTATAAATCGCATTACCTTTTATTTCATGCGGAAGTCCAATAGCAGCCGCTTCAGCTACATCATGATGACTCACGAGAGCACTCTCAATTTCAGCCGTTCCGAGTCTGTAACCCGAAACTTTAAGAACGTCGTCTGTTCTGCCGATAATCCAGTAATACCCGTCGCTGTCGCGTCTTGCTGAGTCGCCCGTTAAGTACATCCCCTCGTATTTGCTCCAGTACTTCTGTATATAAGCATCAGGATCATTATAAATTGTTCTCATCATAGAAGGCCATGGAGTTTTAGCAACAAGATATCCTTCTTCATTATCATCCGCGGGGTTACCGTCTTCGTCGAGTACGTCCATCTTAACCCCGAAGAAAGGTCTCGTTCCGGAACCCGGCTTTAAAGCCACAACAGGAGTCGGAGTTATCATAAAAGCGCCGGTTTCTGTCTGCCACCATGTATCCATAATCGGGCATCTTCCTTTTCCGATTACATTGTAATACCATTTCCATGCTTCAGGATTAATCGGCTCCCCTACCGACCCGAGCAGTCTTAAAGAACTTAGATCATGCCTGTTAGGCCATGCATTGCCGAACCGCATAAGTCCTCTGATTGCAGTCGGTGCAGTATAAAGAATCGTAATGCCGTACCTCTCAATTAACTGCCACCACCTGTTCGGGAAAGGATAATTCGGAGCGCCTTCATAAAGTAATTGTGTTGCACCATTCAGCAAAGGACCATAAACAATGTAACTGTGCCCCGTAACCCAGCCAGGGTCGGCAGCACACCAGTACCTGTCGTCGTCCCGGATGTCAAACACATACTTGAAAGTCGTGTAAGTACCCGTCATGTAACCTCCGTGCGTATGCAGGATAGCTTTCGGTTTGCCCGTCGTTCCCGAAGTATAAAGCAGAAACAAAGGATGCTCTGCGTCAACCTTTTCAACTTCATTCTTTGAATTAATAATAGGAAGAGTGACAAGCTCATGATACCAGATATCCCTTCCGTACTCCATGTTTATCGGCTCGCCCGTGCGTTTAATAACAAGAACACTTTCAACGCTTGCGGCTCTTTGCAGTGCCTCATCGGCAATCGCCTTCAGGGGAATTATCTTTCCTCTTTGAAAAGCACCGTCCGCAGTAATTAAGACTTTTGAATGACTGTCCTCAAGCCTTTCATGCAGCGACTCAACAGAAAATCCGCCGTACACAACCGAATGCACAGCACCAATCCTCGCGCATGCAAGCATACCTATAACAAGTTCGGGAATCCTTCCGAGATAAAGCGTTACCCTGTCGCCTTTAGTCACGCCGAGACTTCTCAGCACATTAGCAAATTTAGAAACCTCGCGGTGAAGAGCAAAATAAGAAAACGACCTGCTTTCGCCCTTCTCCCCTTCCCACATAAGAGCAACTTTATTCTTTCGGTGAGTATTCAGATGAACGTCAAGACAGTTGTATGCAATGTTTGTCTTTGCGCCCGTGAACCATTTATAGAAAGGTTTGGAAGAATCATCGAGAACTTTATCCCACTTAGAAAACCACTTAAGTTCTTTTGCTTCTTTTTCCCAGAATCCCTCAAGGTCTTCGCTTGCAAAGCTGTTTAATTTATCCCAGTCCTTCACCCTCGATTTTCTAAGAATCTCTTTAGAAGGATAAAATACATCACCCGATAATTCTTTCATGATATTATATTTAAAGTTTACAATTAATTAAAGATAAGGATATTACTTTTTTCAGATTATTTTATCCACAGAAAAATGCAATATTATTTGGGGAAAAAGAGATTGCGAAATCGCCATATATTTCACCACCAAAACACCAAAAGAGCAAGCGGAAATGATTTTCACCACTGAGAACACTGCGTAGCCTTTGGACATAATAAAATAGAGAAAAACAAATGATAGAGATTTTAACGCAAGGGTCGCAGAGAAGAGTTAATCTATTTGTGTTTCATCAATAATATTCTACTCATTTCTGTCATCCCGTGATGTTCTTACACGGGATCTTATCACCTTTTTTCTCTGTACCCTCTGTGTACTAATTGTTGAGAAATTTCATGTTCTTTGGATTAAATCCATCTCTTCTAAGTGGTCTCGGTGAACTAAGTATTGAATATTTTGCTCTCCTTTGCGCCCCCTTGTTCTTCTCTGCGGTGAAAAAGCTTTTGCTCTTAGCAATAAATAAATCTTTTATTTGTGGCTTTCCTGTTTTAGTGGTGTGAAAAGCTTTTGCTCTTAGCTATAAATAAATCTTTTATTTGTGGATTTCGTGCTTTAGTGGTGAAAATGCTTTTGCTCTTTTGGAGCTTTGGTGCTTTGGTTTTAAATCTCTCTTGCTCTGTTTTAACTATCAACTAAATTCATTTGGAACATTTCAATATTTCTTACGAATAATAAGGAGATATTTATAAATAATTTGTAATTTTGTATAAATCCTTAAATAATAAACTGCTAAATTAAATATCAGACAATGACAAATCACATTGACCGCAGAAATTTCCTGAAGAAATCCGCTATTGGACTCACGGGAGCGCTTATTCTCCCCGCATTCCTGAACCTTCAGGCAAAAGACGCATACAAAACCATTAAGAACGTGAACTCCATCAAAGAGTATTACGACAGGTTTGGCGTCACGGAAGAAATGCTCGCAAAGATAATGAACACAGCCCTCTCGAGGGGCGGCGATTACTGCGACCTTTTCTTCCAGCATAAAATAAGCAATTACGTTATACTTGAGGACAATAAAGTTAACCGGGCATATTCTAACGTTGATTTCGGCGTTGGGATAAGGGTGTTGAAGGGCGACCAAACGGGCTACTCTTTCGCGGAGGAAATCACGCTCGATACGATGCTCGAAGCGGCAAAGACTGCATCGAACATCGCAAATGCAGGAAAGTTTATAACTCCCGTAAAAATAACGGAGAAGAAATTAAAGAACATCTACCCAATCGAAATGCCGTGGGAGAATATATCCATCACGGATAAAATGCCGCTGATGACCGAGTTGAACGAAAAGATATTCGGGCTCGACAGCAAAATTATTAAAGCAGTAATAAGCTGTTCAGACGACTCGAACTACATACTCGCCGTAAACTCAGAAGGCACGGCAGTCTGCGACTTCCAGCCAATCGGCAGGATTGCGGTAAACTGCACTGCTGAAACGGGCGGCAGGAAAGAAACTAACTATGCCGACGTAGCAGGAAGAAAAGGATTCGAACTTTTCTCAAAGAAGAACATTGATATGATAGCCAAACAAGCAGTAGATAAGACTATGATATTATTCGACGCAGAAAAGCCTGAAGCGGGCGAAATGGAAGTTGTACTCGCAGCGGGTGAATCGGGAATACTCCTTCACGAAGCAATCGGACACGGAATGGAAGCAGACTTCAACAGGAAGAACGAATCAATATATTCCGACATGATAAACAAGCCGGTCGCAGAGAAATTCGTTAACATAATAGACGATGCGCTATATCCCGACCTGCAGGGTTCAATCAATACAGACGACGAATGCGGCGACGCACAGAAGACTTACCTCGTTGAAAACGGAATCCTCACGAGTTACATGCATGATAAAATCAGTTCCAAATATTACAACCTCAGCCCGACGGGCAACGGCAGAAGACAGTCATTCAGACACGTTCCTCTTCCGAGAATGAGAAACACATACATGACAAACGGACCGCACACAAAAGATGAAATCATACAAAGCGTTAAAAAAGGAATCTTATGCGAGACGTTCACAAACGGACAGGTTAACATCGGTCCCGGCGACTTCACTTTTTACGTAAAGAACGGATACCTGATTGAAGACGGCAAAATCACGAAACCCATTAAGGATATAAACATAATCGGCAACGGACCGAAGATGCTTAAAGATATAACTATGGCTGCTAATGACTTCAAGATGGCACAGGGCGGATGGACATGCGGAAAGAACGGACAGAGCGTACCCGTATCAATGGGACTGCCCACTGTGAAAGTATCTAAACTTACGGTAGGCGGCAAAAGCAAATAATTTAAAAATAAATTAATCATAAGAGTATGAGTAACACAAACTTAGAAAACGTAGCGGAATGGGCTGTCGAATACGCTCTTAAATCAGGCGCATCGGAAGTAACCGCCGCAGTGAACGAAAACAAAAGTCTTGAAATTGTACTTCTAAATGACGGCATTGAAAAGCTTCAGGAATCAAACGAGAAATCGCTTACGATTGAACTGTACTGCAATAACAGGTATTCATCGCACAACACAAACGACCTCCGCACTGATTCGCTCAAGAAGTTCATTGAAGAAGCCGTTAAGATGACAAACTATCTTGCAAAAGACGAAGCGAGGGCTCTTCCCGATAAAAAGTACTTTCCCGATCAAAGCACTTTAAGCATGAACCTTGACCTCAGCGACTCATCGTTCAGCTCGGTTGATTTTGGCAAGAAGATAGGCATTCTTCAAAACATGTACGAAAGCATCAGAGGAAAATCCGATAAAATCATAAACGTAACAACTTACTACTACGATTCAATCTCAAAAGGAAAGCTTGTGCACAGCAACGGATTCAGCGGCGACAATGATGAAACGGCTTACTCCGTATATGCAAGCGTATCGGCAAACGACCCGAACGGGGGAAAACCTTCAGGGGGAGACGGATGCACGGTCAGATATTTGAATGATTTAAAGAACCCTGCGGAAATAGCAGGGACGGCACTTGAAAGAGCGCTCGGTAAAATCGGACAGAAGAAAATAGATTCGGGCGTTTATAAAATGCTCGTCGAAAACCGTTCGGGCTGGAACCCCATGGGGAAAATACTTCAAGCACTCGGCGGCAGAACTTTGCAGCAGAAGAATTCATACCTTGAAGGAATGCTCGGGAAAAAGATTGCCCACGAAAAATTAACGATTACAGACGACCCATTCATAAAGAAAGGGCTCTCCTCGCGTCTCTTCGATTCGGAAGGACTCGCATCAAAGAGAAGGGATATAGTCGCAAACGGAATCCTGAACAGTTATTTCATAAATAACTACTACGGCAAAAAACTTAACATGGAGCCGTCTTCGGGAAGCTCATCAAACCTCGTTTACGGACTTGGCAGCAAATCACTGAAAGAGCTTCTTCAAATGATTGACAAGGGAATACTCGTAACGGACTTCATCGGCGGCAACTTTAACTCAACGACAGGAGATTATTCGAACGGCATATCGGGCTTTTACGTAGAAAACGGAGAAATAAAATTCCCTGTAAACGAAATGAACATATCGGGCAACGCAAAAGACCTCTGGGCAAACCTCGCAGAAGTCGGCAATGACCCGTACATATATTCATCGAATCAAACTCCAAGCTTTTTGTTTGAGAAGATTGATTTCAGCGGTAAATAGTTTTTAGACCCCACCGCAAGGATGCAGTTAAAGAAGGAAGAAACTTGTGGGAAATAACAAGAACAAATGATTTTCACCACTGAAACACGGAGGACATAAAGAAGAAAATAAGATAGAAAAGACAAATAATAGAGATTTTAACCGCAGGGAGCGCAGAGGACGCGGAGAAAAATAATTTATCTTGATAAGATTCCCGCTAAGAACACGCGGGAATGACATAAGGGAATTTGTAAAATAAGCCTGATTTGGATGAAAATCAGGCTTATTTATTTTGGTGATGTTATATTATTACAGGGATTATGCAAATGTGAAAGTGGACGAAAATCCTATAACATTTTGATTTTTGTCGTAAGCTGCGAAAATGTAGAACATCTTTCTTTCGGAATACACATCTATAATTTCTGTATTTTCTTCTCTTATTTTAAACTCCATTTTTGTCTTTTGGTCAGTTTCAAAATCCACTTTATCCGATTCAAAAGATAAAATATCATATTCAGGAAAGTTCATATCGATCGGGTCAGTCAAAAACATAAGAGCGATAAGCTGAACGGATGATATATTTTCCAGACCGAATCGGGAGTAAGCAATCCTGCACTCAGCAGTTAACAAATAATCTTTCTGCATAATGTTTGGGGATTGCACATTTAAATTCGGAATAAAAGGACACATGTGAAATGTATAGTAGATATCGCTGCCTGTAACATGAGGATAGAATTCTTTCACCATTTTGTTATAAGCTTTTAGTTTCTTATCCCCGCCGAACTGATTCCAAATACTTTTCATAGCAGGATGTCTAACGAGTGTACTTCCGAGTTTATTCGCAAGTTTGAATTTGCTTCGTCTTGCGAGCACGGCAGGGTCATTGGATTTCTTCTGTTTCCCCTGTCTTGCGCAGACTATAGTCCTACCGTTGTAATTTCTAAAAACGAAATCACCGCATTTACCGCTTATTTTGCCTGATGAAGATAAAAGTGCCATAATATTTTTTCCTTTAGTTTTTAATTTTGAAAATAATTTCCGTGCTTCCGCACGCGTTGAATAATAAAGCCCGCAGCCTTATTGCAGAGCTGCGGGCAAGGTTTTTACTTAAAACTGATTTATTTCCGAATAAGACGCAGACGCTTTTACATAATGTATCACATAAGGTTCTTTCTATTAAATCATCGAAGCGAATTGCATGGAAAACATCAGACGGCGAATTAATCCTATTATCTGTTTTTTGTTTGGGAGATTGTATCGCGGACGATAGTTCTCCGTGCTTTATATTACTGTTCATATATACTATCTGCGTCTTTTTCATGATTCAATCAGATTAGAGGCTAACGAATGTTTGCGAATAATGCACCGGACTGCCGCTATTATCAGTAGTAATCAAAATAAGGAAAGCCTTCCTTGTTTCATAAGAATTGTACATCTCCTGCACATCTCCATTTATAGCTATTGAGAAGCTTAAAGGATTTGCGAGATTCAGCACAACGTTACTTGACATACCCTGAAAGAAATCATAGACAGGCAGGTTGGTGTCATTCGGATCAGAGACAAACAGTACACAAGCAAGAGAGATAAATTTCTCTACGTTTGTATCAATGTTTTCCTGAGTACCTATCGGGTCAATAGAAACCTCGATAGCTGAATCCGAAAGCGAAATATCCGTCGTGGTGATGCCAAACCCGAAAGCCGGTCCAAGATAGACACCGTCAGTGAGTCCATACTCTGAGACGTAAGGATAATTCTTTTTAATAATCCTGCTAAACGCACTCAAAGTTGTTTTGACACCGAAGACCGCAGTGTTTTTCCATAAGTATTTCAATGCAGCAATTCTGTTTATGGAGGACGCCAGTCTGAGCGCAGTCCTAAACTTATTGCGCCTTGCAATCACTAATGGATCTGTAGCCGGCTTCTGTTTCAGAGGAGCCGAGCACAGAGACGTAACGCCGTTGGTAATTCTGTAAACTAAGTTACCGACCTTACCGCTGGCTCTTCCTGTTAGTTCATTTGTTATATTTGCCATAGTTTTATATTATATTTAATGTTCATAAAATAAATTAATAATTTACCGAAGGATAATTCTCAGTCGGGAGCACGGGGCAAATACTGCGGAATCAATTTATAATAACCCATGGGTATATTTGAAGCCTCATTAGCAATAGAATCCGGATTACACAGTCGAACCTTCATTGAGCCTACATTGAGCCTACATTTAAGAGTCATCGAGCGGCAATCGAAAAACAATCCAAGATTCATTATAAAACCATCGACAAACGATCGACAAAGGCTATTTTCATCGAGAAAATGTAAATAATAAAACAGATTTACGATTATTCTTGCGAATAATAGTATTAAGCTGTCCCTTTTTCCGTTTCTTGATTTCGATATTTTGATTTTCTCGTTTTTCATGTATCCCTTTACCTATAGTCGAAAATTTCAGGTATAGAGATAAAAAGGAAGGATGGAAATTAAGTAAGTGCATGAAAAAACCGAAACTTAAAATATGTTTCGGTTTCAGTTTTGTTTCATAATGTAAATTTTTTATTCCATAATACCTTCTTCACCTGTTAAAAATTTCATATCATCATCGCCTTTAAACAAATCTTCATTCTTCTTCTTTTTAGGTTTATTGGATATATTATGAAGTTCATCTCGATGGTTTAGATATTTTTCCATATCATCTTCATTTACATCTTTTATAAGTATTTTTGAAATGAAATTATTACAATTAATAATAATTTCTCTTGAAGCAGGTTTGAATCGTTGGTCTTCAAGTTTTGACTTTAAAAATTCTGCCAAATCAACAAGAAAATCTTTATTTTTAAATTTTCTGGAAATGTAAGTCTTATTATACAATTTTGTTATTAAATCATTTTGTCTTGGGATATCTTTTATTTGAAATGCAATATTCAGATAATGATTAAAAAACAAAATTTTCCTTTTATCTTTTGTTATTATCACTTTTTTCTTACTAAGCTCGTCCAATTCCTGACTAATTTTATCAATTTTATCTGTTATTTTTGAAGTATCAACAGAAACAGGTAGTATCTCAGGTCCTTTTTTAACCGTTAATTTTAATTTAACAATCTCCTTATAGTTTTCTATTTCCTTTTTTAATTGAGCAACGCACTTCTCTGCTCCTCCTGGAATGATATCGTTATATCCAATCATTCGGTCATATACACGAACTATATGAAGGAAATACTCTAATTTTTCTTCAGGAGTTCGAAAAACACGAAATGAATATTCTGTTATTCTGAGATAATCAAAATCATAATCGGGAAATTTCTCCAAATCACTAGAAAATTTATCAGGATACTTAAGTTTTGCATTCTTTACATCTTTTTCAACCTCTATTCTATTCAGATTTCTTCTAATTATAGGCAAAAGATTTTCTCTCAAATGATCAATAAATGTCTGATATTTATATATTGATTTTTCTGATGAATACTTATCTTCAGGAAAATATTCCGAGAGATTACATCTCTCATATAATTTTTTATACAAATAATTATCAAGAAAAAGAGATATATCGCTAATTAAAATTACATATTTAAGAGTCCAACTATAAGCTGATTTAGCATCATTAAATGTTTTCAGTTTGTGCAGAAAAAGATTTTCATCAAAAATTAGATATTCTTTTGAATGATATATATCATTTGCACTTGAATAATGCGTCAGTTTTAATTCAGTAAAGCGGATTAATTGAAGCATTTCCTTAATAAATTCTTTGAATTTCATGCTCATAAACTTGAAATTTTCTATTTTATCGTCAACATAGTTTGGACTTTCCCAAACGTTATTCAAGAACGGCTGATAATTATTATTTGGTATTCTAATATCTTGTTCCCTCAAATAACTTAAAATATCATCTTCAGATTCATGCTCATAGATTTTATAATATACTGATAAAAGATTATTCAAGTATTCAATTCTACCCTCTATCTCTTCTATTGCCTCAATATTTTTTATAATTTCATTTTTTTCAAATGTAACTTTGAAATTGTTCATTACCTTATATTGTTTGTTTCAGATACTTAAAAATATGAGAAATAAAGTTGAAATCAAACATCCAATTTAAACTTTTTGTTAGATTTTCCGCTTGACTATTAAAATATTTTTATTTCTTAATAATATACTTCAAATAAAACTTTAAAATCACGCTGTATTATTTTTTGTGAATATTTGGAAATAAATTTATGTTGAGGATATTCACGATTAAGAGTACTACAGAAAAAGATAAATGCATCTCTAACATTTTGGGGAAGTTATAAATTGTGAAAGGATAATCTGCTATAAACAGAAGAAATAAAATCAGTAGTCGTGTTTGGAAAAAATATCCATGTCTAAAAGATTTCCGTGCTTATTGAAGAGAAGAAGAAGGCGGAGGCTGGGGGATGAGTTAAAATATTATGAAATTAAGATTTACTGGACAAAACGAATACATTTCTCTAGATTGTTGCATAATGAATAAGTAAATTTAAAATACTAATTGAAAAACCAATTAATATTTTATACAATTTCACGATTTGAATATGAAAAATATTAACATTCTTTTAATCTTATTATTTTTTTCAACAATAACTGTTAGTGCTCAGGGATATTACTTTAATATTGACAAAGAACGATTTTCGGATAGTAATGATGTTTCAGAAAAAGGAGTATGTGATGTGAAAATTACATATGTGTTTGATGGGATCAAAAATAGGATTATTGAAAGAGACGATTTAAATGGGGATTTTAGAACTTCCACAGTTTACGGTTATGATATCGACACAGCAAATAATAAAGAGATTTGGTACTACAAAATTCACCAACAAATGATAGTATTTTAGTATTAATTGATTTTACCGAAATAGAATCTCAAAACATCTTTTTACTTCATGTAAGCAAAAATTCTAATAAATTATGGCAACATGTTTTACATTTTCGAGAATTAACAAAAGAACAGATTGAGGATTTTTTTGATAAATTGTATAAATAGTAGAAGTTAAAAAATATTTACTTTGATTATGTTTTACTTTGGATGGGATGAAGGGTTGATGGAGATATTTCAATTGGAAATCGGGATGCAGGGGAAATAATTAATTAAATAAGAATATATGAATAAGAGTAAGAACAAGAGCGAAATAGCAAATAAGACAGAAACGTTTCTTCTTTAGGTGAGCTGGAGCTGCTGACAATGCGGTCAATGTGTTTTGCAGAAGAGCATGAAATGGATTTTATGATGTTACTGATATCCGGACGTACACAGCGGATAAGTGCGAGAATCTTATGCAAAGGATATTGGAGTTTGAGAGGGAGACGTATTATACGTAGTGGTGTAGGATATAATTTCTTAATTGAATAAAAATAAATAAAACAATATAACTATTACGAAGGATTAAAATGTCTAAAAATTTTTAATCCTGAATAGGTTCTTTATTAGCGAAATATTTTTTAGAATATGAAACAAAATTGAAGAGTGGTAGATTCACACCATTTATCCCAGATTTATTCGTAAGATAATGTAAATGCTCCCTAGCGAAAGGATAAATTATTGCCGGGGCATTAACTTTAATAAACTCATCAAAGAAATCAGGTTTTTCTCCTTCAAGAACAAAATTTCCAACCATTACAATAAAAGCAGTCATAACTAATACATCATTTACTTTTCCATCATACTTTAACTTTAAAGAAACAGAGAATTCAGGTAAATTAATATTATGCTCAATATCTATTCCAAGAAAATTCTTTATAGTAAACTTTTCTAATTTGAAATCATTAACCTTTTCGAAATTAGAATTAACTAATATGACTTCTTTTAAATTTAGTGATGATTTTGGGAATTCTTCCATTTTATGCTGCGTAAGAATATTTATTATTAACTATTGGTATATTAAAACTTATATCATTTTGTGATATAAATTCACAATTATCTATAACCTGCGAATTATTTGAAAATATTTTAATAGGACCATCTAATAATACTTGAGAATCATCGGAAATGAAACAAATTAAACCATCAAAATCATTATCAACAAAACCACTTGTTATAGAAGCCTTCAAATCCTTGAATTTTGCAACATTAAAAACACTTTTGGGAAGAACTTTCAGAAAATGAGTTTCTGACATTTCTTTATATTCATAATAAACCTCTACATTATCAAATAAGTCACCAATTGATTTAATTTTTTCTTCTATGAATTCTCTAACTGGCATATTTATATTTTTCATTTAATATTCCTTTTATTTCTCTTAATAATGATATAGCTTTTAGACAAAACTTCCAATCAATATTCTCATTCTTATAATCAGAACAATTCCGCATTTCCTTTAGTTCAGCGATTTTATCATTAAAATCTGATGCTTTTACTGTATCATATTCCCTTAAATCTCTATAAATAGACTTTATGCTTATAGAATGGATACTCTTATCCCGATAATTGCTTTCATTTCTAATAGAATCATAATCTCTATTTAAAAAACTCTCTAACAAATATGACATTAATTGGTAGCAAGAATAATATGAACAATGAATAACAGCAGGGAAATGAATTTTTTTGTTATACAAATAATTTGCAGCCTTTTCATTATCCTCTGATTTATTATATAATATATCACACATTGTTGATAATAATCAATATACGTGAAAATTGGGCTATTTGACTTATTGAGATTGGAATAAACTTAAAATAATTAACCATTAATAGCAATGAAAACTCAATAAATTTTTATAAAACCTAATTTTCTCCAAATTAATTAGAATTCTAGATATATCTAGATATTCCTTGGATTTTACATTTAAAAGGGTAAATCATCGCGATTGGGAAACAGGGGAAAAATTAAATAAAATAATCATTTACGAAATTAATCATCTTGTCCTTAATATTTTCAAATTTATTGACTAAATCTTCATTATCTAATTTATTAATTGTAAAGGTAACGAATGTTTTTGCACCTACGCTTAATGTTATTGAAATCATCAATAAATCTTTTAAAGAATTCTTAAGAAGATTTCTATCATTATCATATAAATTGTTATAATATCCAGCATATGGTCCACCATGAATATAAGAGCTTAATTTTGAATATTCCGGAATAATTAATGAAAACAGTTCCGCTGATTCTTTTATTTTAGGAATTAATGAACGCCATATTTCTTTATGTTTAAATAATTTTACAATTTTATCTCTTTCACAACTGCTAATGCTTGTACTACCTTTTTCATTCATTTCCATCCATTTATTAATATCATATTCATGATTTTCAATATCTAAGTTCTTTCTTATAAATATTTCTGCTTTGCAATATTCGTAAATTTCTTGATACAATAAATGTTTATTATAATAATTTGCAAATTTCTCTTCATTGAGATAAATAAATAATAATTTTAGATAATGTTCAATTAATGTCCTAATTAATATTTTACAAGAATAGATGTTATCACTTATATAAAGTGAAAATATACCTTTTTTAATTTTGTCAATTCTTTTACATAATGAATTACATACTTGAAAAAGACTATTTTCATCAGTATTTGCATTTTTTATTGTTTCTGAATATAATTGAAATACTTCGGATTCAATTCCTTGAATATTCTGTATTAATGTTTTCTTTGATAAAATCTTTTTCATCGTGTATTATCTTAAATATTTTCTGGCAAGAGAAATAATAAATCCATTAATAAATATAATACCCATTGTAACTTCAGAAATAAAGAGCAATTTTGTCATATAGTTTTGGAAAAATATTTCGTCTACCCCGTAAGAAGTAAATATTAAAAAACTTTTAAACATCATTGCTGGAAAAGATTGATAATTTGAACCACCTGCTAATAAATAGAAAATACTGTAAACAAATATTAACACAAATGAGCTTATTAATAATCTAAAGGGTTTTTCACCGTACCCTATTGTTAAACGCAATAACATTAACCATAAGGATTTAATTTTAGATTTTATATTAAAAAATGTTATTTTTCCTCTTTCCATATTACCTAATGCCCCAACCAAAGTCTGATTGCTGTAAAAAGTATGGACCTTCGGTCTCATACTTATCATATAAGTAATACTAGGAAAACTCTCGCATATCCAAAATAACTTTTCTGTAAAATAATTTTCGTAAAATACAAATTTACTTCTTTCTGAGTGCAAACCAGAGGTCATTGACAGTGAAGTACCTAATTTAGATAACTTAATAAGAAATGAGTAAACAATAGCTTTGTCGGAATGTGACTTTCTTATATTATCTTCTTCAGAAATTATTCTCTTTTCAATCACTTTTGAGTCTTTATAGTAATCGTTTAAAACAGATAAGCATTGTACGGTTGCTTCGTGAATATCATTATTTAATTTTAAGATATAACACAGGTCAAATATATACTCTACCCATGAAATATATTTTATTGCTTGACTATGGTTTAACAATGAAAAAGGAATTCTCATTGTATTATAAATAACATAAGCATGGAAAATCTTATGTTCGTTAAGGAAGAAATGTGTCGTAAATCCAATGTTCATTAAAATATCTGCGATAAGTTTTTTATCTTCTTCAGTATACAAATAATCTTTTGAATCTTTAAATTTCTTCATGCAAAAATGGTCTAAAATATAAGCAAATGCTTTTACTTCATTAATGTCATAGTTGGGTAAACGTATTTCTAACAATTTCTTAATATCATTTTCACATATTTCTTCATCATTTATAGCTTTTTTATATAATTCAATAATCATTGTCTTCCCTCCACTATTTTGATTTCTTCGGGAGTGAGGTCATAAAGTTTATAGACTTCGGAGTCGATGGCGTTGTCGAGGTCGGCGCATTTATTTTCGTAGTATGTTTTGTCTTTGTCTGTTTTTGCTGATTGGAGGAGTTTTTTTGATTCGAGCATTTGTTCGACGAGTTGTATTATATAAGTATGGTGCTTGGTATCGTTCATATTCTCAAAATCTATTTTTATAATTGGTAATTTAGATAAATATTCTTTAGAAAGATTTACAGTAAGCTTGGACTCATTTGTAAAATTAATTCGATAATACCAACTAAAGAGTTTTGAATTTATTAAACCTAATATGAACTTTACATTATATTGAACAGTGTCATTAAGTATAATATTATTTATAGATTCTTTATTATAGAACTTATTATTATCATAAGTGGCATTTAAAGGTCTCATACCACCTGTTATTCTTTGAATCATAATTTTCTCAGAAACCTCAAACACTTCGGGTGTTCTTGCTCTATGTAATAATTTTTTATCATATAATAAATATCTTATTCTTTTTGGGGCCATATATCTTCCTATGTCCCTCCCTTCAATAAAAGGCTTCAAATCTTGAGCATATTCATCAAAAACAACATCTTCAATATTATTTGAAATGACAACACCAAATATCATTTCTTTACATAAGTCACCTAATAATATAGAAATTGAATTAATTTTATTAGTAAGAGTTGAATCAAACGTATTTGAAAAGATATTTATAATATTATTATTTTCAATAAACTGATTTTGATTAATAATAATTGCGTCCCCTGATATACCATTTTTAATGAGGACTTCGTTGGTTTTTGTTTTAGTTGATAATGTTATAATAATAGTTGACATTGTAACCCCTTTAAAAACTCCTGTATCTAAATCTATTATTTCCTTTATTGAATTATTTTTTAGTATGTATTCACGAATGTACTTATAAGAGGTTACTCTTAACAACGTATTAGGAATTATATATGAAACAAATCCCATCTTCTTTAATAATTTGCAAGCTTTTTCAAGAAACATAGCAAATAAATTAACCTTACCTTTAGCTGAAATTAGTACATTTAAAAAATAATCTTTTTCTAAAATAGATATATCTGTACCACCACCAAATACCCATGGTGGATTCCCCACAATGGCATCAAAGCCGTTATTCTCTGGTTTCCCGCTTTCGCGGGAATGACAAAAAACCTGCGGGAATCTTTTTTCAAAGTCCATTGGATTAAGTTTGCGTTCTTCTTCGGGTGTAATTTTGCGCTTGCGATCGAAGAGTCCGTCTGTTGATTCTTCGTAGATTATATCCGTGCCAATTAATGAGTTTCCGCAGACAATATTTTTTGAAAGGTCGGGTAGGATTTTTTCGTGGAAGAGCACCTGCATTTCGTTTGCGTTTGCGAGTGTTTCGTCTTCGAGCATTTTGAGTGCGAGCGAAAGCTGCGTCACTTCTACTGCCTGATTGTCAATGTCAACGCCGTATATGTTATTGAGGAGAATGTTTTGTTTTTGCTTTATGCTGAGTATCCATTGTCCGTCCTTGTTTATGCATCCATCTTTCTTTGCTTCTTCGGAGTGCGACTGGTAGTATTCGGAGTGGTACTTTAAGAGTGTTTCGAATACGCCGATTAGGAATGAGCCGCTTCCGCAGGCGATGTCTGCAAATCGGAGTTTGGAGATTTGAGCGGGGGTTTTGCCGACTATGATCTTTCCGACTGTGTTTTCGACTATGTAGTCAACGATGTATTTTGGAGTGTAATAGACTCCACCTGCTTTGCGGACTTCGGGCTTTTCTTCTACTTTGACGCGCTGTGCTGTTGCGTTTACTACTTTGCCGAGAAAACGCTCGTAGATTGAGCCGAGTATGTGTACGGGGATTGCGTTGAAGTCGTAGGGCGAATTGAGGTATGACATTTCATCGCAAATCTTTTTGAATGTGCTTTGTTCGGGTCCCTGAAAGTTCTGCTCGTCAATGAAATGTTTTTTGAAAACAATGCCGTTGTACTTTGCGTCGAGCTTGCGGCAGACGGAAATAAATTCAGTCCATGCGTTTCCCTTTCTACCGAATTCGCTGATGTAGTATTCGGGCTCGATTAGTTTATCTTCGAGGAAGCGGATGAATACAATTCTATCAATCGTGCGCTGAGTTGCTTCGGTGAGTTCTTCGCTTGATAGTCTGGAGTCGTTTTTTTTGAATGCCTTTGCGAGTGTCTCGCGGACATCGTCTATATATTCAAGGAAGTCGTCGTCAATTGCCTGAATGGTGCTTTTGAAAGCGGTCTTTCCTCTTGCCTTACCTTTCGGGAAGCTTTCGGAATATTTTTCAAGAGAATTTTTAGCAACATCATCGCGCGAAAAGAGATAATAGATTTCTTTAAACTTTTCGTGGTCAGAATAGTCGTTGTAGCTGTATCTTTTATGGTTCGGGTTTTCGAGAACGGTGTTTAGTTTTGGTTTATACCTGCAATCGAGAATATGAAACTCTTCAAAGTCTGTGAGGACTGCAACGGGTGTGTTTGCATTCCAGCCGTAGCGGATTGTCTGGAAATAGTCGTCAGCATTCTTCAGCGACCTGCTCGGTTTTTTGGCTTCTGCAAAAAACTTCGGCTGACGGAATTCGGGTGCGATATAGAATGCATAGTCTGCACGTTTCTGTGCTTTGCCAACGCTTACGCCTTTTTCAACTTTGACTTCCTGTTCGTAAGGATTCTTTTGGGTGCGGTGGTAAACATCCCATCCGAGCGCTTCAAAGAATTTATCGATGTAATCGCGGCGGACTTCTGCTTCCTGATATTGCGGAGAGAGGTATCGGGATTCGTTTTCTTTAAAATCTTTTACGAGTTCGCAGACTGTTTTAAAAGCGTTTTCTAAGTTTGGCATTGCGAAGTTTTATTTTTGTAAAATAGTAAAATATTTTTATATAAGTTATGAAAAATTTGATGGACTATTTTGTATGTGTTAGTTGATCCTCCTCCGCCAAAAAGATTTGCGGATATTCGTCAGAGAACTCGCATGGGGGGATGATAAAGAAAGGAAAAACAGCAAGGAGGATGTTTGCTTTACCCTATCCGTCACCTGAAGGTGACGGCAATGAAGGAAAGAACGGCAAGAAGGATGGATACGATGTCGCAAATATGGCATGCTTTACTCTACAAATATTGAATACCTAAAGGCAGGCCTAAAGGCATTCAATTATTACGGGTTGCATTATCCTACAGACATTTAATGCCTATGGCATTCTTTCGAGCTGGAAGAATGAGTTTCAAAGAATAGAGATCCATGATTAGATCCCCTGCCTAAAGGTAAACCTAAAGGTAAACCTGCGGCAGGCAGGCCGATAAAAGCATTCGGGATGACAAAGAAAAAGGGAAGGACGGCAAGAAGGATGTTCGCCTTACCCTGTACGGAAGTTATGGAGTTATGGAGTTAGGAAGTTATGGAGTTATGAAGTTATGAAGTTATGGAGTTAGGGAGTTATGAAGTTATGGAGTTAGGAAGTTAGGAAGTTATGGAGTTAGGAAGTTAGGAGCAGAAAAGAAAAATGCCCGATACATAATGTACCGGGCATTTTGATTCTAAATATTACTTAATTATTTAATCAACATTAGTTTTATTACATTCCTGTATGAGCCGGATTCCATTCTGCAGAAATATGTTCCGCTGGAAAGGTTTACGCCGCTGAAATCAACGATGTAATTTCCTGCTGCTTTATTTTCATTTACTAATTTTGATACGAGCCTGCCCGTTAGGTCGTAAATATTCAGACTTACGAATCCTGCGACCGGTAATGAATAATTTATTTTTGTTGCCGGGTTGAACGGGTTCGGATAATTCTGCGATAGACTGTAGTTTAACGGTGTTTCGGTATTGCCTATGCCTGTGAGCGTTCCCGAACATCCTGAATATGCATACAAACCAAGTCCTGTTAAACCCATACAGACTGAAAAGCATGAGTCTGCAGGGTTGTATCTGTAACCTGCTCTGATGGGTGTATAAGTAGAAGACATTCCGGCTGCAATGTTGAATGCTGTTATGAATGTACCTGCATTATAAGAGCGGGTCCATAAAGAGCCTGTTATTCCTGTTCTGACCATGTATGCAACTCTGAAAGTATTCGGAACTCTTGGAATTGAAACGACATCAGTGTATAAGGTTGAATCAGTAACAGCGCTTACGTAACCTGCTATCCAATTGGCGCCATTATTTGTTGTACGTCTGAAATATGGGTCCCAGTCAGTATCAGACCATTTTCTTGTATAAGCAATCATCATATATTGTGCACCGGAAATATCAAGCTGGGTACTTGCTAACCTTGGTTTATAATTAACGTAAGTTTCTGTAATTTGAGGTAAGTATGCCGGGGCTGAATTTCCGTAATCTGAGGAGTATGATAAGTAAAGATTATAATATCCTGCCGACTTGTAATAATTCGTGACAGTTACGATACGGTCAGTACTTGCAGAGTCGGAGTATGCAATATCGTTATATTGCAATGTTGTATCGTGGACATTATTATAGAACCATGCGTAACAGCCCCCGTCACCATGATTCCTATAAGTTATTGTCGGTACTGATGCATACGGGTTTGTAACGATTGCAAATTTATCGCGTAAATTTTTACGTGTTGAAGTAGTTGTATCCTGTGTGCATAAGATGTATACATAAGAGATACTTGTATATCTTCCGTTATCGCTCGTGATTCTTGGATATATGAATTCGTTGCCCGCTGACGGGGAAAATAAATCATTAGCGACGTAAGCACCTCCGTATCTGTTCCATCTGAAAAACACTGAGCCCTGTACGCCGCTTAAAGAATATCCTGCAACGACAAAGACGAAAGAGGTATCGCCGTCATTCATCGCTTCTGCGTCAAGTTCATCATTTCTCCATTTTACCGCCGATGAATTGGCTACTCTTGCTATCATTACCCAGGTTATTCCATCATTTGATGAGGTGAAGACTTTCATCGAATCTGATGCTGATGCACTTGAGGAATATTTTGCCGCAACGACATATATCCTGCCCGTAACTCTGTCGGTTGAAGTAGCACATGCCCAGCTCGCGTCTGAACCGCTGATAATCGTCAGGTTGTAATCCCCGGGTTCGACCGGTTCGTTGCAAACGGTGTTTATAAAACCCGTGTTGTTTATGGCAGGTTTATGTATTGATTTGCTGCCTGTGATTCTTTCAAGCTCGGACTGCAATTGATTAGATTTTTGTGCGTCGCCGTTTAATCTTGCCTCCCTGATTTGGGCGGTTATTTCATCGACTTTTGCTTTATCGAAATAAGAAGGTGTTGTGTGCTGAGGACCGTTCAGGGGAGTGTTAAAAACGATTTGAGAATTTACTTCCCGCGTGTCTTTCTGTGCGTAGGCGATGTACGGCACTAAGACAATCAATAATAACAGTACTAAGTTTTTCATTTTTGTATAGTTTTAGTTAATATAAAAGTACCCCTATTTACTCTTTTTGATAGAACTATTTAAAACTTTAAATTTTTCTTATCAATATTTATTTAACTATACCTTGTTACTGTTCTCGCTTTTTTAAATATCCATTCAATAATATTCGCTGAAAGCTAATAATTTATTTTGTTAAAAGCAATATACGGAAAAGATACTTAGAAGAGAAATAATAATTAATAATTAATAATTAATAGTTAATAGTTAAGAAATAATAATTAATAATTGATAGTTAATAATTAGGAAATAATAATTGATAATTAATAATTAATAATTAATAGTTAAGAAAAAGAATTAGGAATTTAGAATTAAGAATTGATAATTAATAATTAAGAATTAATAGTTAGGAATTAGGAATTAGGAAATTGGAAATAAGAATTAAGAAATTGGAAATAATAAATAATAGTTAATAATTTAGAATTAGGAATTAAGGAATGAAGAAACTTGGGTGAAATAATAAGAGCGAAAGATTTTCACCATGAAGGTCAGCCACGGCCTGCCCTGGCGGGCACAGAATGCGCACGGAGGACACGGATACAAAGTAAAATAATAAGTCTTTATAAGATCCCCTGCCTTGGGCAGGCCTGATTGGCAGACCGCTTGATCCCCGCTCAAGATCTTTGCGGGGTCTCGCGGATTACAAATCGTTAGATAGTTACGAGTTACGAATTAAGTTTTTCAATTATGCTTTTCGTATCTCTCGCTATCATCAGTTCTTCGTTCGTTGGTATTACATATACTTTCACTTTGGATTCAGGCAGACTTATTTCTTCCAAAACGCCTCTTGTGTTTTTATTCTTTTCCACGTCAAGATAAAGTCCCATGAATTCCATATTTTTGCAGGCTTCGTACCTCGTTTCCCAGTCATTTTCTCCTATGCCGGCTGTGAAGACCAAAGCGTCAAGTCCTCCGAGAACGAGTATGTAGGCACCGATATACTTTTTCAGCATGTAGTCGAACATTTCAAGCGCCAGCTTTGCTCTTACGTTTCCGCGATGGAATTCATCCTCGAGGTCTCTGAAATCATTGCTGATTCCTGATATTCCGAGCATTCCGCTTTTCTTATTCATCACTTCATCAATCTGTTTCGGGGTCAGATGTTCAACGCTTTCGAGTATAGGAATAAGGGCAGGGTCAAGGTCGCCGCAGCGTGTACCCATTATCAATCCGCCTGTGGGAGTGTGTCCCATGGATGTATCAATGCTTATACCGTTCAGAATTGCTGCTACGCTTGCACCGTTTCCGAGATGGCAGGAAATAATCTTAGAGTTTTTCTTACCGAGTAATTCCATAGCAACGGCTGATACGTACCTGTGCGAAGTACCGTGAAAACCGTACCTTCTGATTTTGTATTTTTCATAAAGACCATAGGGCAGTGCATACATGTAAGCATAATCGGGCATAGTCTGATGGAATGCCGTATCGAAAACCCCGACCATAGGAGTGCCGGGAAGCACTTCCTGACATGCCTTAATACCTTTTATGTTTGCAGGATTATGAAGAGGTGCGAAGAAAGCACAATCTTCAAGTGCATTTATTACATCTTCGGTTATTAAAACCGAGCCGTTATATCTTTCGCCCGCATGAACAACCCTGTGGCCGATAGCATTAATCTCTGAAACACTTTTTATGACTCCTCCTGTTTTATCGGTAAGCATATCAAAAACGAGTTTCATCGCCTCTGAATGATTTGAAACAGGATGGACGACTTTTTGCTTATCGCCGCCGTTGTTCGTAAAAGACATTAAAGAACCTTCTTCGCCAATTCTTTCAACTATACCTTTTGATATGACTTTTTCACCCTTCATATCAATCAACTGATATTTTAATGAAGAACTTCCGGTATTAACTACAAATATTTTCATGATTTTGTTATTAACGTTTAATAATTATTTAACCGATTGCCTGTACTGCCGTTATAGCAATGACGTCAACAATCTCATCCGCCGTACAACCCCTCGAAAGGTCATTGATAGGCAGAGCAAAACCCTGTGAGACAGGACCGATTGTGTTTGCCTTTGCAAGACGCTGTACGAGTTTGTACCCGATATTTCCCGATTGCAAGTCAGGGAATATAATAACGTTTGCTTTTCCTGCGACGGGGCTTTCTTTCGCTTTCATTTTCCCAACTTCAGGAACGAAAGCTGCGTCAAGCTGAAGTTCACCGTCTATTAATAAATCCGGAGCCCTCTCTTTTGCTATCCGGGTTGCTTCCACGACTTTATCGACAAGTTCATGTTTCGCACTGCCTTTTGTGGAGAAAGAAAGCATAGCAACTCTTGGTTCGATATTTAAAAGACTTTTTGCAGTACCTGCGGACGAGATTGCGATTGAAGCAAGCTCTTCAGCATCAGGGTTTGGTATGATTGCGCAGTCGGCAAACACAATAACGCCGTTTTCGCCGAAAGTGCAGTCGGGCACTTCCATTATGAAACAACTGGAGACACCTGAAATTCCGGGTGCGGTTTTAATAATCTGAAAACCGGGTCTGAGCAAGTCGCCCGTTGAGTGAATTGCACCGGATACGAGACCGTCGGCATCGCCGTTTTTTACCATCATTGTTCCAAAATAAACTGTGTCTTTCATCGTCTCCAAAGCGGTTTCTTTCGTAACGCCTTTTGATTTTCTAAGTTCAAAGAAAATGTTTGCATAGTTATCAAGTTTATCCGATTTCACGGGGTCAATTATCTTAATCCCGTTGATGTTTGCATTATGTTTCTTTGCTTCGCTTTGAATTTCTTCTTCATTGCCAAGCAAAACCACATTAGCGAGTTTTTCCCGTGTTACTTTTTCAGCAGCAAGAAGATTTCTTCTTTCGCTGCCTTCGGGAAGGACAATAGTTTTCGATGTGGAACGGGCTTTGCTCCAAATTTTATTCATTACTGACATAGTGTTATAACATTAAGATTTTAGTGAGTAGTTGTTCAAATTACTTAAAATCTTTCTCATTTGAAATGCATTAAATCGTCTGAACCGAGGGGGGGTGTTTTTGCCGCTGAGTGCTCTGAGAATTTAAAGAGCAAAGTATATAACTGCAGGGGTCGCAAAAGACACGTCGTAAATAAATCTACAAACAAAAGAAAGAATTTCACCACTAAAACACTAAGACCACTAAGAAGAACATTTTTTATTGTTTAGAGCAAGAGAAAAGATCATAACAAAGAGTAGGCAGACCACTACGAAAAGCAAATGTAATTGTATAGAGAAAGATATTTTACCGCGGGGGTCGCAGAGGACGCAAAGAAGAGAAGAGAAGAGCTTGGATTTATTGATAAGAACGATTGAATAACAAAAGAACTTCTTACGCAGGGAACGCAGAGGAAAATAATATAAGGTTAAGAGCAAGATATTCTACCGCAGGGGACGCAAAGAAGAACAAAATAAGGTTAAGAGCAAAATATTTTACCGCGGGGGACGCAGAGAAGAGCAAAGGGACGCAGAGAAGAGCTTGGATTTATTGCTAAGAACAATTGAATAATAAAAGAACTTTTTAACGCGGGGGGCGCAGAGGACGCAGAGAAGAGCAGAGAAGAGCTTGGATTTATTGCTAAGAACAATTGAATAATAAAAGAACTTTTTAACGCAAGGGACGCAGGGAAAAATAATATAAGGTTAAGAGCAAGATATTCTACCGCAGAGGACGCAGAGAAAAACAAAATAAGGTAAAGAGCAAGATTTTTTACCGCAGGGAAAGCAAAGGACGCAAAGAAGAGCAGAGAAGTGCTTGGATTTATTGCTAAGAACGATTGAATAATAAAAGAACTTTTTACCGCAGGGGACGCAAAGAAAATTAATTTAATCATAAGAGCAAAATATTTTACCGCGGGGAACGCAAAGGACGCAGAGAAGAGCAAGGGACGCAGAGAAGAACTTGGATTTATTGCTAAGAACGATTATAATAAAAGAACTTTTTAACGCAGGGAACGCAGAGGAAAATAATATAAGGTTAAGAGCAAGATATTTTACCGCAGGGAGCGCAAAGGACGCAGAGAAGAACTTGTATCTATTGCGAAGAACAATTGAATAATAAAAGAACTTTTTAACGCAAGGGACGCAGGGAAAAATAATATAAGGTTAAGAGCAAGATGTTTTACCGCGGGGGTCGCAGAGGACGCAAAGAAGAGCAGAGAAGAGCTTGGATTTATTGATAAGAACGATTGAATAACAAAAGAACTTCTTACGCAGGGGGACGCAGGGGAAAATAATATAAGGTTTAGAGAAAGATGTTTTACCGCGGGTGTCGCAGAGGACGCAGAGAAGAGCAAGGGACGCAGAGAAGAGCTTGGATTTATTGCTAAGAGAAATTGAATAGTAAAAGAACTTTTTAACGCAAGGGACGCAGGGAAAAATAATATAAGGTAAAGAGCAAAAGATATTATTGGAAGGGATACAATGGAAGTAATATTTAGAGGTTTTATTTTCACTTATATTCATAAATCATTTTATATATATTTATATCATACCTCAAATAATTAATCTATTATTATGATTAGGAAACAAGACGCGCTCGACTATCATCAGCTGGGAAGACCCGGCAAGATTGAAGTTGTATCTTCAAAACCATGTTCAACTCAAAGGGATTTATCACTCGCATACACGCCCGGAGTTGCAGACCCATGTCTGGATATTGAAAAAAATCCCGACGATGCATATAGATACACGGCTAAAGGGAATCTTGTAGCTGTTGTATCAAACGGAACAGCCGTACTTGGTCTGGGCAATATTGGCGCTCTGGCGGGGAAACCTGTAATGGAAGGTAAAGGAGTTTTATTTAAAAGGTTCGCGGACGTTGATGTGTTTGATATAGAACTCAACACTGAAGATCCTGATGAGATTATAAAAGCAGTTCAGCTTCTTGAACCGACATTCGGCGGAATTAATCTTGAAGACATTAAAGCACCCGAGTGTTTCTACATTGAAGAAGAGCTTAAGAAGACGATGAAAATACCCGTCTTCCATGATGACCAGCACGGAACGGCAATCATCAGCGGTGCTGCTTTGATTAATGCAATCGAGATTGTGAAGAAAAAAGTCGGCGAGGTGAAGGTTGTGTTCAGCGGTGCGGGTTCGGCGGGGATTGCATGCGCTAATCTTTATGAATCGCTTGGAGTGAAAAGAGAGAACATTTTTCTTGTTGATACAAAAGGTGTAGTATATAAAGGACGCAAAGAAGGGATGAATAAGTATAAGGAGTACTTTGCACAGGATACAGAGCACCGTACACTTGCGGAAGTTATAAAGGGTGCTGACTGTTTTTGCGGTGTTTCGAAGAAGGGCGTTTTAACGAAGGAGATGGTGAAGAGCATGGCTGACTTCCCTATCGTTTTTGCGATGGCAAATCCCGACCCCGAAATTACTTACCCTGAAGCAGTATCAGTTCGTGACGATATTATAATGGCGACCGGAAGAAGCGATTATCCAAATCAGGTTAATAATGTTCTTGGGTTCCCGTTTATCTTCAGAGGGGCACTTGACGTGAGAGCATCCACAATAAATAATGAAATGAAGATAGCAGCTTCGATGGCACTTGCGAAACTTGCTAAGGAAGATATACCTGATTCGGTTTTAAGAGCATACGGCGGAAAGAGATTCGAATTCGGAAAGGATTACATTATTCCAAAGCCTTTTGACCCGAGAGTACTGCTGTGGGAAGCTCCGGCTGTTGCAGAGGCGGCTATGTTTACTAATGTAGCAAAAAATCCTATAATGGATTTTGACGAGTACAAAGACAGGCTTGAAGCGAGACTCGGGAAGGCGAACGAGGTAATGAGATTCTTCATTCATAAAGCGCAGAGAGTAAACAAGAAGATTGTATTTCCGGAAGGAGAGGAATTGAAGATATTGCGTGCTGCACAGATTATTGTTGATGAGGGAATAGCAAAACCTGTCCTGATAGGAGATAAGGAAACGATTGTTCAGAATATTGTTGACCTTGGGCTTCATTTTGAAAAAAACGACCTTGAGATAATTGAGCCTTTGACTTCACAAAAACTTGATACCTATGCAGATGACTATTTTGATTTCAGGAAGAGAAAGGGAGTTACGAAGATTGATTCGAAGAGACTATTGAAGACTCCGAATATATTCGGTATGATGATGGTGAGGAACGGCGATGCGGACGGGCTTATTTCGGGACTTACACAACACTATCCTTCGACTGTTAAGCCGGCTCTGCAAATCATAGGAAAGGATGAGGGTGTGAAGTGCATAGCGGGAATGTACATGATGATATTCAAGAATCAGAGAATTTTTATATCTGATGCAACGATAAACATTGACCCTGATGCGGAACAACTCGCAGATATTGCCATTCTTACAGCGGACAAAGTGAAAAAAATTGGTGTAACTCCGAAGTTAGCAATGCTCTCTTTCAGTAATTTCGGAAGCACTATTCATCCATACACGGATAAGGTCAGGAAGGCAACAGAGATTGTTAAAAAGCTAAGACCCGACCTTACTGTTGAAGGGGAGATGATGGCAGATACAGCAATGAGTCCTGAGATTATGAATGAGTATTATCCTTTCAGCGGACTGAAGGAAAAGGCAAATGTTCTGATTTGCCCTGATTTGACTTCTGCGAATATAGCTTACAAACTTCTTGCGAGTGTTGGCGGAGCGATTGCTATAGGACCGATATTGCTGGGTATTAAAAAACCTGTGTACCTACTCGGACCGGGAAATTACGTGGATGATATTGTGAATATTACTGCGATGGCGGTATTTGAGGCGGAGAAGTAGAGTAAAAGAGCATCTGTGCTAAATGATATGTAAGAAGTATTGAGAGACAGGTAAATAACTAAAACAAATACGAAAACGAAAAGAAGTTTTCGCTTGAACTAATAAAGCAAGTAAGGAATAGCGGATTCACGGAAATTTCGTGAATCTATTTCTGATGCAGCTACTATTTCTTCAAGAGTTTTTCCTGTATTTATCATATTACGCAGTATATCCGTACCTGCAAGCTTATCGATGAAATTCTTCTGAGTCCATTTGAATTCGGAGAAAGTACTGTTCAATGATAGAAGTATTGCTACGGATGTTTTAAATGGATTGAATTTTAAAACATCGGTGACCGTAACTTTTAATCCATGGCATTTCTTTCCGGGGTATTTCATGGATGTGTAAGAAGGGAGCAATGACTGATCCGGAGAGAATTCGGTCTTTTCAAAAGAAATTCCTTCCAAGTTATAACTATTAATTTTTTCAAGCAAAATATCACTGTCGATGAACGGTGCCCCGAATACCTGAAACGGTGTTTCGGTACCGCGTCCCTCGGAGATATTCGTACCTTCAAGGAAACACAAAGCAGGATAAATTCTACCGCTTTCAATTGAATTGATACTTGGAGAAGGATTAATCCATACATCCATAATATTTTCATAAATCACATTTCTACCGTAACCTTTCATCTTAACAACTTTGAAATTATCATGATTTACGTATTCACCATTAAGGAAATTTCCAAGTTCGCCAACTGTTAAACCGGTAATGACGGGTGTCGGTATCTTACCAACAAAAGATGAGAATTTTTCGTCGAGTAGAAATCCCTCTGAGCTGCTAATATTGGCGACGGAAGGTCTGTCACAGATTATGTATTCTTTTCCGTATTTCTTTGCATCCTGCAAGGTAAGGAAAAGCGTTGATGTGTAAGTATAGAAACGGGCTCCAAGTTCCTGTATGTCAAAAATTACAATATCGATATCTTCAACGTCAGATTTAGAGTATGAATATTTATTTCCGTATAATGAAACTACGGGAATTGAAATGCCTGAAGTTTTATAAGTATCATCGGCGGAGAAACCGTGCTCGGGGGTAAATATCTTTTTAACGTCTATACCCGCTTCAACGAGCAAATCAATTATATGCTTTCCGTTTTTATCGACGCCTGTCCTGTTGGTTATTACCGCGATTTGTTTACCTTGGATCAAATCGAAATGATCTTTAATCAGCATTGTGCTTCCTGTCTCGAAAGACTGATTAATAAACTGCCCGTACAAAGAACACGAAATAATCATTAAGAAGAGAATTAACACACTTTTCATCATAAGAATCTTTTAATAATATTAACATCAACAATTTTAAGTACGAATATAAAACTCGTAATAACGACAAAAATTGCTATTTTAAGAAGGAAATAATCAAAATAATGAAGGAAGAAATAAGAGACAAGGGCTGCGGTAATCAGCACGAAAATGAATGCTATCTTTTTAAATTCGTAATCTATTCTGTAGTACTTTTGTGCGATATAGTATATTCCCGCTACCTCGACGGCATAGCTGATAAGGGTTGCAGTTGCAGCACCCATCATACCTATAACAGGAATAAGAATAAAATTAGCGGCAATATTAATTACTGCTGCACTGCCCGTTATATAAATTAAATATTTTGTTTTTTTCTCGATATATATTCCGGCCATAAGGTTAACATAAATACCATAGAAAACATAAGCGAGAAGAATTACGGGAACAATACTAAGTCCGCCCCAATAAGCCTTGCCGACAAGGTACCCGCGTCCGGGGAGAGGTATTGCTACAATGTTATCTATAAACAAGGTTAAAAATATAAATATTACAGCGGCGACTGTCAGGAAAAAGGTCATAACTTTTGCGTACAACTGCTTTGCATTCGGGTCGTTAGCATTCTGCAGAAAGAATGGACGCCAGGCAAACTCAAACATTGAAACAAAGAGCATCATGAAAATTCCAAGACGATAGTTAGCCTGAAAAATTCCTACTGTATGGTCGTTAGTCAACGCGGTGAGTATAGGCCTGTTTACTACCTGAATTATATTAGCGCTTATACCTGCGGGTATATAAGGCAGTGAAAACTTTAGCAGTTCATTAACAAGCTCTTTGTTGAAAGAAATCTTAAGATTCTTAACAATCACCGGCACTAACAAGATTAAGGTCAGACCGGAAGCGATGACGTTTGAGATGAAAACATATTCAATCCCTTTCCTGAGCACGACTATAAAGAATACATTTAATACAACAGTCGCAACTATATTGACAAGCCTTATCAAAGCGAATTTCATAGGTTTATGCTCGAGCCGGAGGTATGCAAACGGTACGGTTGATATAGCGTCGAAGAATAGAATCAGTGCGGTATATTTCAGGAGTACTTCTCTGGTTTCAGCAATCTGAAATACAGAAGTGAATCCGGAGGAAAAAACGAATAATATACCGGATAGTATGAATGAATTTAAGAATATACCGAGAAACGGGTGGGAGAAATTCTCTTTTGCCGAACCTACCTCTAAAGTTGACGCAAACTTAAAATAACCCGATTCCAATCCGATTGTAAAGAAAACATTTAATATTGCAACGTACGCATAAATATTGGCAACAATTCCGAACTCAGCAGGAAGAAAAAGATTAGTATAAATAGGAACAAATAGAAAATTCAGGAACCTTCCAAGGATGGTACTTGTACCGTATATCAGAGTATCTTTAGATAGTGACTTTAACTTATCGATCATTTATGCATAATGCAAAAGGTTATTCCTTAAAATAAGGAATAACCTTTTTATAAAAAATACAGATAATAATTAATTGATAATTTCTATTAAAGCACTGGTTACAGTTGAACCATTTCCGTCAAGCAGGAATACTCTGTATATTCCCGGGTCGCTGAACTTCATATCGCTCGTTGAGTTTTTCGCGAAGTAAATATACTTCATTGTTGGTTCGACGACGTAAGAGAACTTCTTATAATACTCAAAAGATTTCGTATTTACGTTGTATTTATCGAACTGTATGTTAACATTGCTCAAGCCGAGTGCATAATCACACTTAACCATTACCGTTAAATAACCGGTAGTGAATCTGTCGCTTATGCCTACTTCTCCGTCGTCGCCGTACCTTTCACAAAAATAAAGTACAGGTCCGTTTTGAGCATTAACGTTTGAAGTGAATCCGAAAATTGCTAACACAGCAAATACGGAAAATAATACAAATAGCTTTCTCATAATTTTCTCCTTTGGTCTTTAATATTAGACCTTTTTATTTTAATAAAAAACTCTTAGTTAGGAACAACTTCAACTTCACCTTCTGCAATAGGGGTTCCGTCTTTCTTCTGGCAAACAACCCTGTATGTACCCGGTGAATCAAATTTTAAATTCTTTTTATCAGTAAAATATGTGTAATCCCAGTCAGCCTGAACGTCGAAAGGAACTGATTTAAGGATTTTCTCGCTGATTTCTTCGCCTGAAGCATTTTTAATTTTTGAGAGCCTTAATTCAACTTTTCCGGTACCAAGTTTTGTACCAGCCGGACGTGTATCGAGCATAACTGTTAACCAACCCGGTGTGAATCTTTTGCTTACTCCGACTTCTTCACCGTTAACATATTGTTCGCAGAAATAAAGTTTCGGCAAGCCTTCCTTCTGGCTGGAAGATTCAGTCTTTGTATCAGTTGACTTTTCAGTTTTGGTAGTGGTTTCTTCTTTCTTTGTTTCTTCTTTCTTAGTTTCTTCCTGTGCGATATCTTTTAGTTTGCCGCAAGCAACGACAAGAGAAACTAAGACCAAAATTGCGACTATAAAACTTAAATTGTATTTTGTGTTTTTCATAGTATTTAAGTTAGTTTTTTAAAGTTTATAATTTAAGTTATTAAATTTTATATGTCAAGATATAAAATCCAAGGACAAGTCCATAGACTTGACGGAGTGCGTTAATGCACCGACGGATATTACATCAATACCTTTTATACCGCTTAATTCTCCAATATTTTTTGAGTTTATACCTCCGGAAACTTCTAATTTAAACCTCTTTTTATTTAAATTAGTTGCTGATTCTATTTCATTTATCGAAAAATTATCGAGCATTACAAAATCAACAATTCCCTTACCGAGATCCTGAACAATACAAAATTCGTCCAGATTTTTAACTTCGATTTCAACTTTAATGTTCCTGCTTTTCAGAACTTTTTTAAGTTTTATGAGTGTGTTTGCAATTCCGCCGTTAGCTTCGATATGATTATCTTTTATAAGTATCATATCATACAAACCGAACCTGTGATTATCGCCGCCGCCAATCTTAACTGCAAGCTTTTCGAACAACCTGAAGTTTGGAATTGTTTTTCTTGTATCAACAATCTTAACAGAATTATTGTTTAATCTTCTTTTAAGTGCATAAACGGCCGTAGCGATACCACTCATACGCTGAATAATATTAAGAGAAAGTCTTTCTGCTTTCAGTATACTTCTTGAATTTCCTTTTATGATTGCGATACGAGAGCATTTTCTAATTATCTGTCCTTCGGGACACGCGGTTTTTACGGCAGTTTTCGGGTCGACTATTTTATGTACGAGTTTGAATATTTCAATACCCGCAACAACACCCGGATCTTTCATTAGAAGGTTTGCAGCAGACTTTTTATCTTTCGGAATAAGCAATTCTGAAGTTATATCTCCGCTGCCGACATCTTCCTTAATAGCCATTTTTATAAGCTTCTCTGCCGCTTTGAAATCGAAATTTCTGTAAAATGTTTTGTTTGTCATAACTTTAATATTTACTTTATCATTAACTTTTTGATTACTTCCATAAAATCTTCAGGAGGTCTTACCGGTTTAAACTTCTTCAGGTCAAGGAATGAATGCGTAGTGTATCCGCTTGCGACAAGCCGTTCATCAACATATATTTCATAATCAATTTTTATTCTAACGGTTGGTAATTTCTTAAGCGATGCGACGATTCGAATTAGGTCGTCATATTTTGCCGGTGTTTTATAATTAACGTGTGCTTCTATCAGCGGAAGTCCCACGTTTTTTGCTTCGAGTCTGGGATACGGATATCCCATTGCTCTCATCAACTCATTTCTTCCTGCCTCAAAGAATTCAAGATAATGCACGTTATTAACTACGCCCATAATATCCGTATGCGTGTAAAGCATTCTTAAATGTGTTTCGTTTGATATCATATAAAATCTGCAAATATTTTGCCCGGATTCAATATAAAATTAGGGTCAAATGTTTTCTTTATGTTTTTTGAGAGTTCGATTTCTTCCTTTGACAGAGCAATAGGCAGAAACTCTTTCTGTGTGTATCCAATGCCATGCTCGCCTGAGATTGTTCCACCGAGCGAGACAGTATGTTCAAAAATCTCTTTTATTGCAGACTTAACATTAGTATTCCAGTAATCATCGGAAAGATTTTCTTTGAGAATGTTTATGTGTAAATTGCCGTCTCCCGCATGACCGTATGAAATAATTCTTAAATTATATTTCTTTGATATGTTCATTAATCCGTCAAGAAGTTCGGGAAGTTTTGCTCTCGGAACTACAGTATCTTCTTCCTTGTAAGTAGAAATTGATTTAACTGCTTCACCGACTGAGCGGCGCAATTCCCACAGTTCTTCCATTTTCGAACGGTCTTCGGCAAGAATAATATCCGAAGGATTGAATTTTTCAACTGTATCGGAAATAGTTTGAATATCGCTGTTCAGTACATCCTCGTTGTTTCCGTCAAGTTCAATCAAAAGCTGGGCCCGGGAATCGCCGTTTGGAAAACTTTTTCCAAGCTGATTTTCTGCGGCTTTAACAGCATCTTTTGTCAGGAATTCAAGCGCAGCGGGATTGACACCATTTCTATAAATTTCGGAAACAGAAGAAATACATTCCCGAACATTATTGTATGCAATCAACAAAATCTTTTTATATTTTGGCAGAGCAAGAATTCTAAATACAATCTTTGTAACAATTCCCAGCGTACCTTCACTACCACAAATAAGCTGAGCAAGACTATACCCCGTTACATTCTTGATTGTTCTTGAGCCGGTAAAAATAATCTCACCTGTCGGAGTGACAAACTCGAGTCCGAGAATGTAATTTCTGGTCACGCCATATTTTGCTGCTCGGGGTCCGCCTGAGCATTCGGCAATATTCCCTCCGATAAAGCAACTTCCGCGTGAAGCAGGGTCAACAGGATAGAATAGACCGACTTTTTCAAGTTCTTCCTGAAAAATCTGTGTGATTACTCCTGCTTCGACAACTGCCTGAAAATTCTGCTCATCTATTTCAAGGATTTTATTGAATCTCTCCATAGAGATTACAATTCCTCCATAAACCGGTAAAGCACCACCTGATAGACCTGTGCCTCCGCCCCTTGTATAAACAGGTATTAAGTTTTGGTTGGCGAGTTTAAGTATTTCAGAAATTTCTTTTGAAGTACCGGGTTTTACTATTACTTCGGGCGGAAAAGATAAATCTTCAGTTTCATCGCGTGAATATTTATCAATATTTTCAGCGTCAGTTAATACGTGGTTTTGACCAGAAATATCACATAAACAAGTAATTATTTTAGGACTTATTTTTCCGTACATGAATAAATATAAGAATATTACAAACAAATAGAAATTAGTTAAATGAAAAATTTAGATGAATTGGCAGAAATAAATTAACAAATTTGTCAGTACTATTTGGATATATTTTTAAGACCAATTAAAGACCAATTCGAGACAAGTTATGTTTCAAGGTTTACCGGCAGAATGTCAGAAAAATCCTGTTTAGAAAAAATGTGAATGTTACAAAAAATAGTTTACATTTTGTCTTGTAGATTTAATTTAAAATTAGTATTCATAGGGTTATAATTATGCTGAATAGGCATTAATGATATATTTTATCAGAGAATTATTACTCTGATGTGTAATTTTTACAAAAATCAATTAACAAAGAGATGGAAAAACTGATATATAAAGAGGTAAGAAATTATATAGGCGGAGAGTTTATTTCAGGAAAAGGAAAAATGCTTGATGTAATCTGCCCGCTCGACGGGAAAGTAATTTCAAAAGTCCCGTTATCAGGAAAAGCAGAGCTCGATGCTGCTGTAGAATCAGCGAAAAAAGCATTTCCTGCATGGTCTGCGATTCCGATAAAAGAGAGGGTTCAGATTTTCTACAAGTATAAAACAATTCTTGAAAAGAATTTAGAAGAACTTTCGTACCTAACACACATAGAGAACGGTAAAACGCCCGGTGAAGCAAGAGCAGAAGTCGAAAAGAGCATTGAACTGACAGAGTTTGCATGTTCATTGCCGCAGATTGTTTCAGGCGAAATTCTTGAAGTAAGCAACGGAGTGGAATGCAGGATTGATTATCATCCGATAGGAGTTGTTGCTTCAATTGCACCCTTTAATTTCCCGCACATGGTTCCTCACTGGACGATTCCTAACGCAATAGCTGCGGGGAACACGATGGTTTTCAAGCCCTCGGAGCAGGTTCCGATTACATCGAATCACATTGCGGAAATGCTAAAAGAAGCAGGGCTACCGGATGGGGTGTTTAATGTAGTTAACGGAGACAAAGAAATAACAGAGGCGATTTGCGACCATCCGGATATAAAAGCAGTGTCATTTGTCGGCTCTACTAAAGTTGCGAAGATTGTGTATGCAAGGGCAACATCTAATTTTAAGAAGTGTACCGCACTTGGCGGAGCAAAGAATCACTTGATTGTTCTTCCTGATGCAAATGTTGAAATGACGGCTTCGAATGTAGCAGCATCAATGACAGGATGCGCCGGACAAAGGTGCATGGCGGCTTCAGCCATGGTTGGCGTGGGACCTGTTGACCACATTATTGAAAAGCTTTGCGAAGAAGCAAGAAAGATAATACCGGGAAAGAATCTCGGTTCGGTAATTTCTAAAGCAGCAAAAGAGAGAATTGAGAAATATATTACTGATGCAGAAAAGCAGGGTGCGCGGATACTTGTTGACGGCAGGAATGCAATTGTCGAGGGAAAGGAAGGCGGTTACTATGTTGGACCGACAGTTATTGATAATGTAAAACCAGAAATGGCAATAGCAAAGGAGGAAGTATTCGGACCTGTTCTCGCGATAATGAGAGTACAATCACTTGATGAGGCAATAAATATTGAAAACAGCTCGGAATACGGAAATGCAGCAGCTGTGTTTACACAGAACGGAAGTTACGCCAGGACGGTTGCAGAAAAAGCATCTGCCGGAATGATAGGTGTAAACATAGGAGTACCCGTACCGAGAGAGCCATTTTCATTCGGAGGATGGAATGAATCAAAATTCGGGACAAATGAAATAACAGGAAAAAGTTCGCTGGGATTATGGATGCAGCCAAAGAAAACAAGCATTAAATGGAATGCAGAAGCAAAAACAAACTGGATGAGTTAATTTAAAATAAGGTCAAAACACTCATGTATAAAATAACAACAGATAAGGACAAAATTCTAAAGAATAATCTGGAATACACATTAACATCATGGTCTAAACAAAAAGGACTTAAGCCGCTAAACATAAAAAGCGCAAAAGGAATATTCCTTTATGATTACGACGGTAAGAGAATCTTTGATTTTTCGTCTCAGCTAGTATGCGTAAACATCGGGCATGGTCATCCGAAAGTAGCGGAAGCAGTTGCTAAACAGATGAGCGAATTAAGTTATGTATATCCCGGAATGATAACAGCCGCACGAGGAGACCTTGGGAAAAAACTTGCGGAAATTTCACCGGGGAATATGAACAAGACTTTTTTCACGCTTGGCGGTGCAGAAGCAGTTGAGAATGCGATTAAACTTGCGAGAGTTTATACGGGAAGGCATAAGATAATTACATTTTATCAATCATATCATGGTGCAACATATGCGAGTGCTGCAGCAGGAGGAGATCCGAGAAGACACACAATAGATTCGCAGCAGCCGCCTAATTTTGTACATATTGAAAACCCCTATTTTTACAGATGCCCATGGAACAGCAAAACCCCTGAGGAATGTGCGGATAATGCAATAAGTCACTTGGTAAGAGTAATACAGTACGAAGGACCTCAAAACATAGCAGCAATAATGCTTGAGGGGGAATCGGGTTCTTCGGGATGCATAAAATATCCAAAGGGATACTGGAAAAGAGTAAAAGAGATTGCGGATAAATATGGAATTCTGACGATTGCTGACGAGGTTATGAGCGGATTCGGGAGAACGGGAAAATGGTTTGGAATTAATCATCATGATGTTGTACCCGATATAATGCCGATAGCTAAAGGATTAACATCTGCATACATACCATTAGGCGGAATTATTGTGAGAGATGAGATTGCAAAAGCATTCGATGAAAAACCTCTTCCTTTAGGATTAACTTATTCTGCTCATGCCGTTGCTTGCGCTGCGGCAAATGCAGTACTTGATGTGTATGAAGAAGAAAATCTTATAGAGAATGCAGCTAAAATGGGAAAATACATTGAGGATAAAGTTGAAGAAATGAAGAAAGTACATCCTTGCATAGGAGATTTCAGAAACACGGGGCTGCTTGGTTGTCTTGAACTTGTGAAGAACAGAGAAACGAAAGAACCTATGGCAAGATGGAACGCTCCCGCGGCGGAAATGGAAATAATGAATAAAGTTATGGGTAAAATTGCCGAGCAAGGAATGTACACGATGGGAAGATGGAATTTAATTTTCATCGCTCCCCCGCTTTGTATTACTAAAGAGGAAGCGGATGAAGGAATGGAGATAATTTCGAAAGCGCTATCGGTGGCGGATGAATACTGTTATTAGTTGATAGTTGTCATTTGATAGTTGTTATAAAGAGCAAGAGATTTTTCTTTAGAGGGATTAGGGGAATAAAAAGAAAAACAATTTGAAATTTATGAAGGCTGAGAAAAACAATGTAAATGAAGCAGAGCTTATTTCATCGCTATTCAGCGAGGACTTAGCTGCTATACCTGAATCGAAAAGAACGTGGAATACATGGAATTACACTGCTCTTTGGATAAGCATGAGTTTATGTATTCCAACATATATGCTTGCGAGTTCACTGATTGAAGGAGGAATGAACTGGTGGCAGGCGATATTAACAATCTTTGCAGGAAACACAATTGTACTTTTACCGATGATATTAAACGGTCACGCAGGAGCAAAGTACGGGATACCTTTCCCTGTTCTTGCAAGGGCAAGTTTCGGAGTGAAAGGAGCAAACATTCCGGCCATATTAAGAGCAATAGTTGCATGCGGATGGTTTGGAATACAGGCATGGATAGGCGGATTTTCAATTTACGAAGCAATACGGGTATGGGTACCATCATTTGAAAATCTGCCGCAAATATTTCCAGCATTTCTGGGATTAAAGACAGCTCCTGCTATTTCTTTCTTTTTATTCTGGCTTTTAAACATGTACGTTGTGCATCTTGGTGTTGACAGCATTAAGAAACTTTTAGTATTTAAAGCATTTTTTCTGCCAGCGGCAGCAGTAGCATTATTATTCTGGGCTGTTTATGCGGGCAATGGATTAGGACCAATACTTTCGCAGCCGTCCAAATTCAATACAACGGCTGAATTTTTTAAGTTCTTCTTTCCTGCACTAACGGGTATGGTCGGTTTCTGGGCAACGCTTTCGCTTAACATACCGGATTTTACGCGATATGCAAAGAGCCAGCGAGCACAGGTGACAGGACAAATACTTGGTTTGCCTCCTTCGATGACTTTGTTTTCATTCGTAGGAGTAGTTGTCACTTCAGCAACGTTGATAATATACGGACAGACAATATGGGATCCGGTAGTCCTTGCAGCGAAATTTGAGAATAAAATACTTGTTAGTATTGCGATGGTTTGCATTGCAATCTCCACATTAGCAACAAACATTGCGGCAAACATAGTAAGTCCCGCAAATGATTTTGCAAATTTAGCACCATCGAAAATTAATTTTAGAAAAGGCGGGTATATAACGGGTATAATCGGGATATTAATACTCCCCTGGAAACTAATAGAAGACCCGAGCGGGTATATATTCAAATGGCTGATAGCATATTCAAGTCTGCTTGGTCCGATAGGCGGAATAATGATATCAGATTATTTTCTTGTAAGAAAGAAAAAACTTTTAGTAGATGACTTGTATAAACTAAAAGGGATTTACAGTTATCAAAACGGTTTTAACAGGAATGCAATAATTGCTATGATAGCGGGTATAATACCCAATGCACCGGGATTTTTTACAACGATAGATGTTATAAATATAAATAGATTTCCATTATGGATTTCTGATATTTATCATTACGCATGGTTCGTAGGATTCTTTGTCTCATTTGTAGTTTATTATTTACTTGAAAGAAAACAAATAAAATTAAATAAAATATAAATAATGTCAATTCTAATTAAAAACGGAAGAATAATAACAGCATCGGCTGATTATACGGCTGATATATATATAGCAGGAGAGAAAATTTCTCAAATCGGAGAAAATCTCAACATAAAAGCAGATGAAGTAATAGATGCAGGAGAAAAGCTTGTAATGCCGGGAGGCATTGATCCACATGTACATCTTGATATGCCGTTTATGGGAACATTCTCATCTGATAATTACGAAACAGGAACGCTTGCCGCACTTCACGGCGGGACAACAACCGTAATTGATTTCATACTGCAAAAGCAGGGGAACTCGTTAAAATCGGCATACGATGAATGGACGGGAAGAGCTAACGGCAATGCTTACGGTGATTATTCTTTTCATATGGCTGTTACTGACTTTAATGAGGAAACGCAGAAAGAAATTTCATATTTTATTAATGAACTCGGCATAACTTCATTTAAGACATTTATGGCATACAAAGGATCTTTAATGATAGATGACAGACAGATGGTAGGGCTTATGAATGAAGTAAAAAAGCACGGAGGTATAGTAACTGTTCATGCAACAAACGGTGATATGATAGATTATCTTGTAGCAAAACATAAATCAGAAGGAAAGCTCACCCCACTTTACCACTATCTTTCTCAACCTGAAATAACAGAAGCTGAAGCGACGGGCAGGTTTGCAGATATGGCATTTAATACCGGAGTTCCCGGGTACATAGTACACATGACATGCGAGGGTTCGCTTAATGCAGTAAGACGTGCACAGCGTAGAAACCAAAAAGTATATGCTGAAACATGTATTCAATATTTACTGCTCGATGCATCATTGTATGAAAAAAACTTTGAAGGTGCGAAATGGGTAATGAGTCCCCCTTTGAGGGAGAAAAAGGACCAAGAGTCTTTGTGGGGAGGAATAGAACAGGGTATTGTACAGATAGTAGCTACCGACCACTGTCCGTTCAACTGGGAACAGAAATTAATGGGCAAGGATGATTTCTCAAAAATTCCGAACGGTCACCCTGCAATAGAAAACAGGATGGAGCTTTTGTTTAGTGAAGGAGTTAACAAAGGAAAGATATCACTCAATAAATATGTAGAAGTTACATCGACCAATTCCGCAAAAATATTCGGTATGTTTCCGAGGAAGGGAACTATCGGAATTGGAGCAGATGCTGATTTAATAATTTTTGACCCAGATGAAGAGCATACATTATCAGTAAAAAATCATCACATGAACGTTGATTATTCGGGTTATGAAGGATGGAAGCTTAAGGGCAAATGCAAACAAACGATACTAAGGGGTAAAGTTGCCGTTGATGATGGAAAGGTAAGAATTCAGAAGGGATATGGGCAGTATATAAAGAGGGATAAGCACGCTGCATTTAATATTTGATTGCTGTTAGCCAAAATTCAATAGAAGGGATTAAAAAAGAACAAACTTAGGGTTTGTGTTCAAACAATAAATTTTCACCACAAAGACACTAAGAACCCGGCGATGCCGATTGCAACAAACATAATAGAGAAATCAAAGGATAGTGATTTTAACGCAGAGGCCGCAGAGAAGAGCAAAGATCGCAAAGAGAACATAGATAGAAAAATAAATTATAAAAGAAATAATTTAAAAATTTAAATTTTAGAATTATGGCAAGAAAAATAAAATCAGGGTTAATTCAGATGTCACTATCGATGACGGAAGGCGAAGGGACAATTGAGCAAATTAAAGAAACAATGATTCAAAAACATATTCCGTTCATTGAAGAAGCGGGGAAAAAAGGAGTTCAGGTATTATGTTTGCAGGAGATATTTAACACCCCTTATTTCTGCCCTGGACAGGATAAATCATGGTACGAATCTGCAGAACCAATGCCCGGACCTACGGTTATCCGAATGCAGGAATATTCTAAGAAGTATGATATGGTAATTATTGTACCAGTGTACGAGAAAGAACAACCGGGCGTTTTATACAACACTGCAGCAGTCATAGATGCAGACGGGACAATACTCGGCAAATACAGGAAAAATCACATACCTCATACATCGGGTTTTTGGGAAAAGTTTTTCTTCCGTCCGGGAAATCTTGGATATCCGGTATTTCAGACAAAGTACTGCAAAGTTGGAGTTTATATATGCTATGACAGACATTTTCCCGAAGGTGCAAGAATATTGGGATTAAACGGTGCTGAAATAGTTTACAATCCATCGGCAACGGTAACAGGATTATCACAGTACTTATGGAAACTTGAACAGCCGGCACATGCAGCGGCAAACGGTTATTTCATGGGCTGCATTAACAGAGTCGGAACGGAAAAGCCATGGAACATAGGAAAGTTTTACGGCTCGTCATACTTCGTTGACCCAAGAGGACAAATATTTGCGCAAGCATCGGAAGATAATGATGAACTATTGATTGCTGAATTTGACCTTGACATGATTGATGAAGTAAGAGCAACATGGCAATTTTTCAGAGACAGAAGACCTGAATCTTATAATAAAATAACGGAGTTATAATGGCAGAATTCAAACGTCCTAAAAATGACAGGGAATTTGAGATAAATTTTTCTCCGATAAACAAATTAATGAATAAAACTGAAGCTCTTCTTGAAAGTTCAAGATGTTTGTTTTGTTATGATGCTCCCTGTACAAAAGCGTGTCCGACACATATTGACATACCACTTTTTATTAGACAGATAAACAGCGGAAATGTAAAGGGAGCAGCCAAGACCATCTATGCATCAAATTACATGGGGAACCTTTGCGGTAAAGTTTGTCCTGTTGAAGTACTTTGCGAAGGTTCTTGTGTTTATGTAAACCAAGGCGTAAGAGCTATCGAGATAGGTCGTCTTCAGAATTTTGCAACTAACAAAGTTATTTCAGAGAAAATTGAAATATTTACAGAGGGAGAAAAGGTTAATAAAAAGGTAGCAATTATCGGCGGAGGTCCTGCGGGAATATCCTGCGCAAGTGAACTTCGTTCGGCAGGCATAAATGCGGATATTTACGAGGGCAGAAAAATGGCAACAGGTCTTGCTCTTCACGGTATTGCACCTTATAAAATAGCAAACGAAGATGTACTTGAAGAATTGAATTATATACAAAGGCAATTTAACTTTAATATATTCTACAACAGGTATATAAAAAGCAAAGATGAAATAGCAAAACTTGAGAAAGAATACGATTTTATATTTCTCGGGATTGGAAATTCAAACACATCTGCTTTAAACATTCCGGGAGAGGATAAGAAAAACGTATTCGGGGCGGTCGAAATTGTAGAAGAGCTACGATTGAAAAAAAGTAATGCTGTATATGGGAATAAAGTCATAGTATTCGGCGGAGGGAATACTGCAATGGATGCAGCGTCAGAATCAGCAAGAATGGGAGCCGAGAAAGTTACACTTGCTTACAGAAGGTCGAGAAAAGATATGGGTGCATATGAGTTTGAATACGACCTTGCTAAAAGTGTCGGTGTAAAAGCATACTTCAACATAGCACCAGTTGAAATCCTCGGTGATGACAAAGTAACAGGAGTAAGATTTATAAAGACAGAAACAAAGGGCGGAAAGCTAAAGACAATAAAAGGAAGTGAATTTACGGAAGAATGCGATATGGTAATAAAAGCAACTGGACAATCAAGACATTTTGAATTGTATCAGAATATTGACAATCTGGAAGTTGATGATTTTGGAAAGATAGTTGTTGATAAGAATTTTCGCACGACCAATCCAAAATATTATGCAGCAGGCGACGCTGTAAACGGCGGTAAAGAAGTAGTAAACTCAGTTGCTGAAGGGAAACAGGCAGCAAAAAGTATGATTACGATTTTATTAAATATCAAAAAGAGAAATTAATAAATATGAAGTCATCTAGGAATAAATTAGAAAGTAATTTAGCAGGTATAAAATCCCCGAATCCATTCTGGCTTGCGTCAGCACCACCAACAAATTCGGGATATCAGATTATGAAAGCATTTGATGCAGGATGGGGAGGGGCAGTATGGAAGACAATGGGGGTACCAGTTGTTAACACTTCGAGCCGATACGGAGGCGTTACATATAAAGGAAATAGAATGTCTGGATTCAATAACATTGAACTAATTTCTGACAGACCGCTTAAAGATAATCTAAGGGAAATTGAAGAGGTAAAGAAATATTTCCCAAACCATGCTTTAGTTGGTTCCTTGATGGTTCAATCAAGAGAGGAATGGCATCAAATCGTGAAGGATGTTGAGAATGCAGGCGTTGACGGGATTGAGCTGAATTTCGGCTGCCCTCATGGTATGTGCGAGAGAGGAATGGGCTCGGCTGTAGGGCAGGATCCTAAAGTACTTGAGCTGATTACTTCTTGGGTAATGGAAGTAGCGAAGGTTCCTGTTATAGTAAAACTATCGCCGAATGTTTCGCATATACAAGACCCTGCAATAGCTGCAAAACTCGGAGGAGCGAATGCAGTATCCCTAATCAACACAATTCAAAGCATAATAGGCGTTGACATAGATAATTTTGTTCCCTACCCTACCGTTGATGGGAAGAGCACAAACGGAGGTTATTGCGGACCAGCAGTAAAACCGATAGCGTTGAATATGGTAAAGAATGTTGCAAAGATTCCTGATTACAATCTACCGATTTCAGGAATAGGCGGAATAGAAAACTGGAGGGATGCAGTCGAATTTATTCTAATGGGAGCTACTAACGTACAAGTATGCACAGCAGTTATGCATTACGGATTCGGGATAATAAGAGAGATGGTTTCAGGACTTGAACAGTATATGTCTGACAAAGGATTCAATTCAATAGAGGAGATGGTAGGACTTGCACTTCCAAACGTAAAGAAGTGGGAAGATTTAAACCTGAAATACAAGATTGTTGCTGAAATTAACGACAAGAAATGCATCAGCTGTCAACTGTGTTACATTGCGTGTGAAGACGGAGCACATCAAGCGATAAAACTGCCCGAAAACGGAGACAGCAGAATTCCTCAGATAATTGAAGATAACTGCGTTGGCTGCAATCTATGTTCGCTTGTATGTCCGGTTGAAGGTTGTATTTCAATGGTTCGCAGAGACTCCGGCGATGAATTCCTTACATGGCAAGAAAGAACTGAGAAGGGTGACATACCGATAACTTTCAATGATTCCAAAGCAGGGAGCATGGGTCACCACGTACCGGAACCCGTTAAGGCGATTGAGTACAGGTTAAAATAGAGATTATATTTTCCCTCGCAAATATTGCTTTGGATAATCAATTTCAGTATTTAAAGCTTTTGCTGCATGCAACACCCAGTAAGGGTTTCGCAGCATTTCTCTGCCGAGCAGAACAATATCTGCATCTTTATTACTGATAATGTTATCTGCCTGATTGAAATTTGTAATCAATCCTACGGCTCCTGTCATTATGTCCGCTTCATTTCTTATTTTTGAAGCAAAAGGGACCTGATAGCCCGGGGCTAAAGGAATTTTTGCACCACTAATATTTCCTCCGCTTGAACAATCAATTAAATCAACGCCGCTATCTTTAAGTTTTTTTGCCAGCCGAATAGAATCATCAACGTTCCATCCTTTATCAACCCATTCAGTACAAGACAATCTTGCAAAAAGCGGCAATGAATCGGGAATAACATCCCTGACAACTTTAACGATATCAATGGCAAGCTTGCAACGATTCTCAAAACTTCCACCGTATTCATCATTTCTAAGATTTGTAAGCGGAGATAAAAATTCATTTACCAGATATCCGTGAGCAAAATGAAACTCTATTAATTTATAGCCCGCTAATACTGCTCTTTGTGCAGCATGCTTAAAATCAATAATAACTTTCTTAATATCTTCTTTATTCATTTCAGCAGGAACGGAATACTTATCCGAAAAAGGTAATGCTGAAGGAGCGTAAGTTTTCCAGCCGAATTCCTCTTGTGATAAGGAACGAGACTCATCCCAACCGAGGGTTGCAGAAGCCTTTCTTCCTGCGTGTGCGAGCTGAATTCCCGGGACACAGTTTTGAGAGATTATAAAATTTGTCAGTTTCTTAAAAACATAGGTTTGTTCATCATTCCAAATACCAAGGTCGCCAAGTGAGATTCTGCCTTCGGGACAAACAGATGTGGCCTCCTGCACTATCAACCCCGCACCGCCAACTGCCCGAGCACCATAGTGTGCCATATGCCATTGTGAAGGAAAACCTTCTACGCCTGAATACTGGCACATAGGCGAAACAGCAATCCTGTTTTTAATTACAACATCACGAATCTTTAAGGGAGAAAAAAGTAAGCTCATATTATTATTTGATTCATTCAAAAATCATTAATAATAGTTAAATATAAAAGTTATTATCGTAAGGATAATTTTAAGAATGCTTTGCCGGAAATGGAAAAAGAAAAATTTGCTGATGAATTTAATATAAATTAAATGTTTGCAATCAGGAACGATTCCTGACTGCAAACACAGAATATCAGTTTTTATTCTCGAACCTTGTAACTTTATTAGGAATGGGAACGATAGTGCGCAGGTAATCATAAATTGCACCAAGGTCTTCATCAGTCATGTTTGCGAAGAAAGTCCAAGGCATTATTGTGTTAAATTCTCCCTGATTAACTTTATAAGGTACAAAATTATTTTTACTATACGAGCGGAATTTTTGAATAAACATATCCTTAGTCCAGGCTCCAATGCCTGATTGTATATCGGGTGTAATATTTGAAGATCTTAATACAACACCACCCGGCAGTTTGAATTCCTGACCACCAGCAAGATATTTATTCATCTGGAATTCGCCATCCACTTGCTGCGTATGACAATCATTACAGCCTGCGATATTGGTCAGATACTTACCGTATTCCTTAGAATTAGATTTATCAGGAATTTGTGCTAACTCACTCTTTTGGGGCATTGACCTCATGATGAGATTTACAGGAAAATTTGCCTTGCTGACAGGAACGTTGTTTTCAATTGGCGGAAGAGTTTTCATATAGGCTATAATAGCATACACATCATTTTTATCCATTTTACCAAAATTCAAGTAAGGCATTAATGGGAAAAGAGGTTCACCGTCTTTATTGACACCCTCGGTTATTGCCCTGAATATTTCTCCGTCAGACCATCCTTTCAATCCTGCAGGAGTAATATTTTTTGCATAAAATTTTCCCGGAAGACCGAACTCTTCGTTAAATTCAAATCCTCCTTTACCGATGGTGCCTTCGACCAACGGACCTGAGAACATTGAGTAATCGCGAGTAGAATGACAATCGGCACAAACGGCAACATTGTTAAATAAATACTCGCCACGCTTAACAAGTTCTGGTGTGGGTTCAATCTTAAGGTCGGGTGCATCGGCAATTTTTGGTAATGCACTCATAATGTAAAAGTATCCTGCTACTGCTCCTACGATAAGAAACAGGAATACAAATAAAAGAATTTTGAAAAGTTTTTTCATATTGTTCTCCTTTCCGCTTTTCAAAACGGTTGTTGTTTTTCATTTTAAACTTAGTAAATATAACGGGAAAATCCAATATTAGTTTCACTATGAAAGATAAACAGATAAAGTTTTAGAATATAGTATCTAATAATGCAGAATAACCGAATATATTACTAATACTTCCATCATAATGGATGAATCCCATTGTCAGAACAATGGAAGGCATAATTATGTGCACTTTTAGATTAATTGTTTATCTGTAAAATAACGAAATGGGGTGGAGAATTTGAAAAAACTGAAAAATTTAGGAAGGGGATCATGTTAGTGGGTATTTGGCTATAAAAAAATACCGGAGAAAATAATATTGATTGTATCGAAATTTTATGATTAACTTAACTATAAAAAAACTTCAGGGGAAAGTGAAAAAATTGTGTATTTGTTTTAAGAAGTTAAACGATTATTTTTGTAAAGTTAGTTTATGATATTCCACGCCCATTCAAGGCAACATATTGACAATGTTTATACAATTCAAATTCGTTATCCGGAGTGAATAGACCGTGCATCGAAGGCGAATACTATTCACTAATCAAAGTACAAATTAAATAAAACTATGAAAAGGAAATTATTAATAAGAGACTTAACACTTCGCGACGGACAACAATCCTCTTTCGCGACAAGAATGACACAAAAGCAAATCGATTTGGTATTACCAATTTATCAGGATGCTGATTTTTATGCAGCTGAGGTATGGGGAGGAGCTGTTCCGGACTCAATAATGAGATATTTGAACGAAGACCCCTGGGACAGACTTGAGAAGATAAAAGCAGGGTTTGGTACAAAGACAAAACTGACTGCTCTATCAAGAGGAAGGAATCTATTTGGATATTCACCTTATCCCGAGGATGTAATAGAAGGATTCAACAGGTTAGCCATACAAAACGGTATAGATATAATGAGAGTATTTGATGCATTGAATGACCTTGATAATATGCAGACGACGATTGACTACGTAAAGGCGAACGGCGGACTTGCGGATTGTGCTGTTTGTTACACAGTTGATCCTCATTTTACATTTGCTGACAGAATAAAAGGTATGTTTTCAGGAACAAAGATTCCGCCAAAGATTTTTACTGTTGACTATTTTGTAGAGAAAGCAAAACAGCTAGAAAGAATGGGTGCTGATATAATTTCGATAAAAGACATGGCTGGCTTAATCCCACCTGACGTTGCATCGCCTTTAATAAAGAGGTTGAAAGCAGAGACAAAAGTACCCATAGACCTGCACACACACTGCACACCTGGTTACGGACTTGCATGTGCAATAGTTTCGATAGTTAATGATGTTGATATAGTGGATACAGTAATAGGAAACTTTGCGGGAGGACCAGCTGCACCGGCATTTGAGCTCGTTCAGATATTTTGTGATAAGCTTGGAATAGATACCGGTGTTAATCTGAACAAGGTCACAGAAATCAACAAGCAATTATTTAATATAAGAAAAGAACTTGATAAGTTTGACGAGATGAAACAGTTTCCGATAGAAATTGACATTTCAAATTACACACTAACGAACGAGCAGAACGATTTATTTAATAAAGCGATTGATGCGGCAAAGCACGACAGAATTGAAGAAACGACAGAATTATGCCAGAAAATAGAAAAGATGTACAATTTCTGCGAACCAGATGAGATAGTTAAGGCAGCACAGATACCGGGTGGAATGTACACAAACATGTTAGCTCAATTAAAGCAAATGAAGCTTGACCATCTGCTTGAGAAGGTATTAAAGACAGTTCCAAGAGTAAGACTTGATTCAGGATTACCACCGTTAGTAACACCGACGAGTCAGATTGTCGGCGTACAGGCAGTTTACAGCATAGTTTCGGAGAGCAAAGGAGAAGAATTTTACAGCAACAAGTCAACACAATTTGTGAATCTTGTTCAGGGGGTTTACGGCAAGACGCCATATCAAATTAATCCTGATTTCAGAGAAATGATATGCGGGAACAGAGAAGAAATTCCTTATGATGTGTCAAAGTACAAAAAACAGAATAATCCAAACTTACCTGAATTCGAAGATGTAAAATTAGCTAAGAATGAGAAAGAAGAACTGTTACTTGAGCTTTTCCCGACAGTAGCAGCAGGATTTTTGAGGAACAAGAGAGAAGTAGAGTATAAAAAGTTATTGGCAGAACTAAAGGCTTTGGAAGAAATTGAAGAACGGAAAATACATGAGGAAGCAGAGGTATATAATTCGCTAAGTGATGATGAGAAGAAGACAAAACTTCTTGAAGGGCTATACAACAACTGGTAGAAAGAACATTTTAAAATATATTATAATTTAACGGAGTTACAATGTCAATCAATGAGAAAATAAAAGAATTATTTGACCTGCGGGACCAAGCCAGGTTAGGGGGTGGTGAGAAAAGGATTAAAGCCCAGCACAGAAAGGGCAAATTAACAGCAAGAGAGAGAATAGACCTCTTACTCGATGAAGGAAGTTTTGAAGAATTTGATATGTTTGTATCGCACAGATGTATTGATTTCGGTCTTGAAGAGGAAACTTATTTATCAGACGGAGTCGTAACGGGATACGGAACAATAGACGGAAGGCTTGTTTACGTATTTTCACAGGACTTTACTGTATTCGGCGGTTCACTATCAGAGATGTATGCACAGAAGATTTGCAAGGTGATGGATATGGCGATGAAAGTAGGAGCACCTGTTGTTGGGATAAATGATTCAGGCGGAGCAAGGATACAAGAAGGTGTTAAATCGCTCGGCGGATACGCGGATATATTCCAGAGGAACGTATTAGCTTCCGGTGTAATACCTCAGATATCGGCCGTATTCGGACCATGCGCAGGCGGTGCGGTTTACTCCCCTGCATTAACAGATTTTATAATAATGTCAAAGCAAACGGGATACATGTTTATAACAGGACCGAAGGTTGTGAAGACAGTGACAGGTGAAGCAGTGACTGATGAAGAGCTTGGCGGAGCGTATATACATGCGACGAAATCAGGAGTGTCGCATTTTACCGTTAACAACGAGGAAGACGGTATAATGCTGATTCGAAAATTACTTTCCTATTTACCGCAGAATAATTTTGAAGATCCTCCCACATATCCATGCTCTGACCCGATTGACAGGATAGAAGACTCACTTAATGAGGTTATACCGGATAGTCCAAACAAACCGTATGATATTATAGATGTAATAGATTCAATAGTTGACCATGGGGAATTTCTTGAAGTACAGGCAGGTTTTGCAAGGAACATAGTGAACGGATTTGCAAGGATGAACGGTTCTACAGTTGGTATAGTCGGAAACCAGCCAAAATTTCTTGCGGGTGTACTTGATATAGCGGCATCGAGAAAAGCGGCAAGGTTTGTAAGATTTTGCGATGCTTTTAACATTCCAATAATAACACTTGTTGACGTTCCTGGATATTTACCGGGTACAGCACAGGAATACGGCGGAATAATAATACACGGTGCAAAGCTGCTATATGCTTACGCAGAAGCAACAGTACCGAAAGTAACAGTAATACTCCGTAAAGCATACGGCGGTGCATACGACGTTATGGGTTCCAAGCATTTAAGAGGAGATTTAAACTATGCATGGCCAACAGCAGAAATATCAGTTATGGGACCAAAGGGAGCGATAGAGGTACTTTATTTCCGTGAGCTAAAAGAGATAGCGGACGAGAAGGAAAAAGTAAAGTTCATAGCAGAGAAAGAAGCAGAATACAGGAACAAATTTGCGACACCATACGAAGCGGCAAAATACGGATATATTGATGATGTTATTGAGCCAAAGAATACAAGGTTCAGAATAATTAAGGCACTTCAATCACTTGTAACGAAGAAAGAAACGAATCCTCCGAAAAAACATTCTAATTTACCATTATAGGAGACAGGATGAGATTATTAAAAAAGACACAACAGGCAAAAGGAAAGACCGAAGCAAAGTCCCCTGCAGTAAAGACAGCGAAGAAATCTACTGAAGATGAGATTGCAATTGCAATAGGAACAGCAATATATCTTTACACTCAGCAGCAGTTTACTGAAAAGCAGGACCTTAAAATGACAATCAAAAGAACAGACAGGCCATATACACCATGGGGACAGAAGATTTACATGATGAGAAAATGGCCCCGTTAAAAATTAATAAAAAATAAGATGAAAAATTTTAAAATAACAGTCAACAATAATACTTACGATATCAATGTTCTAACATTTGAGAACACGAAAGTAAAAATTGAAGTAAACGGCAAGCCTTACGAAGTAGGAATTGAGAAACCTGAAACCACGGGAAAGACACCAACGCTCGTAAGGGAAAAAGCAAGTACCGGAGGGGACTCGACAAAATCTACGGCATTAACAAGCTCCCCCACAGAGAAAAAAGGTGCTGGTGTGATGAAAGCGCCGTTACCCGGGACTATAATAAAAGTGTTCGTAAAAGTCGGTGATGAGGTTAAAGTCGGAACGAATCTTCTGACATGGGAAGCGATGAAGATGGAAAATAACTTAACATCCGACAGAGAGGGAAAAATAAAAACCTTGAAAGTTAAACCCGGCGATAATATATTGGAGGGAGATATTTTAGTAGAAATTGAATAAATAGTTTCTTACATATCCAATCATACGATTCCTATCGTATTTACTTTCACGAGGGTAAGCCTATATGGGGAGGTTTACCCTTTAATTTTGCAACAATTGTGTTTGAATATCATAATCTAATTTTATATTTTAACTAACTTTATTATTCAATTTAGAAGATATTAATGAGATTAATTTTACTCCTATTACTGTTATCATATGCTTTTTCAAGTATAAAAAGTCAGAATTTGGAACAGCCTGATTATTCAAAATTTCAGACACGGGTAATACCACCATTCAATTATTCACCATCACCATTAAATACTGAAAGCAGCATTATAACTAATTCAGAGGGGTATGATAATTTTCATCTTGGAACTGATTTTGGTGAGCCACATATTGCAACAAATCCGAATGATTTCAGAAACAGTGCTACAGCATACAACATAAACAACTATTATGTAACGTTTAACGGAATTGACTGGGAAAAGAGACCGGTATCATTTCCGAGTTCTTCGGCAATTGGAGATCCTGTGATTACATACGACAGTACCGGAAATTTATATTATTTACAGATGTACCAGATTGGTTCACTTTACGGAGGATGGGTTGCAAAATCAACGAACAAGGGATTAACTTTTCATCAAGTAACAAGCGCATATTCGTTTAACGGTGGACTCGGTGATAAGCCATGGATATGTGCAGACCAGACAGGCGGACCTTACAGCAATTTTTTATATGTGGGGTGGAGACAATTTGGTTCAACAGGTATGAGATTTGTAAGGAGCACAAACGGCGGACAAAGCTGGTCAACTCCGATTGTACTATCCGGAAGCCAAGGAGCATACGTGTGTACAGGAGCTAACGGCAGTATACAGGGAGGGAATCTTTATTTCGGATGCATATCAGGAAGCAATATATTAGTTTACAGGTCATCAAACGGAGGAGAAAATTTTGGTTCAGCAGTTACTGCGGTGTCGGGAATTACGGGACCGGGAGTTATTTGTGCAGGAAGGAATACGATGAAGAACTGTATAAGAACAGAATACTTTCCAAGAATGACTGCTGATAACAGTTATACATCAACACGTGGGAATGTATATGTTGTGTATGCGGCAAAACCCGGGGGTGGTGACCTTGCAAATATTTATCTGGCGAGGTCGACAGATTACGGAGCTACCTGGAGCGCACCCGTGAAAGTTAATGACGACAATACGCTAACTGATCAATGGATGCCGGCAATAACGATTGATAAAACAACGGGCAAGATTTTCATTTACTGGTATGATTCAAGAAACGACCCCGCAGGAAACTTACTAACTGAAATGTGGGGAACACATTCAACGAACGGAGGAGTTACTTTTGCATCCAATTACAGGATTTCAAATACTCAATTCAATCCAAGCGCGATGGCGATAGGTCAACCTGGCGGAGAGAATTACATGGGAGATTACATAGGCAATTCATCAGTAACGAGTACGACTTCATTAAACTCATTCATGGATGCAAGGTACAGCAATCTTGGAAGTTTTGTTTCTTACGGACCAGATTTTGCGATGCAATCGAGTATAAATCAAAATTATTTAAACGATAACGATTCGATTTCGGTTACAATAAAAGTACCTTCAGTCAGAGGCGGTTTTAATGAGAGAGTAAAATTCATATTAACACTTGATACACTTCCAGCAAGCGGATCGATACAATTAGGTTTTAAAAACGGAAAAGACACTATAACAACATTTCCTGACTCAGTTGGAATTACCGTTAGACTGGCGGGTACAGTAAGTCCCGGCAGATACAGGTTAAACATTACGGGCAGTGGAGTGAAGGGAATTCCTGTCCACAGAAGAACTGTAGAACTTCTGGTAAACTCTTCATTAGTAAACGTAGGAACAAACAGAGAAGGAATATGCGATTTTACGGTTAACGGGAACCAATTCAACACAAGACAAAACATACTGTTTGCGAACGGTTCAATGATAACCGTCAAAGCTATCAGCCCAAAAACAGCGGGAGGATTTCAATACATATTCAAAAACTGGTCAGACGGCGGAGATACATCACATAGCATCAGCATAACATCGCCTATGACACTTACGGCGAATTACAGGGCGGCATACAAGATGTTTTTAAACTCTATAGCCGGAAATACATTCGGCGGTGGATTATTTTATGATTCAGCATCATCAACGACATTTGGAGTAACATCGAGAGTAGTAAATTTTAATGGTTCGACCTACAGTTTCAGAGGCTGGACGGGTTCAGGAACCGGAGCTTACACAAGTCCCGACAGTTCGGGAAACGACACATCAATAACAATTACAATTAATAATCCTATAATAGAAACAGCTCGTTGGCAGCAAATAGTAGGAATTAACAATATGAGCAGTGAGACGCCTGCAGAATGGAAGTTGCATCAGAACTATCCTAATCCGTTTAATCCAGTAACGAATATAACAATAGATATTTTAAAGAGCGAAAGCGTAAAACTGATTGTATATGATGCCTTAGGAAGAGAAACAGAAACACTAATAAACGAAATACTCACACCCGGAAAATATAATGTATCGTTCAATGCTTCAAAATACTCAAGCGGAATATATTTTTACAGAATAATATCCGATAGTTTTAAAGATATCAAAAAGATGTTATTAATTAAATAAAAACAAAAATGAAAGCACTTAAACTCTCAATTGCCTTATTAATTATTACAGGCACCGTATTAATTGCGAACTCAATTTTTTCGCAGAGCAATAATCATGGCTGGGATGATCCAAACCTTGACAGGATTCCAAAGAATTTGCTTCAGCAGTCGCAGAACCAGCAGAATTTTTCACCTTATTCTATCAATTCATCGATTGTAACGGATGCTTATGGTTATGATAATTTCATTTTAGGAACTGATTTTGCAGAGCCTCATGTTGCGGTAAATCCAAGAGATCCACTTCAGTATTTTACGGCGTTTAATACGAATAATACCTATTATACAATGAATGGTCTAGACTGGTACAGGAATAATCCAACATTTCCGGGATATACAATGATGGGTGACCCAGTTGTTGCTTACGACAGTCTTGGTAACGTCTATTATGAAAACATGTACGGAGACGGCAACAATATATTCGGCACACAAATAGCAATTTCAAGCGATAACGGACTGAACTGGACATACACAACGGGTAACAGTGGAAATGATAAGAACTGGATTGCAGCAGATCAGAGCGCAGGACCTTATACAAATTTTGTTTATACGACTATAACTTCCGGTCAAACATGTAACGTTTTCAGAAGTACTAACAGGGGGCAATCATTTATTCATGCTCAAACTTTGACACCTCATAATTTACCGGGAGCAATGCCATGCGTAGGACCGAATGTAATTGGAGGTGACGTACCGGGAGGATGTGTATATGTTGTAACAAATTCCGGAAATTCATTTGCAGCAATATATTCATTTTTCGTTTCAACAAACGGAGGATCTTCATTCACAATGAAATCGCAACAAAATTTTGTCGGATATTTAGGAACAAACGTCGGCGGCAGAAACAGTGTTCAGAATATGAGGACGAGACCGTATCCATTTATTACAGCAGATAACAGTTACGGACCTTACAGGGGAAGATTGTATCTTGTATATGCAACAAATCAACCGGCAGGAAACGGGAACAAACCTGATTTATTCTGCAGGTATTCAACTGACCAAGGGGCAACATTTTCTGCACCGGTACTAATAAATGACGATATAAATCCTACAGCAAATCATCAATGGCATCCGGCAATATGGTGCGATAAGCAGACAGGAAGACTATTCGTAAAATGGCTTGACACAAGGGATACACCAACGAGTGATTCTTGTGATGTATATGCTTCATATTCGACGAATGGCGGTGTATCATTTGTTCAGAACCAAAAACTAACGACAGCAAAATTTAAGATTGATTGTTCAACATGCGGAGGAGGCGGTACACCAAGATATCAGGGGGATTACGATGGTATAACATCATACGGCAGAACCTCTTTGGCGGTATGGACAGATTTCAGAGCAAGTTCGTTTGGGAGCTATACAGCATACTATCCGGACTATGCTATGACTATTAACGCTCAAGAAACATTTATCGAAAACAATGACAGTACATTTATTAAAGTAACAGTTCCTTCGGTTAAAAGTTACACAGATTATGTGAAATTCACGGCTTCGGTTGACACTCTCCCCGCAGCAGGAACGCTTCAGTTAAGTTTTGTTAATGGAAAGGATTCGATTTTCAGTTATCCCGATTCTGTTACTGTCAGAATAAAAACAATTGGTTCTGTAACACCGGGAGTTTACGGAATTATTATAACGGGTAAAGGTCCCAACGGAATTCCAGTACATAGAAGAATCCAAAATATTGACGTAAATGTAGCTACGTTGAGTATAGGTACAAACAGAAACGGAATATGTGATTTTAAGATTAATAATGTACAGTATAATACAAGACAAACGATAACTTTTAATATTGGATCATCAGTTACGATTCAAGCAATGAGTCCTAAGACAGTTGGTACAACAAGATATGTTTATACAAACTGGTCACAAGGCGGAGATACCACACAGACTATCACTGTTACCGGACCCGGAACATATACGGCAATTTACAAACCTCAGTACAGATTAATTATGAACTCAACAATTGGAAATACATTCGGCGGCGGGCTATATTACGACTCTGCGGTTACTTTCCAATTCGGGGTCAATTCCAGAATTTTTACGACTGGCGGTTCGACATACAGATTTAAAGGCTGGACGGGTTCCGGCAATGGGGCGTATATTAGTCCTGATACTTTAGGTATGGACACGATAATAAGTATAGCAATAAATAACGCAATATCTGAGACAGCAAACTGGGCATTACATACAGTAGGGATATCAAGTATAGGAACAGAAATTCCGAGTGAATTCAAACTATACCAGAACTATCCAAATCCATTTAATCCAGTGACCAACATCAATTTTGATGTTCCAAAAGCAGGACTTGTTCAGATTAGGGTTTATGATATTCTTGGAAAAGAAGTAGAAGTACTAGCAGACGAATTTCTGCAGCCGGGTAAGTATAAGGCAACATTCAATGCTGGAAAATTTGCAAGCGGGATTTATTTCTACAGAATTAATACATCATCATTCACTGATATAAAAAGAATGATAGTTCTGAAATAATAAGCTGTAAACATTGAAAATAAAGGGGATTTTTGAATCCCCTTTTTTATATATTGATGGGAACAAAATTTGTACAAAAATGTAAATATTATGTTGCATTTTTTAGTTAAAAAAATGATTAATTTAGATAGTTGATTTAAAACATTGGTTATTAAAGAAGAAATATTAGAAAAAGGTTTAAAGAAATTCCGTATCATGGTTGAATTTGACGGAGAAAACTACGTTGCGAGCGGATATCTCGATGGTAATTTAATCAACAAAACAAGCCAAGCTGTAACTGAAAGCCAATCAAACAAGGAAAATAATGATGCAATAGTAGATAACCTATTATTTCTTATCAAAGACGATATATTAAACCACAATTACTAAATAAATACATGTTTCTACATATACATCCCGAAAATCCCGAAGAAAGAAAAATAAAAATGGTAACCGAATGCTTAAAAGACGGCGGAATAATAATTTATCCGACGGATACGGTGTATTCGATGGGATGCGATATAAACAATCATGATGCAATAGAAAGAATAAGCAGAATAAAGAATATTAATATTAAGACAGCAAATTACTCTTTAGTATGTTATGATTTAAGCCATCTTTCAGACTTTGTTTTCAGCATAGATACACCGCTATACAGAATAATGAAGAAACACTTACCGGGTGCATTTACTTTTATTCTCAAAGCAGACAGCAATGTACCGAAAATATTCAAGAGCAAGAAAAAAACTGTAGGAATAAGGGTACCGGATAACTTAATATGCAGAGGAATAGTAAAAGAATTAGGCAATCCTATAACATCCACATCTATACACGATATATACGATAATGATGATTACATCAATGATCCTGAACTTATTTATGAAGTTTTTAAGAAAAGAGTTGATATCGTAATTGATGGAGGACCCGGGAAAAGAACTCCTTCGACCGTTATTGATTGTTCTGACGGTGACATTACCATAGTAAGACAGGGTTTAGGAATACTCAGCGAGTAAGAAAATTAATCTTAAATCATCGATTGATTTAACAATTTTAAAAACCTATTCTACAACCATTCTTCTACTTTAATATCACCCTGAATTCCTACAACGGTGTATTTAATGGGAACTTTCCTGTTCGATGATTCAACAGATAACTGAGCAAGTTTTAGTAAACCGCTGCAGCAAGGAACTTCCATAATTACGACATTTAAAGTATTTATCTTTGACTCTTCAATCAGCACTCTTAATTTCTCCATATAGATTTCTTTTCCTGAATCCAGTTTTGGACATGCTATTACGAGCTTTTTATTCTTTAGAAACTTCGAATGGAAATTTGAGATACTAAATGGTACGCAATCGGCTGCAATCAGCAAATCACAGTTATTAAAATGGGATGCATTAGGATTTATTAGGTGAAGTTGAATCGGCCAGTGAGTTAACTCAGAACCAACTGTATCATCGACAGCCACATTCGGAATATTGGAAAAAGTTTTCTGTCTGGAGCCGGGACAACCTGTATGCTGAGGTTCATTATTTTTGACTATGTTTAACTTCGGTTCAAACAAAGAATTAAGGGTAACATTAATGGATTTCTCTTTCAAGAATTCAATACCCTCATTTAAATAGCCAATCTCATTATGGTCTTTAAGGTGTTTCAAATGAGCCAAGATAACCTTTTCTCCCATCGTTGAAATTCGATTCATTACAGCATATTCACTGTAGGGCTCAGCTTCCCTCTCTTCGAGAGTAATGGCACCTTCCGGACAAGTACCGATACAAGCACCGAGTCCATCACAATAAAGTTCGCTTACGAGCCGAGCTTTTCCGTCAATCATCTGCAACGCACCTTCATTGCAACCATTGACACATTCTTCGCATCCGTTGCATTTTTGTTCGTCTATTGTAATAATAGTTCTTTTCATATATTTTGTTAATTTAATCAGATAAATATATCTGTTTTAGTGGATTTTTTCAATGTATATTATAATCACCTGAGAGACTACCATAGTGTATATAATTTTGCCTCATTGTTTAATTACTGTTTTTGTTAATACGTAAATAAATTTGAGATTATCATTACAGGATATTTATATGTAATATTAGATACATAGATTGTTTTTTATTTAATTTTAAATACTTATCTTTGTTTTTAAAAACTAATTATTCTATCATGTCAATTATAAAAGAGTTTAAGGAATTCATAATGAAGGGAAATATAATTGACCTTGCAGTTGCTGTAATTATCGGAGGAGCATTCGGTAAGGTTATCACTTCATTTGTGAATGATATCCTAATGCCGCCAATAGGATTATTGCTTGGGAAAGTTGACTTTAAAGAGTTGAAACTTGTGTTACAAAGCGGCAAAGATGCTCTTATGAGCGGAACACAGACAGTAACACCAGCAGTTGCAGAAGTCTCATTGAATTACGGAGCTTTCATACAAAATATTTTCGATTTTCTGATAATTGGTTTTTGTATTTTCATTGCTTTAAAGGCATATCAGAAAGCCAACAAACAAAAAGAAGAGGCACCTGCTCCACCTCCAGAGCCAACAACCGAAGAAAAACTGCTCACAGAGATAAGGGATATTCTTAAAGGGAACAAATAAATACGATTGTATAAATTAAATTTAAAAATAGACTAATGAGACACATATCAATATTTATTATCGTGGTGTTTATTGTTATTGGCTGCGGAAAACAAAGCGATACAATGAATAAAACAACAGGTTCAGCGAAACAAGACGTAAAGACATCTGACAGCATTGTTTTTGAAAGTAAAATCTTTAAGAAAACATATAAAGACTGTAAAGAAACAGAGGAGAAATGTTCTTATTTAAAGGTTTCTTATCCAGTGTTCAGCGGAAGCAGTGCAGCTGAGATAAACAAAATAATTGATACATATATAGCAGACAGTATTTTTACTGTAGAAGGAAGCAGCAACAATAAGAATCCGGAGGGATTAGCCAAGACATTCTTTACAGACTATGAGAATGCTATGAAAGATGCATCACCAGATTTTCCTTTAGTATATGCACTTGACATAAACTGCAGTGTGGTTTACAATAAACCTACAGCTTTATCTCTGAGTGTGGAGTATTATATAAATACTGGCGGTGCTCATCCAAACAGTTATGCGAGATACTTTGTCTTCAATCCTAAATCGGGTAAACTATTAAAATTAACTGATTTATTCAGCATTGGATTTGAAGTAAAGCTTAATAAGTTAATTGATAAGAAATACAGAGAGTTAAAAAATCTTAAGGAAACAGACAGGCTTGATAGTGAGAAAGGTTATTTATTTGATAATTTTTTAAAGTATAACGACAACTTTATGCTCACGAAAGAGGGTATCAATTTCTTTTACAACAATTATGAGATAGCCCCTTATGCTGTAGGACCGACTGAGTTGAAGTTTACATACAAGGAGCTTGGTGAAATTTTAACACCAGAATACAAACAGTGAGTTAAATCCAGATGGGAAGATAAATTAAAATAAAGCAGCAATAAAATTATTAGTAGAAATGAAAGTAAGAATGAATCCACAAGATGCGAATGTAACTAATGCAAGTAAGATACTTGAATATCTGAAGACAGAAAACTGATACTCAAAAATTACTTAAACAATAATATTATTGTTATAATAACTGTAGCAAGCATTTACTAAAAAAACAGAAAGGACGAGTAATGAAAATAACAGTAGTCGGAGCGGGAAACGTTGGTGCGACATGTGCGAATGAAATAGCGGTGAAAGAACTTGCTGAAGAATTAGTAATTGTAGATTTGAACAAAGATGTTACGAAAGGAAAGGCGCTTGATTTATGGCAGACTTCACCTATACTTAGCTTTGACACGAGAATAAATGCGGCAGGAGAGGAATATGAAGATACTAAAGATTCACAAGTTGTTGTAATAACAGCGGGATTACCGCGAAAACCGGGGATGAGCAGGGACGACCTGATTAAGACGAATGCATTAATAGTTAAAGATGTAACCGAGAAGATTGTAAAATATTCACCGGAAGCGATACTGATAATTGTCTCAAATCCACTTGACGTGATGACATACGCTGCATTTTTAGCGGCAGACGGAATACCATCCAACAAAATATTCGGAATGGCAGGAATATTAGATACTGCCAGGTATAAATCATTTATAGCAGAAGCATTAAACATATCGCCTAAGAGCATACATGCAATACTAATGGGCGGACACGGTGATTCAATGGTTCCCCTTCCGAGGTACACAACGGTTTCAGGAATACCGATAAATGAGCTGCTTGACAAGGCAACACTTGACGGAATAATTGACAGGACAAAGAAAGGTGGCGGAGAGCTTGTTAATTTAATGGGAACCTCAGCATGGTATGCACCAGGTGCGGCAGCTGCACAGATGACAGAAGCCGTTGTAAAAAATCAGAGAAGAATTTTCCCTGTATGCGCAGCGCTAAATGGTGAATACGGGCTGAAGGATTTGCATCTTGGAGTTCCTGTGGTACTTGGAAAGAACGGAATTGAAAAAGTTATCGAATTAAAACTGAATGATGAAGAAATGAATATGGTAAAGAAATCAGCGAGGGATGTAGTTGAACTTATGAGAGTGCTTGATGATCTGAATTTGTTTAATAAGAAATATTCGTACAAGTCGATTGTATAACAAACCTGCTGTTCTTATGGAACAGCAGGTCTCAAACAATTATGATATTTTCTTAAATGTAAGACTCATACCGAGGGATAAACCAAGTTTCATTTCAACAGCATCGAGGGCATAACCACCGAGTTTAATAGAGCGGTAGAAATCGCCGGCTTTAAAAAGCATCTTAAGAACAATTTTCACAGTCTTCTTATCCTCTGCCTGTTGGAGAATAGAATTTCTTTCATCTTCCGTAATTTCCGTTTGATAATGGAAAGTAAGCGAAATAGAAGGAACAAGACCGAGAGCAACACCTAAACCCTTAAACTCATAACCCGAAGAAGTAATCAGTGACATTGATTCCGTAATGCTGTCCATAATTTCCTTTACTTTTCCTGAGCCGGCATCCTTAAATTCTTCATTTAATTCGTCCTGTTCATCACCAAGATAATTATCCTTGAAACTTATTATCTGTTCTGTAACTCCTGAAACGGCGCCTTTAGCGGCTTCTTTTGCTTTGTCTAAAATGTTATCAATCATGTTAATATTTATTTATTTTTCGAAAATATAAAACATGTAATAATTATAAAAAATCCAAAATAATCATGAATATATAATAATCATTCCCGCTATTAATACGTAATACCTGCAATACACTTTTGGGTAATATTCAAACAAAAATAAAAGTAAGGATTTAGAAAGAAATATAGAAATCTTTGGCAGTCCATATTGAGAAGTCAAGGAAAGGATTATTATTCATTGTAAATAATATCTTCTTAATAAGTTTATCTGCGGGAGAGTTTGAAGTAAGGTTCTGAAGGTGCATTTCTTTTTCTTGTAGTCTCCTCTTTGTTCATTTTTATAAGATTCTCATGTTCAAGATCGAGTTCTGCACCTTTCAAGAGGTAACTTGGGGATTTAGTCCAAAGCCGATCACCGTTATTAGAATTAAAAATTAGAGAAAAGAAAATTCTGACTCTGCGATATTTGTCTATTATCCCGAACTCATTTTTATACTCTCTAAATTTTATGACAGATGGTTTACCAATGGAGAAACTGAGGTCATTGAATTCTTGTTCCAGGGTAATGTAAACATCATTATCCAGAACCTTACGACCATTGCGGTTTGAGGCTGGAGAATTAAGATAAATCATACAGACGGCTACAAACGGAGGGTTTATCAAATAAAACAACTTTTTCACGGGCAGGACAGTAATTTCTACTTTATCTTTGGTATATTGAAAGTCCGAAAGAATGCAGTGGATACCATCGGGTACAATAGCGGCGGCAGAAGACATGAACTCCGGATTAGAATACTTATAATTAAAACTATGAATCTTATTGTAAGCATTCTTGCCTTTCAACTCTTTTTTGCTACGCCATATTTCTTTTAACAAATCAGGATCGTTAACAGAAGAAGCAAATTTATTTATGGTTCTGAAGCGGTTATTGTGAGCGATTGCCTTTTTGGAATCAGCTTTTTTTCTGTTCGGGTTAAGCGGATAGACTATACTTTAACCTGTCTTTTTTGCTTTTAAGACAAGATTACCAATTTTACCGCGGGCGGTTCCAATTATTTGATTTGTTAACCGAGCTATATTAAGATATAGCAATTAAAAAGTGTTGAAAATAGATAATCGATATGTAATTTATGAGTAATCGAGGAAAGATTGAGGTTAAATCGAGGAGAACAGACAATAAAAAGGTATGAAAAAGGCATGCTAAAGGTATATTGAATGCATATTGAGGTTAAATAACTGATATTACAGCAGGATAAATGTAGTTTATTTTTTGTAAAGATATTTTATGTCTTAAAAAGAAGTCGGAATAAATGATGATCACAAGGAATATCGGGATGAGGATTATATTTTGGGAATGAGACCTCTTTCGGACTTTAGTATGAAATCGTGAATTACTTTTACTTCATCTATAATTTCCATTTCGTCAGTCAGTTTTTTGAGTGAGTCTTTAAAGTTTAGTTTAGGGTCGTATATAATTCTGTAAGCTTCTTTTATTTTTGAAATAGATTCTATTGTAAAACCAATTCTTTTTAGACCGATATAATTTAAACCAATGAATCTTTGGGGCGCTCTGCCAACCAAGGTGAATGGCGGTATATCCTTAGTAACTTTTGTGTTGGATTCAATCATGCAGTATTCGCCAATTTTACAAAACTGATGAACACCAACAAGACCGCCAATAGTTGTGTGTGAGCCGATGGTTACGTGACCTCCCAGTCCCACACCGTTGGTAAGTACAACGTTATCGCCAATAATGTTATCATGTGCAACGTGGACGTAATTCATTATGTAGCAGTTCTTTCCGACAATAGTTCGAGAGCTGTATTTAGTAGCTCTGCTGATTGTAGAGAATTCTTTTATGAGAGTACCTTCGCCAATTTCGACTGTTGATATTTCATCAGCAAAGCTTGTGGAATGGGGGTGAGAGGCAATGCTGCCTCCGTGAAAGATTTTTACGTTGTCGGAGATTCTGGAACCATTACCAACGTATACACAGGGACCCAAATAAACATTGTTTCCGATTTCTACGTCGTCATCTATAGTGACGAAACTTTTTATATCTACATTATTTCCAATCTTTGCTTTACTGCTTATGCTGTTCATATGAGAAAATTATTTTTACGAAAATACTTAATAAGAAATTTATATTAAGTAGAAAAATTAGTAGATAAAAGCTGAAGAATTTAGAGTGCCATATGATCCGTTGCCTGAAGGCAACGGCAATAATATTTTTAATGAGGACTTAAAATGATTTAGTCGGGATTGCCTATCAATCGTATACATCTTCTATTTGTAAAATGAAGAAACCGAATAATTTCATATTCGGTTTCTTGTGAGGATGGGAGGAATCGAACCTCCGACCCACTGCTTAAAAGGCAGTTGCTCTACCCCTGAGCTACATCCCCTATCCAAAACTTTATTAATCAAACCTTTGACCCAACCTTAAAAGGCATTGCTCGCCTGAGCTACATCCCCTCTTTTAGTCGATAGTTAACAACTAATTTTATTTTAGAACACCGGCGACTTTTAATCTGATGTGGGCTCTTTGCATAGAAAATTTTGCACGTTCCCTGTCAATATCTTTGCCGCCTTCTTTAAGTCTTTCGTTTGCTCTATCCATCGATTTCTGTGCTCTTTCAATATCAATATCCTCTTTAGCTTCCGCTGCATCTGCGAGTACGACTATTTTATTCTTCTTTACTTCTGCAACACCTCCACGGGTAGAAAAGTTTATCTTTTCACCCTTTTCGTCTTCTACTGTTATAATACCGACTTCAAACATCGAGATCATAGCAGCATGCATGTTCAAAACCTGAAACCTTCCGTCAACACCGGGAACAGTAAGTACTTTTCCCGTTCCTTTATACACCAGCTTTTCGGGGCTGACAATTTCAATATCAAGAAGTTTGTCCAAATTCTAAATATTAAGAATTAATCCCTGAGCTTTTTAGCTTTTTCAATAGCATCTTCAATCGTACCGACGAGCATAAATGCCTGCTCGGGTAAATCGTCATAATCACCGTTCAATATACCTTTAAAACCTTTGATTGTATCTTCAAGTCTAACGTATCTTCCCTGCAAGCCAGTAAACTGTTCTGCAACAGCGAACGGTTGAGAAAGGAATCGTTGAATTCTTCTTGCTCTTGCAACAACTATTTTATCATCGTCTGAAAGCTCATCGATACCAAGAATGTTAATAATATCCTGAAGGTCCTGATAATTCTGAAGAATCTTTTTCACGCCCTGAGCTACGTTGTAATGCTCGTCACCTACGATTAACGGATCGAGAATTCTTGAGGTTGATGTTAACGGATCAACCGCAGGATAAATACCAAGCTCGGTAATCTTTCTAGACAGTTCTGTTGTAGCGTCAAGGTGAGCAAACGTAGTTGCGGGAGCCGGGTCTGTATAGTCGTCAGCAGGAACGTAAACCGCCTGAATAGATGTAATCGAACCTTTCATAGTCGATGTGATTCTTTCCTGTAACTGACCCATTTCCGTTGCAAGAGTCGGCTGATATCCTACTGCGGAAGGCATACGCCCGAGCAGAGCAGATACTTCCGAGCCAGCCTGTGTAAATCTGAAAATATTATCTATAAATAAAAGAACATCTTTTCCGAGTTCATCCCTAAAGTATTCGGCGATAGTCAAACCTGTTAAACCGATTCTCTGTCTGGCACCCGGGGGTTCATTCATCTGACCGAATACGAGAGCGGTGTTTTTAATAACACCTGACTCAGTCATTTCGAGATATAAGTCGTTTCCTTCTCTTGTTCTTTCGCCAACACCTGCAAACACCGAATAACCGCCATGCTGTTTTGCGATGTTATGAATAAGCTCCTGAATGATAACCGTTTTACCAACTCCAGCACCGCCGAAAAGTCCTGTTTTACCGCCCTTTGTATAGGGTTCGATTAAGTCAATGACTTTAATACCTGTTTCAAACATTTCTCTCTTTGTAGAAAGAGCTGTCATTTTAGGAGGGTCGCGGTGAATGGGATATTTCATACTTGTCTTCAGCGGTTCTTTTCCGTCGATTGTATCACCGATAACATTAATAAGTCTTCCAAGGACCTCCTGTCCGACAGGAATCATGATTGGTTCGCCCGTATCTATAACATCCATACCTCTAACCAAACCGTCAGTTGAATCCATTGCAACAGTTCTGACTCTGTTTTCACCGAGATGCTGCTGCACTTCCGTAACCAGAACTTCTTCAACGCCTTCGAGATTAATCCTGTTAATTCTAAGAGCGTTATTAATTTCAGGAAGCTTGCCTTCGCTGAAGTCCACGTCAATAACCGGACCTATAACTTGAATTATTTTACCAATATTAGCGCCGCTTTCAGGCATAATATAAAAATAAAGTTTTTAGTGTTTTTACAAGAATAGTAAATATATGAAATTTAAGAATTACATTCAAATTAAAAACAAATCCAATTTTCAAGAAAATTGTAACATCAATAATAAAAACAGTAAAAAAATCGGTATGCAGAAAGAATAGCCGAATTATGATTTGAACTGATAAAAGCTACAATATATCAAATACATCGATGGCATTCAGATAAATAATGCTGTTTTACATTTCTAAATGGGATATAATTTAGTAATTTTAACAATAAATATTTAAAATAATACTCAAATGAATAAATTTCTGCCTCTTTTCCTGTTAATTGCAATAATTATCACGAGCAATTCTTACTCTCAAAATTTAAAAAGCTATACATCACAGAAAGATAAAGTTGAATACAGCTTAAAGACTAAGGGAGAATTGTATTTCAGGTTTAACTTAAACTCAAAGGATAGAGTTATTGAACTTGGGAAACACATATCTATTGACAACGTATTGAACCGCGTATTTTATTTTGAAGTTTATGCTTATGCAAACTCAGAAGAAATGGATTACTTTTCAACGCAAGGAATTGATTTTGAATTGCTGAAACATCCGGGTGATGCGGAGAATATTATAACATCAGATAATGTAGGACAAATAACAGCATGGAATGTTTACCCAACTTATTCCGCATATATTACTATGATGAACAATTTTGCGGCATCATATCCCAATGTATGCAGGATTCATAATGCAGGGACAACGGTTCAGGGTAGACAGATCTTATTTGCAGTGATTAGCGACAGTGTTAATTTCAGAAAACCAAAGCCGAGATTCATGTACACGTCATCAATGCACGGCGATGAAACGACAGGATATGTGTTGATGTTAAGACTTATTGACACACTTTTAAGCGGCAATGGAAACAGCGCATTAATTACTAACCTTGCAAAAAATTGCGAAATCTGGATTAATCCTCTCGCGAATCCTGACGGAACTTACCACGGCGGAGACAACACAGTATCAGGTGCATGGCGGTATAATGCTAATTCAATAGACATAAACAGAAACTTCCCCGACCCGGTAGCAGGTCCTAATCCGACGGGAACGTGGCAGCCGGAGACGATAGTTATGATGAACCTGATGAGACAGTTTAACTTTACTTTATCGATGAATTTTCACGGGGGAGCTGAAGTGTTTAATTATCCATGGGATTGCAAAGCTGCACTTCATCCAGACGACGCCTGGTACATAAACCTTGGAAGAAGGTATGTTGATACAGTTCACAGATATTCACCTTCATCATATCTTGATGATAATTTAGGTTATCCCAACATCCCCGGAATAGTTAACGGATACTCGTGGTATTATGTTTACGGAGGCAGACAGGATTATATTACATATTTTGCGGGAGGCAGAGAAGTATGTCTTGAAATATCAAGCACAAAGATGGTTCCTCAGGCAAACCTTCCTACATACTGGAATTATAATTTCAGGTCTTTCCTTTATTTTATAAAAGAGTCATTAAACGGTGTTCGCGGTATTGTTACAGACTCTGTTTCGGGTGCACCCATCAAAGCAAAAATATACACGGTCGGACAAAACGATTCAACATGGATTTATTCGGATTCAGTATGCGGTGATTATCACAGGATGCTTGCTCCCGGCACATATTCATTAACTTTTACTGCTCCGAATTATTTTTCAAAAACGGTAACCGGAATACAGGTTTTCACGGATTCAGCCGTTACGTATAACGTAAAACTAAAATCTACATTTACCAGAATAAATCCCAACGAAGTAACTATTAGCAGATTTGAGCTGTATCAGAACTATCCAAATCCATTCAATCCTGAGACGAAGATTAGTTTTGACCTTAAAGAAGCATCACACGTAGTTTTAAAAATCTTTGATGTATCGGGGAAAGAGGTTTCATTATTAACGAATGAATTTTATACGGCAGGAAATCATACGATAAAATGGAACGCATCAGATTTACCAAGCGGAATTTATTACGCAAGAATACTCGTGAACGAGGGAAAGGATTATATTGCTGTGAGGAAGTTGGTCATGGTAAAGTAAGTTTACATCAAAATAAAAATTAAACGGGGCATACAGCCCCGTTTTTATTATCAACAAATTAAATATTAATAATTATTCTACAGTTACGCTCTTAGCAAGATTTCTCGGCTGGTCAACATTACAGCCGCGAGCAGCAGCAACGTAGTAAGACAAGAATTGCAGCGGTATTACATTTAGTATCGGTGCAAATAGTGCGAGAGTCTTTGGTACTCTAAGGACATAGTCAGCATAAGTATTAATATTTTCGTCGCCGTCGCTAGCGAGAGCTATTATCTTTCCTTTACGTGCTTTAACTTCTTCTATGTTTGAAATAATTTTGTCGTAAGTTCTATCCTGAGGAGCTATAAAAACAACGGGCATGTTTTCATCTATAAGTGCAATAGGTCCATGCTTCATTTCTGCTGCTGGATACCCTTCTGCGTGAATGTATGAAATTTCTTTTAACTTCAAAGCACCTTCCAAAGCAACCGGGAAATTGTATCCCCTGCCGAGGTACAAGAAATTTTCAGAATTCTTAAAAACATTTGCAACCTTCTTAACATCGTCTTTCAGAGCAATCATCTGACTAATTTTATCCGGTATTTGCTTAAGCTCATCAGCAATTTCGATTAAAGATTCACGAGAAAGAGTGTTCCTTGCTTCAGAAAGCATAATAGTAATAAGAGCCAAAGACATAACCTGACAAGTAAAAGCTTTTGTTGAGGCTACACCTATTTCAGGTCCAGCATGAATGTAAGTTCCTGCATCGACTTCTCTTGCTATCGTGCTTCCGATAACGTTTACTATTCCGACAGTAGTAGCTCCAAATTTTTTAGCTTCCCTTAAAGCAGCGAGAGTATCAGCGGTTTCACCGCTTTGACTAATCGCAATAATAATATCGTCTTTATTTATTATAGGTCTTCTGTACCGGAATTCAGACGCATACTCAACTTCGACGGGTATTCTGCAGAACTGCTCAATCATGTACTCTCCAACAAGAGCCGCATGCCATGCTGTTCCGCAGGCAGTAATAATAAACCTTTTTGCATTCAGCATTCTTTCAAACACAGAATCCAAACCACCGAGTTTTGCAACACCTGTTTCAAAATTAATTCTTCCCCTGTAAGTGTTTTGAATAGTATCGGGTTGTTCGCAAATCTCTTTAAGCATGTAATGTTCGTATCCCCCTTTTTCAATCTCATCTACAAGGAAATCTATTTCGTGTGCTTCTCTGAAAATTCTTACATCGTGAATGGTTTTCATATTAAATCCATTCTTAGTAATTATCGCCATATCACCATCTTCGAGATATACTACATTTTTCGAGTAATTGATAACTGCCGATGCATCGGACGAAACGATGGTTTCTTCTTTTCCAACACCAAGTAAGAGCGGGCTGCCGTTTCTGGCGACAACAATCTTATCAGGCTCTTTAGAACAAAGGCAAGCTAAACCATAAGTGCCTTCAACATCGTTTAAAGCTAAGCGAACCGACTCTTCAAAATCATTAGTTTGTCTGAAATAATAATTAATCAGGTTTGCTAATATTTCTGTATCCGTATCGGTTGAAAACAAGAAACCTTCTTCAGTTAGTTTTGACTTAAGCATCTTATAATTTTCTATTATCCCATTATGCACGATTATAATATTTCCATCCATATCAAAATGAGGATGAGCATTAACATCGTTAGGTTCCCCGTGAGTAGCCCATCTTGTATGACCGATACCGATTGAACCCTGGAACAAATCCTTATCTATAGCGTCATGCATTTCGCCGACTCTACCGGCTTTTTTGAAATTCAGAATTTTGTTTTGGTTGTTAATAATCGACACTCCGGCGGAGTCATACCCCCTGTATTCCAGTCTTTTCAGACCTTCTATAATAATAGGCAGAGAGTTTTTCTTACCTATATAACCTACAATTCCACACATATTTTTAGAGATTTAGTTTTATTTTTTATAAAATAGCAATTAAATAATTATCAAACAATTTAATCCTAATAATCAAATTATAAATTATTCCCGATTAACTTTTTGATTAGTTCATCAACTTTTACGCTGTCAGCTTCAGCATTAAAATTCAGAATAAGCCTATGTCTTAAAACAGAATCTGAGACCGACTTCACGTCTTCTCTTGAGGGTGTGTACCTGCCCTCGATTGCTGCGAGCGCTTTTGCACCGAGGATTAAATACTGGGAAGCTCTCGGACCTGCCCCCCATCTAATATAATCTTTAACAAATTGTGGAGATGATGACGATTCAGGTCTTGTTTTATTCACAACTTCTACGGCATACTTCATTAATTCATCCGATACAGGAACCTTTCTAACGAGTTCCTGAAAATCAATTATTTCTTCACGATGGAATACTGGCTGAACATTATGCAAACCTACACCGGTTGTTCTTTTAACGATTTCAATCTCATCATCCACTGAAGGATAATCAAGCCAGACATTATACATAAACCTATCAAGCTGCGCCTCGGGCAGTGGATAAGTTCCTTCCTGTTCTATAGGATTCTGAGTAGCCAAAACAAAGAAAGGTTCTTCGAGTGAATAAGAGACCCCACCCGCTGTAACTTTATGCTCCTGCATAGCCTCGAGTAAAGCCGATTGAGTCTTAGGGGGAGTTCTGTTTATTTCATCCGCAAGAATCATGTTTGCAAAAACCGGTCCTTTCAAGAATTTAAATCTCTTGCTGCCTGCGCCATCTTCATCAAGGATTTCGGTACCGACAATATCCGAGGGCATAAGGTCGGGAGTAAACTGAATCCTGCTGAATTTAAGTTCAAGTGCTTCCGAGAAAGTTCTAACAATGAGAGTTTTCGCGAGACCCGGGACACCGATTAGCAGACAATGCCCTTTCGAGAGTATTGTTATTATAATATCCTGCAGAACTTTCTTTTGACCTACAATTATTTTTTCGACCTCAGAATTAAGAAGTTTATATTTTCTGTTTAGTTCTTCAATCTTTTCAGCATCAGACATATTATTGTTCATAATATTTACTTAATTTTATTTATTATTTCCACATTTCCGAATTTACGGCACTGCTTTTCAAGCTTGTTGATATCACCAACAGCAACAAATTTAAGCTTATCGGGGTGCAGGTAATTTAAGGCTGTTTCTTTAACTTTCTCTTTAGTTATATTATTTACCTTACTAAGGTAAGTATCGAAATAGTCTTTTTCAAATCCATACAATTCCATCGTCATAAGCTTTCCCGATACTGCGTTGGATGTTTCAAGCTGCAAGGGATAGTTGCCCGAGATGTAATTCTTTGTATTTTCCATCTCTTCATCACTAACAAAATTTTCCCTAATATCATTTAATTCTTTTAATATTTCTTCAATTGCAAATCCCGTTTTCTCAGTATTAATTTCAGTTTCAATCGTGAAATCTCCTGAATGCATTTTAGCATTAAAAGATGTCCGAGCTCCATAGGTTAAACCGTTTTTTTCTCTTAGGTTTTTATTAATCCGTGAAACGAAAGAACCGCCCAGCAGATTGTTTAAGAATGTTACATAAATATAGTCATCATTGTTTCGTTTTATACCCGAATGTCCTAAAAATAGGCTTGTTTGCGAGGCATCCTTCTTCTCTTTTAGATAAACTACTCCTTTTCCGTTATCTGTATCTTTAAAATCAAAATAATCAACATGAGAATCTTTAGATACGTTTGAAAATTTTTGTTCAAGGGTACGGAGTATATTTCCCTCGTCAAAATCGCCGACAATGGCAATTATAATATTTTCTGAATTGTAGTATTTTTCAGAGAATTTCTTTAAATCCTTGACAGTAATCTGTTTCAGGGATTCTATATAACCATCGGGGTCATATTGATAAGGTGTATCCTTGTAATGATTATATTTGAATATTCTTTCTGCAAGATATGAACCTTCATCCTGCATTGATATAAGCGAATTAATGATTTGCTCTTTTTTACTATTCAATTCGTCATCGGGAAAAGTTGAATTTAAAATCATGTCTGAAATTAAATTCAGGAGAGTGATTGAATTATCTTTATATGAAGTAAGGGTTAGAAATGTTCCATCATACCCAAAACCTGATGCAAAAAGTGAACCCGTTACATCGATATTCTCTGCAATCTGCAAAGCGTTTGAGTGTTTAGTTCCTTTCGACAGCAGTTCTCCGGTTAGCGTTGCCGTACCCGCTTTATACTCATCGGTGAAGTAATCATTATAGGAACCAGCTTTTATCATAATCCTGACTGTTGTCACGGGGTATCTATTGTCATTAACAAGATAAACCTTAATACCGGATAACAGATTAGTAATCGTGAATTCGGGGAAATGAATATCTCCTGAAGGTTTAACGGCGGGTATTTTTGTTCTGTCTATCATGATTCCACCTTCTTCCCGGGAATATAATTCAGGGCAACTCTTTTTTTACTGTCAAGATATTCTTCCGCATACTTTTTTATATCCTGATTACTGATATTTTCAAATATTTTTATTTCGTTGTTAATCATTTCGCAATCATTGAAAAAAAGTTTATAGAAAGCAAGATGATTAGACAAATTCATCGATTGCTGAATTTTGAGATAATATGATGTCAGGACTTTGTTTACAGATTTCCTGATTTCAAAATCCGTCAAACCGTTCATTTTGAGATTTGATATTATGTTATCCATACTTTTCGAGACTTGGGAAATCTTTACACCCTTATTCAGAAAACTATTAAAGCTGAAAATACTCTCAAACTCCATACCCTGATTCGAAAGATATGATTCAGTAGTTAAATCAGTTCTAACCAGAGACCTATAAACATTTGAACTTTCCCCCGAAGAAAGACCGACGCACATTAGCCTGAAAGCATAGAATTCTTTCGTTCCCAAAGCGGGAGTTCTGTACATTATAAACCTCGCGGGAAGTGTAATGTTATCTTCGATTTCATCTTCAATTTCATTTTCAATAATCTCCTCTGAATATGTTCTTTCAGCCATACTTGCATTAGTTTTTATACTGCCGTAATAACTATCCGCTAAATCATAAGTCTCATCATAATCTATATCCCCAACTACGGTTAATACCATGTTAGCAGGATTGTAAAAACTGTTATAAAAGTTTTCTATATCTTTTAGAGATAAATTTTTAATATGATTCTCATCGCCAATAATCTCCCATCTATAACCGCTCTTTTTAAAAAGCCGTTTCGCACTTTCATATTCGAGCGAACCAAAGGGGGAATTGTCATGAGTCTGCATTTTTTCTTCGATCACAACCTTTCTCTGAACTTCAAGCCCCTCTTCAGTGACAGGAAAACTTGCATACCTGTCCGAATCAAGCCACATACCAAGTTCCAGCTTTGATGAAGGAATTGTCAGATAATAACTCGTATAATCCTGAGTCGTGAATGCATTGCTTTCACCCCCGTTTGCGTGTAGAATTTCATCAAATTTCCCTCCGGGAATATTCTCTGAACCTGAAAACATAAGATGTTCAAGAAGGTGTGACATACCCGTCTTATTTGGGTCCTCATCTTTTGACCCAACATGGAAACATGAATTTATAATTACGTTAGGAATCTCAGATTTCCTGCTCATAACAAGCCTTAGCCCGTTGTTTAAAACCGCTTGTTTGTAAATAATCATAGTTTATCTGAACTTATTACAATCAATTATTATTTTATATTTTGAGTATGAATATTTTATAAAAATGCTTAAATTACTTCATAAAAGAAACAGAAACAGTATATTATTAAGCTAATTTTAAAACGCATATAGACATATTTTTTTTACAGTTTGTTAATCAATTACATCAAGAATAATATGAAATTCAAAAAGGCAGTATATGCGTTTATATTCCTTGCAGTACTATATGTTATTGCTCAGCCGGATGCCTATTCCCAGTTTGGCAAAAACAAAGTGCAATATAAGGTTTTTGACTGGAAGTTTATACAAACAAAGCACTTTGACGTTTATTTTTCACAGGGAGGTTATGACCTGGCTGTTTACACTGCATTCGTGGCTGAATCATCACTTGCTTCGCTTACAAGAAATCTCGAACATAATATATCAAACAGAATTCCGTTAGTTGTTTTCAATTCTCATAATGAATTTCAACAGAATAATGTTATCGATGAATTTTTGCCTGAAGGAATCGGCGGAGTAACTGAACTGTTTAAGAACAGAATTCTTGTTCCCTTTGAGGGGAATTATGATCAATACAGACATGTAATACATCACGAACTATTTCATGCGTTTATGAACGATATGTATTACGGCGGCTCTATACAGAATGTCATCTCAAAAAATATAACTTTAAATGTACCGCTCTGGTTCAGCGAGGGTATGGCTGAATATCAAAGCCTAAACGGACTGGACAAAGAGACTGATATGTTCATTAGGGACGCAGTATTGAATAATTACCTGCCTCCGATTGAGTACAATGACGGATACCTTGCTTACCGAGGAGGCCAGAGTTTTCTATCTTTCATTGCCGATACTTACGGTGATTACAAAATGAGTGATTTAATGAGTAATATTAAAAGCCTGAATGATGTTGATATGGCTTTCAGGGAGACGTTTAAATTAAGTATTGAACAGCTTTCAGAAAAATGGCTTAAGGAACTAAAGAAAACTCACTGGCCAGAAATAGCAAAAAGAGAAGACGTTAAAGATTTCGCGAAGATGCTTACGAACCACGAAAAAGACGGCGGTTTTTACAACATAGCACCAACAATATCTCCGCGAGGAGATAAGTTTGCATTTATTTCTAACAGGGACGATTTCTTTTCTGTGTTTTTAGCGGACGTTAACAGCGGAAGAATACTCGATAAAATTCTGCAGGGCAACAATACGAATAATTTCGAAGAGCTTCAGGTTCTAACGCCCGGATTGTCATGGTCGCCGGACGGAAAAGAACTTGCTATCAGCGTAAAAGCGGGAGATAAGGATGCAATCTTTTTAATAAATGCAGATGACGGTGATGAAAGATGGCTTCCGGTGGAGTTAAACTCAATCTCTTACGTTGAGTGGTCTCCTTTTAAGAATATCATTGCGTTTGTAGGAACAAACACGAAACAATCCGACATTTATATTTACAATATTAAAAGCAATAAACTGACAAACCTTACAAATGATATTTTTTCTGACATTGGACCCAGCTGGTCACCCGACGGCAAGTACATTTATTTTAGTTCTGACAGGGATAATTATTTAAACAGAGACAGCATTCCTGCAAATTTTGAGATGTGGAAACATGACGTTGACAGGAAGGATGTTTACAGAATTGAAGTATCAAACGGAACTATCGAAAGAATATCGAACTCAAAAGATACGAAGAACGGCTCAGTTACTTTTAATGAGAAAGGTGATAAGGTTCTTTATGTGTCCGACAGGAACGGAATTTCGAACATATACATTGGACAGTTTGATTCTACCGGAAATTATACCGAAAGACCGATTACAAACTCTATTAGCCCGATAGACCAGCTTTCGCTCTCGAGAGACGCAAAGAAACTGTTATTCGTTTCTTTGAATCAGGGAGGTTATGATATTTACTCAATGGATAATCCTTTCGATAAGAAACTTGACATGGACACATTACCCCCTACACAGTATGTACTGAAACTGAATGAATCAAGAAAAAACCTTGCACTTGACCACAAAGCGGACAGTCTTTTACACGATACCTCGTTTACTATGGCTGATACACTTTTATCCGATACTCTTTATGCAAATTCGCTTTTACGAGATAGTACAATAATAAACTTAGAATCAATCAAAGATTCAATTTCGAATGATTCAAAAACAGATTCCAGCAGTCTGTATGGAAGCAAAATCAAACTTAAATTCAACACTAAGAAAGACAAGGAAGATTTATTCACCGATAAGTTTGATTCCATATACACATCGAACAGCAATTTCAAGATAGAGAATAACACTAATGATGACGGCTCTTTTAGAATTAACAACTATAAGATTAAATTCACACCCGACTTAGTTTACGGGAATGCGATGTATTCTTCATACTACGGTGTTCAGGGAGTAGCACAGATATCATTAAGCGACATGATGGGGAATCACAGGATTACTTTTCTGACATCGATGGTTATTGACCTCAAGAACAGCGATTATGCCGCTGCATATCAGTACCTGGCGAAAAGAATAGACTATGGTTTTGGACTCTATCACACTGCAAGGTTTGTACTCTACCAGAATCCAAATTCACCATACAGCGAATTATACCGTTACAGGACATACGGCGCAGAAATTAATGTTTCATACCCTATTAATAAATTCAGAAGAATTGACGCAGGTCTTTCATTGATGAGAATATCAAGAGAAAACCTGGACAACGGGAATGAACCGATGAATTACAAATATCTGATATCTCCATCTATAAACATGGTTTTTGATAATACTCTATTCGGTTATATATACCCCGAAAGAGGGGAAAAGTATATCATAACGGCACTTGCATCGCCATACCTCGGAAGCGAAAGCTCTGAGTTTTATTCATTAATTGGTGATTTCAGAAAATATTTTAAGCTTGGAGATAATTACACATTTGCTATGAGGTTTAACGGCGGAGCAAGTTTTGGATTGAATCCACAGAAGTTTTATCTTGGGGGTATTGATAACTGGATAAACTGGCAGTTTGAAAACAGCGTTATACCTTTCGGAGAAAGTATTGATAACTATGCATTTGCCACTCTGGTAACTCCAATGCGGGGATTTAACTTTAATGCTCGATCAGGATCGAAATTTGTACTTGCAAACGTTGAACTCAGATTTCCAATTTTCAAATACCTTATACTTGGGGCTTTACCTTTGGGATTCCAGAACATAATGGGTGCATTTTTTATAGATGCAGGGTCAGCGTGGAATGATACAAAGAAATTACAATTTGTTGGGTCCAGTCCATCCGGAAGGGCAAAAACAAAAGACCTTTTACTTGCTCCCGGTTTTGGCGCCAGAATCGTATTTCTTGGATTCCCCGTCAGGTTCGACGTTGCATGGAGGTATGACTTGCAAAAGTTCTCAGACCCGCTGTACATGTTTTCTCTCGGGCTTGACTATTAAATTATATTTAGATATGATAACAAAAAGGGCTGTAATATGGACAGCCCTTTTCTATTCTGATTAAAACATAACTTAGTTAATTTCCCAGTAAGATTTTCCTTTAAGGAGAGCATTAATATCACCTTCACCCAATCTCTTTTTAGCGTCTGCGATTTGTGCCGTCATATCGTCCTCAAATGTTGTATAATTAATATCAAGGAATACACCTACCGGAAGCGGCATCGCAGGATTATCTGAGAACTGACTGATTATGTATGCAAGTTCCTTCGACTTCTCATTATAGACCAGTGCATCATTAATGCTGTGTTTACCGTCATTAAGGTCAATAAGAACAGGTGTAAAGCCGTCAAGTTTAATTGCCTTATCCTTTTGTTTCCCGAATACCATCGGTTTTTCATGCTCAAGATAAACGACCCTGTCTGCCCTGTGCTCTTTTAAAGTGAAATTATCAAATGCACCGTCATTAAATATAACACAGTTCTGAAGTATTTCAATAAATGAAGTTCCTTTGTGCAGGTGAGCTCTTTGTATAAGTGACTGAAGATGTTTTGAATCAACGTCCATTGCTCTTGCTATGAATGTACCCTCTACTCCGATAGCCATCGCAATCGGATTAACAGGATACTCAACATTACCCAAAGGAGTTGATTTGGTTACCTTGCCATGCTCGGATGTTGGTGAATTCTGTCCTTTTGTCAAACCGTATATTCTGTTGTTAAAAAGAAGAACATTAATATCAATATTTCTTCTCAATAAATGAATAAAATGATTACCGCCGATTGAAAGGCAGTCGCCGTCGCCCGTTGCCATCCAGACTGAAAGCTCAGGACGTGCTGTTTTAACACCAGATGCTATTGCTGCAGCTCTTCCGTGAATTGTATGAAAACCGTAAGTATTCATGTAATACGGAAAGCGGCTTGAACAGCCTATACCCGAGATGAAGACAATCTTTTCCTTATCAACACCCACAAGCTGAGGAAACGACCTCTGTACCTGTGCAAGAATCGAGAAATCTCCGCATCCCGGACACCACCTTACATCAATACCCGACGAGAAATCTTTAGCTGTATATTTTGTTTCTGCTTTTTCGCTCATATTTTACCTCACACTTCCTTTTAAAATTTCTTCAATCTTCTGTTCGATTTCGTAGGATTTGAATGGTGTTCCTTTTATCTTGTTAAACTGAATCGGTTCTATTACGTAGTTCATTCTCAATATTTTCGATAGCTGTCCCATATTTACTTCAGGAACAAGTATCTTTTTGTAACTCTTAATAACAGCCTCAGTATTCTTCGGCATTGGGTTTATATACTTAAAATGCGCAAACGCTACTTTGTTACCCTTTGCAATCTGATTTTCAACCGCTGATGCAACAGCACCGAATGTGCTTCCCCAAGACATCACGAGTAATTCAGCTTCCTTATCCCCTAAAACTTCAAGCTCGGGAATATCGTTCTCAATATTCTTAATCTTCTGCTCTCTTGTCTTTACCATAAATTCATGATTTTCAGGGTCGTAGCTTATATTACCGTAAATATGCTGCTTTTCAAGTCCGCCTATTCTGTGTTCCATTCCCGGAGTCCCCGGTTTTACCCATGGTCTGACTAATCTTTCATCTCTGACGTATGGGTGAAAATCCTTCGGATCAGTCCTGAAATTTGCTTTAAATTCGGGCAGTTCATCTATTGTTATCACTCTCCATGGTTCTGAACCGTTACCAATATAACCGTCTGTTAAAAGAATAACAGGGGTCATGAATTTTATGGCTAATCTTGCGGCTTCTACAGCCATATGAAAACAGTCAGATGGAGTTGCAGCGGCCACTACTGCTACAGGACATTCTCCGTTTCGTGCAAACATTGCCTGCAGCAAGTCTGCCTGTTCGGTCTTTGTCGGTAGTCCTGTTGAAGGTCCACCTCTTTGAACGTTTACAATAACTAATGGAAGTTCAGCCATTACAGCAAGACCAATCGCCTCAGTCTTAAGCGCCATACCCGGTCCGCTCGTCGATGTCGCACCAAGGTGTCCTGCAAACGATGCACCTACAGCAGTTGCTACACCTGCTATTTCATCCTCTGCCTGAAATGTCTTAACCCCAAACTGCCTCATACCCGATAAGTAATGAAGAATTTCCGATGCGGGAGTTATCGGATAACTTCCGAGGAATAGTTCCAGTCCTGCTCTTTTTGCAGCAGATACCAGTCCCAATGCAACTGCCTCATTACCGTTAAGATTTCTGTATGTTCCTTTTCTGAGATGTGCAGGTTTTACTTCGTACCTTGTATTAAATATTTCAGTCGTTTCACCAAAATACATACCTGCTTTAAGTACTTTAGTGTTCGCTTCAATTAATTCCGGATTTTTCTTGAATTTTTCTGAAATCCAGTTTAATGTTAATTCGGGTGTTTTGTTGTAAAGCCAGTAAATGACACCAAGAGCAAAGAAATTCTTGCATTTTGATGCTGTTTTTAAAGGTAAGTTTAATTCTTTAAGTGTTTCTAATGTCGATTTTGTTATTGGTATAGGATATACACTATATCCAGAAAGAGAACCGTCTTCAAGCGGATTTTCTTTGTAGCTTGCAAGTTCAAGATTCTTTCTGTCAAAAGTATCGGTATTTACAATTATTACTCCATGCTTTTTTACGTCTTTCAGATTTACCTTTAAAGCCGCAGGATTCATAGCTACTAAAACGTCTATCTGGTCTCCTGGTGTATAAATATCATGACTCGAAAAATGTATTGTGTATCCGCTTACACCGTAAAGGCTTCCGGCTGGTGCACGGATTTCTGCCGGATAATCGGGAAATGTTTCTAAATCATTACCGTATGATGCTACTGTATCGGAAAACTGCGCGCCCGTCAACTGCATCCCGTCTCCAGAATCACCCGCAAACCTAACTGTTACATCTTCTACTGTTATAACATCAGGTTTCGAATGTTCGGGTTGTGTTTTTTCTTCTGTCAAAAGTCTGTGTCCTTTTATAATTAATTATAATGGGAAAATTAAAAATACTATTATTGAGATGGTTTTTCAAGGTAAAATAAAAAATCCATTTCCTTTTGAGAAATGGATTAATATAATTTCAAATAATTCTTGTTATTATGCGGGAGTTTCTTCTGTATTCTCTTCCGGAGCCGGCTCTTCGCTTATAACAGATATTTTTAGCTTCGCGATAACGTCGGTGTACAGCTTAATATCGATCGTATAGTCACCGAGAGATTTAATATGCTCGGGCATTATAATCTTTCTCTTATCGATGTTGTAACCTTTTTCTGAAAGAGCATCATGCACCATCGAAGGAGATACAGACCCGTATATTTTGCCTTCTTCGGCAGTCTTTACAGTTAATGTAACAGAATCAGTTTCAATTCTTGAAGCGATTATCTTTGCATCATTTGTTTCCCTTAGAATCTTTCTTCCCTGCTGTCTTCTTTCTTCTTCGAATGATTTTAGTCTTGAAGGAGTTGCCAGAGTTGCTATTCCTTTTGGTATTAAATAATTTCTTGCATAGCCGTCTTTAACGTCTTTTACTTCACCGGCTGTTCCGAGTAAATCGAAATCCTTTTTTAATAATACTTTCATGATATTTTACTATAAACGGGCGGCTTTAACCGCCCGAGTTAATTTATTTTTATAAAGTTAAACTAATTATTTTATTAAATCTGAATCTTCGGGTGAAAGCAATGAATCAAAACTTTCATCCGTAAACGTTGAGGGCTCGTCTCTTTCACCGTCACTGGAGCCGCGTTTGTTCAGGAATTGAATTCTTCTTGCTTTAATTTCAACTATCGTCCTGTTTGATCCGTCCTCAGTCTTGAAAGTCCTTGACTGTAACTCGCCGTCAACTAAGACTGCATTACCCTTTCTCAGTTTATCTCTGCAGCTTTCAGCAAGTCTGTTCCATGCTACAATTCCTACATAACACACATCTTCTTTCCAGTCTTCATTCTTGTCCCTGAACCTTCTGTTGCTTGCAATAGAAAAATTAACAACCGGTGTTCCGTTGGTTGTCTGTCTAAAAATTGGGTCCTTTGTAAGGTTACCAGCAATTACTACACTGTTTAATTCGGGCATCTTAAATTCAGCCATAATGTACCTCCGGATAAATGTTTAATTTAATAATCTCTTATTCCTGTGCGGTTACTTCGCCCTTTTCAGGGGTTTCAGCAATCAACTCTTCTTCTTTTTCCTGTGATGCTTTTTCTTCCGCTGCCTTCTGAGCCTCAAATGCTGCTAAAGTGGCGGCTTTCTTAACGAAATATTCGTTCTTCTCTTTTAAATCTTTCTTGCTCATGTAAACAGAAAGATGTCTTAATATATTCTCGTCAATCCTGAATGTCTTCTCAAGTTTCCCAACTACGTCTGCGGGTGCTAAAACCTCAAAACAAATATAGTATCCATTAACCTTTTTCTTTATCGGGTATGCAAGTCTTTTTCTGCCCATTCTATCTATGTTGATAATCTCGGTACCATTTTTTATGAGGAACTTCTCGTATTTTGATATAATCTCTTCTACTGTCGGATCTTCAAAGTTTCCGTCAACTATTATATAGATTTCGTAATTTCTCTTAACCTTATCCATTTAACGTTTAAATTATTAAAATATTAAACAACAAATTTATCATTATTTACACTAAAAATCAAGTGATTAATGTCGTTAACAGGTTCATTTATGCGGTTTATACCATTTTTTATAATCAATAAGTAATCTACTCCAAAAAGAAAAAGAGGAATAAAATCCTCTTTTTATGCAAATTCTTTAGATTATTGCTGTATTCTGTGCGGAAGGGGGGACTTGAACCCCCACACCTACGCGGCGCCACCCCCTCAAGATGGTGTGTCTACCAGTTCCACCACTTCCGCTGATAGTAAGAGTTACAAATATAACCAATATCAGAATTTATATCAATTAATTTCCTGTTCTGTTTTATAAAAATATTGATATGTGTTTGTGAACGTATCACACGTTTTTTGCGTTATTATTTCCATGAGAACTTCTGATTTTATTATATTTATCTCAACCGTACTTACTGTATACGGTATAGGGAATGTTTACGTATTTTACCACGGACTTCAGGCTCTTAATGGTTATCAATGGATTAAGCCCTATTACATAATTGTTTTTGTATTTCTTGCTTTTTCATACATAGCAGCAAGATTCCTCCAGTCTTACAATTTCAACAGTATCAGCGATGCTCTGCTTCTTATCGGTTCATTCTGGCTCGCAGCACTTCTGTACTTATTCCTTATTTCTTTATTATTGGATTTTTTAAGAATTGTAAATCATTTCGTCACAATTTTTCCTGCTTTCGTTAATTTTAACTATGAGAAAACAAAGTTAGCAGTTTTTATTATATCTTTAATCTCAGTATCAGTGTTGTTAACCTTCGGGTATCGTAACGCAAATAATCCTGTAGTTAATACTATTGAGCTTAACATCTCAAAAGAAAATACTAAAGAGCTTTTATTGAATGCTGTTGTCGTTTCTGATTTACACCTGGGACCACTTTCATCAGGAAAGTGGGTTGATTATATCGTTGAAAAAATTAATTCTTTGAATCCCGATATTATTCTTCTTGTGGGTGATGTTATTGATGAAGATATTAAACCTGTATTAGAAAAAAATCTCGGCGACCATTTGCTTAATCTTAAATCAAAATTCGGAGTGTTTGCCGTTACCGGAAATCATGAATACATTGGCGGCGTTGAACCTGCTGTAAGATATCTGACCGAACACAATGTAACTGTACTTAGAGATTCCAGTGCTCTGATAAACAATCAGTTCTATCTTCTGGGCAGAGAGGATAACGATATTAAAAGGTTTTCAGGAAAGGATAGACGTTCACTTGAAGAACTCATGTCAGGTGTAGATAATAAATACCCTGTTATTTTAATGAACCACCAACCGACCAACCTTTCTGAACTTAACGGAAAAAATGTTGATTTATCTATTTCGGGGCATACACATCACGGGCAGTTCTTTCCTAACAACCTTGTAACAAACTTAATTTATGAAGTAAGCACAGGGCTTGTAAATAAATATGGAACATGGATATATGTATCTACAGGCCTTGGTACCTGGGGACCGCCTTTACGTATCGGCAATAAACCCGAGATTGTAAACTTTATTATTAATAACAAATAGTTTTACTTAATACAGAAATAAAACAGTCTATGGCAGACTTACAACAGACTCTGTCCCGTTACCTACTTCACTTTTAACGAAAATCTTACCGTTGTGCATTTCCGCAAATTCTTTGTACAGCAGCAGCCCCATTCCGTACCCGGTTCGCAGATCCCGTCCTTCTTATCATTTTATTTATAAGGGATAAATCATTCCTTTACTCATACCAATACCCGTATCTTTTATTGATATATCAACAATATCCTTAGTCATTTTTTGCCGATAGAATAACGCTTCCTCCTTTTCTTGTAAATTTCAGTGTATTCGATATAAGATTCCATTAGATGAATGCAAGTTTTTGTTTATTATCCGTATAACTTGTGAGCACTGTTATTCATATCATTTACTATCACTTCATCCTCATCTAACGACAATTTCCACAGGTCATTATTAAATGTATCCGTGAATCCAAGAAAAGCCTTGAAAGGATTGCGAAGGTCATACGCTATAATAGAGAAATACTTATTTTCCCCGAATTAGTCTTAGTAGATATTGTTTGTTGCTTTTATAATAAATGCCGAAGGCATTTAATGTTGGTAGGTGAGAATTACACACAGATAAAATGCTTTTAGGTATTCCATATTGCTCTAAACTTCCGTGAATAGTCAATAATAACTATTTCATGCTTAATTGCTTAACCGGGTGTTATAGATTCGTCTTAGAAGCGTCTCAGATTCATGCAAGAAGCGGGGAATCAGCGTCAACTGAGCGGGAAATGTGCGTCAACCAAGCGGGAAATGAGCGTCAATCAAGCGGGAATTAAGCGTCAAAATAATTGCGAAATTAAATTAGAATAGTGGTTAAAAATAATATTAGGTTCTTAATTTCTTTAGTTCCTGAAACAGCTCAATTTCTCTATCCGTTAAATTTTTAGGCATATCTATCTGCACTGTTAAATACAAATCTCCGAACTCCCCCGTTTTTCCGTACTTCGGCATGCCCATTCTTGATAATCGGAATATTTTCCCGTTTGAACAGTCTTTCGTAATGTCTATCTTTACCTTTCCTTTTATAGCTTCAAACTCAACCTTGCCGCCGAGTACTGCATCATACAAAGGTACATGAAGATTTGCATAAAGGTCATCCTCTTTTCTTTCAAACACAGCATCGCCCCGCACATTTATCTTTATCAGCAAATCTCCTGCTCCGCCCGAACCCGCTCCGCCTTTACCCGGTATCTTTAACACGTGTCCGTCGTTTATTCCGGGCTTTAAGTTAAGCTTTATAGATTGGTTGTTGAATGAAAATACTTTTGAGACTCCTTTGTATGCCTCTCTTAATGAAATATCGAGCGATGCCTGATAGTCCTGTCCCTTTGCAGGTGTGCGTCTGCCGCCACCTCGTCTGCTTTTTTTACCGCCTCCGAAACTTCCGCCGAAAAACATATCGAAGAAATCCGAGTAACCTGAATTCCCGAATACATCCTCAAAATTTCCGCTGTATTGATATTGAGTTCCTCCCTGATTCGAATACTTGCCCCAGTCGAATCCCTCTGCGTTTCCTCCCGCCTGCTGATAGTAGTTCCAGTTCGAGCCCATCTCGTCATACTTCTTTCTTTTATTGTCATCACTCAGAACTTCATTAGCTTCATTAATTTCTTTGAATTTATCCTCTGCGGATTTGTCCCCTTTCGTTTTATCGGGATGATATTTCATTGCGAGCTTTCTGTATGCTTTCTTTATATCATCTTTGCTTGCTTTCTTATCAACACCAAGTATTTTGTAGTAATCTTTATATTCCATAAATCAGATTATTCCCATTTCTTTTAAACTGCTGTATTTATGTTTTGTAATAATAATGTGGTCAAGAAGCTGAATCCCAAGTATATTACCTGCATCTTTCAGCCTTCTCGTTATTCGTATATCCTCCTCCGAAGGTTGCGTATCCCCGGACGGATGATTATGCGCCACCATTATACTCGCCGAATGTTTCCTTATTGCACTCTCAAATGTTTCCCTCGGATGCACAAGACTCGCCGTCAGCGTACCTTCCGAAATTCTGTCAACATCTATTACTCTGTTTCTTACATCAAGATTCAATACAAAAAATTGTTCCTTAGAATAATCCGTTATCAATTCCCTTATGTGGTCCGCTGCAAGCGAGGCATCTGTTATTGCTTCCCTTTGCATTCTGAGTTTTTCGTTCATCTCCCTCTCTTTCCTGTACCTTTTTGCAAGTGTTATACAGGAAATTAATTCTGCTCCTTTTGCAAGCCCTATGCCTTTTATTTTCATCAGATCCTGAATCGAAGCATCAAACAGTTTCTCAAGACTGCCAAAATGCCATAAAAGTGAGCGGGAAAAATCTAAGACATTTTGCTCCTTTGTGCCTGTTCTCAATAATATTGCTAAAAGCTCGTAATCACTCATTCCCGAAGTTCCTTTGGTACTAAGCTTTTCGCGCGGTTTTTCATGAGCAGGCATTTCCTTTACAGAAAATTTCTTCTCAGTATTTGAACCTTCAATAAATCTTAAATCAATCTTTTTACGTCTATCTCTTTTTATTTCAGCCATTTATCAAGCCAGTTGAAAAAAGTTCTTTGCCATAAAATTCCGTTCTGTGGTGTCAGCACCCAGTGATTCTCTTCAGGAAATAAAAGCAGCTGCGCAGGTACTCCAAGCAGTACAGCCGCATTGAACGCCTGCATTGCCTGCGTAAATGCAATTCTGTAATCCTTTTCTCCGTGTATTACGAGTATCGGTGTATCCCAGTTTTGAACATATTTATGAGGTGATATTTCATAAGACTTTTGTGCAACCTTGTTATTCCTTTCCCAAAATGGACCTCCTAAATCCCAGTTTACAAACCACATTTCCTCTGTTTCTAAATACTGGCTCTCAAGATTGAACATTCCGTCGTGTGCAATGAATGCCTTAAATCGTTTATCATGATTTCCTGCTAACCAGAAAACTGAAAATCCTCCGTAGCTTGCCCCTACCGCTCCGAGCCTGTCTTTATCAACGTATGGTTCTTGTGCAATGTCATCAATGGCACTTAAATAATCCTTCATGTTCTGTCCGCCGTAATCTCCGCTTATCTGTTCAAGCCAATCCATACCAAAAGAGGGCAGCCCTCTTCTGTTCGGAGCTATTATAATATAGCCGTTAGCCGCCATCATCTGGAAATTCCATCTGTAGCTCCAGAACTGGTCAACAGTGCTTTGTGGTCCTCCTTCACAGAAAAGAAGCGTTGGATATTTTTTATTCGGGTCAAAATCCGGTGGATAAATAACCCATGCGAGCATATCCTTATCATCAGTCGTTTTTACCATCCGCTTCTCAACCTCTGCAATTTTTAGCTGGTCAAGCAGTCCCTTGTTAACAAAACTTATTTCTTTTGCTTCACCGTTTTCAGGATTAACTGAATATATCTCGGTTGGTTTCGACATTGATTGTCTTGTTGCTATAAGCATGCTACCTGCCTCGGTTACTGAAAGATAATTATGAATACCGTCCGTTACACGTGTTATCTTTCCGTCGGCTAAATCGTACCTGAATATTTCCTGAGTTGCTCGAATTCCGCTTACAAAATATATTGACTTGCCGTCCTTCGTCCATTCAAGTCCGTCAGCATTTTGGTCAAAATCTTTTGTCGCATATAATTTCTCTTTTGTTGATGTGTTATAAATAAATATTCTTGTCTTATCCGATTCGTAACCGTCTCGCTCCATACTTGTCCATGCTATATACTGTCCGTCGGGTGAATAAACAGGTGCTAATTCAAAACCCATCATTCCTTCTGAAATATTCTCAGTTGTTTTCGTAATAAGGTCGTAAACATAAATCTCTGAATTTGTCGATACCGTATACTCTTTCCCTCTCATTTTCTTTGCTGAATAAACAATCTTCTTTGAATCACTGCTCCAGTTTATCTGCTCAATTCCGCTGAACGGTTTCATTGGAATGTCCCAGCCCTCTCCAGCATTAATATCAATCCCGTCTTTAATATTTTCGCTTATATAGTCAGAAACGAAAATGTGGCTGTAGTTCCCGTCTTCCCATTCATCCCAGTGCCTGTACATAAGGTCATCAAAAAGTCTCGCATTTGCCTTAGGCAGGTCCGGATTCAGATCTTTGACTGTCTTATCAATTTTTACTTCCTTTAAATATAAAACTTTCTTGCCGTCCGGTGAATACCTAAAATCTCCTACTCCGTCAGATATGTACGACATTTGCCTTAAATCCGAACCGTCCGGTTTCATCTCCCATACTTGCATTATCCCGCTTCGGTTTGATACATAACCTATACGCTTACCGTCGGGACGCCATTTCACACCGTATTTAGCGTCTGATGATCCCGTAAGCCGTTTTTTATTCGCTCCATCGGCATCAACTATGAAATAATCTGTCTGACCTTTATTCATCTCTATGTTGAAATATCTTACTCCGTAAACAATCGATTTACCGTCCGGCGATACGGACATCTCTGTAATCCTTCCGAACGACCATAAAACTTCCGGAGTCATTATGTCCGACGTAAGCTTCTTTTCGCCAAATGGAATTATACTCGGAAATTTTTCCTGTGCAAGAGATATTTTTACAAAAAGTATTAGAACTGCTGAAATTAATAATATTCTCTTCATGCTGTTTTTAGTTTTGTATTTGCAGTAATTTAAGAAATTTATACTTCCCATAAAATTGATAAATGTACTGTTTTTTTGAAATGATATATCGGAAAGTTAACTTGTTTTATAGTGCTGTCATTAAATTTGACCTTTGAAATACTTATAGCCACAGCTCCGCCTGTACTAAGCTTTTGCTTAAAGGAAAGAGATAAGTGCGCCATTAATGCGTAATTTTAAGAATTAATTTTAAGCGGAATGAAAGATTCGGTTGACCTGAAGAATATTAAAAAACAATATAAATATTATTTTGTACATAATTATACTCATTATCAATACAACAAATATTATTCAAATATTCAAATATTCAAATTTATAATTTGAATATTTTACTGCGATAATGACTCTAAACAATATTGAAAGAATATCATATTCTGTGTATTTGATTTCTAACCTTAATTTCCGTTGTGAATTATTTTCTAATGTCACAATTTGTGCATTTTTTCCTTTTAGTATTGATTTATTTGATTTAAATTGAGATTATTGAACAAATAAAAAGAGAGTGCAAATAAGCAATCTGTACAGAATTTCGTACAAATAAATTTTATTAAATGAATCACATCAAAATTTCGGTAGTAGTAATTGCATTTCTCGCAATTTTCAGTGAATTTGGTTTATCCCAAGGTAATGGCAGCAAGTACGCGGGGGAATTTCTTGCTATAGGTGTTGGTGGAAGACCTCTTGGAATGGGTAGTGCCTACGTAGCACTCGTCAATGACGTTACGGCAGGTTACTGGAATCCTGCACTGCTCTCGAAAATAAACTATCCGCAACTTGCACTCATGCACGACGCTCGTTTTGGAAATCTCGTGAATTATAATTACGGTGCTATCGCTATTCCGCTGGATAAAAATCAGTCTGTTGGATTGAGTGTTATTATTAACGGCATTGACGATATTCCTGACACCCGAAATGCACTCATTGACCTGAACGGAAACGGTGTTCTCGACCCGGGAGAAAGACTCGACCCGGACAGAATCACATATTTTAATTCCAATGACTACGCTTTCTATTTAACTTATTCAAAAAAACACAGCGATAAGTTTTCATACGGTGCTAACTTTAAGGTTATAAGAAGGTCTTTGGCTGAAGAATCTGCATGGGGTCTCGGCTTCGACCTTGGGCTGCATTATTCTCCGATTGAAAATTTAATGCTCGGCGCTAACTTGCAGGATATTACAACTACATATCTCGCATGGAGTACAGGAAAGAAAGAGAATATTTCACCTACTGCTAAAATTGGATTTGCTTACATATATGATGTTCCATTCCTCAACGGTACTATAATTCCTGCTGCCGACTTAGACGTCAGGTTTGAAAACAGAAGGACTGCTTCTAACTTTAACGTTGGACCAGTTTCTTTCGATTTTCATGGCGGACTTGAGTACACTTATAATAAGCTTTTTAGCATCAGAGGCGGTTACAATGAGATTGGCAATTTAACTCTTGGAGCAGGTGTTCAGCTGCCCAAAATTAACATAGACTACTCTTTCGCTAAATTTGACGGTGATGAACAGCTCGGTAATACTCACAGAATCTCACTCACATTCACACTCGAAGAAGACAAATTTAAACGCAAATAAGATTTCTGTTTCAAATAGTATTTGCTTCCTGTTTTTCAGGAAGCATTTTTTATTATAAACAAAAAACGCAAGCTTTATTGCTTGCGCTGAATTCATATCTGAATATTTATCTTATAATTAATTTAGTTTCCTGTATATTCCAAATTAACTGTAATAGATGCTGTATATAATCCCGATGCCTGATCATTTGAGGGAGTAACTTTGCCACCAAGAAATACTGTCATAGTTCCCTGAGAGTTAAATGATGCATTCGAAACAACAACGGGATTGAATGAAACCACAGAACCTCCCGGTACCTGATATCCTGCATCAGTGCTTGAAAATGTTATCGGCATCGTACTTGTACCGTTGATTAATTGTGACGGTGTGGTAAAACTTATACTTATTTGTTTATTAGGAGCACCAACCAATGTAAATCTGCCCGAATTGGCATTCGTTTTATCAACTGTCCTTTGAACTCCGGGTACTATATCATCCCCGAAATTTAAGTCACTTTTGTTTGTCACAGATATTCCTGTCAAAACTGTAGCTGTAGCGGAAATAGAAGCCGTGACCTGCGCATAAATTTCAGTGCACATCACTGTCATCATCAGTACTATTGCAGATATTATTATTTTTTTCATTCTATTCCCGAGTCAATTTAATTTTAAAATATTAAATAAGCAAGGAATAATATATAATTTAATTGCTTCTATTAAATATATCGTCAACTTTTATGCCATTACAAAAGTGTACATTTTTTTACAAAATCTTCATTTAATTCACTTAAAAGCAAAATAATTTTCTCATTTTGAGAATACTTAACTCATATTGAGAATAAATTCATCTATCTTGAATTATTTCTGAATTCATAAGCGTAAGAATATGTAAAGTAAGAAAACCTATGAATATTTAATGAAAATAAGGTTAATTTAATGAATTTTGTAAATAATAGTATAAATGTTTAAAGGAGTACAATTCTCAAATTGATAATATTTATTGATTTGAATACTAAATGAGTGTTAATGGTTAATCTACTTTTGATGGAAGCCTTATATATTTGTTACTTTTCTATTTTATTAATAAGAAATTCGATGTCACTAAAGCTGTCACCGTCTTCTAAAGATTTAACTTTAATGTAATAAATTTTCTTTACATCCTTATATCCCCTTCTTGTTAATTCTTCAGACTTCAAATAAACTTTGTATTTGCCCGGCGGTACGTCGTCGAAAATAAATTCTCCGTCAGAAAATGTTTGCGTCACCGAATGTATAACTCCTTCCTTAGCCTCAAGAACGACTTCCATCCCCGAAACTCCTTTCCTTCCGCTTCCATCAAACTGGTTAACATAACCGGAAACCATACCTGTTATATACACCGGTACGGGTATCATTTTGAACCTGCTCGGATCTGTATAAATCGAGTAAGTTTTATACTTTGGTCTGTACAACGGATTATCGAACGTCATTGGGTTTATATGCAGGTTATAATAACTGTACGGGTCAAGGTCTGTAAACCATACGTTATTATCATCCTGATATTTAACTGCATGCCCCGATTCCATTTTAACTTCAAGCTGAGAATCAAGTATTTTATCGCAGCAGTCAAACATATTATTATTATTCCTTTCAAGATAAGGTACAAATGTTAATCCTGCCCTGTTTGAAAGGTATCTGTTGTCCGTTATAAACTTATTCTTAAAATCATCAAAACCTATTGAACCATAAAAACTCTGGTGAATCTCCCATCCGGATTTGTCTGCCATGTAGTTTGTACTCATACTTGTAAATGGCAGGTAGAATCTAAAATTAACTGCTCCCGAATAACTGTCTTGAATAAAATCCTTTGAAACAGAAAGACTTACCCAACCGGCGTTGAAAACACTTTTATCGATGTAAATACCTGTTCTCATAACCTTGCTGTTTAAATGGTCTATGTCCGTTTGGTTCCGAATAATCATATCATCAAAAAGTCTGTACGAAAGTAGAAGATTAGAAACAAGATAATCGTTTCTGTATGAATCATGATCCTGTTGAAATATACTGTTTAACTGTGCACTGCCCTGAAATCTCCCGTAACTCAAAAACAAACCCGGATATATAAAAAGCTGTTTACCGTTTGACCTTAGTAATTCTCTCGCATTGAGCCTGAAGTTTGATGAAAAACCGCCGGATGTTACAGGTAAAAAAATAGATAAATTCTTCTCTTCTTTTATTGATCCGGGATTAAAATAACTGTTTTCTTCATACCTAATGTAATTAATTTCTGCGGATGCCTGTGACGGCAAAAGTAAATTAAGGGTGGCTCTTCCTCTGTATTTTGCAAAATACTGTCCGCTTAAAATTAATCCGTCTAATATTTTTAATGAAAGATTCGCATTTGGGTAGTTTCTCGGAACGTCAGCATTATCTAAATAGGTATTACCAGCACCTAACGTTAAGAAAGAAGTTATACCATAGTTAAAATTGGCTTCTGACAGAAGATTGCGTCTTTCGGCCTTCTCTCTTCCCGCACTTATATAGTATTCAAATTCTCCTGATGGTAAAAAAGTATAAGGGACCTGTATAACCCTGTCTGATGTCTGAATTTCCCCTGAGGGTCCGTAATATTTAAGCGTTATAAAATTTGAACCGTAAAGCAAAGGTATTATAAACTCAAAATATCCGCTTTCGTTCGCTCTTGTGTACGCTATCATTTCATTGTTTACGTACAATTCCACCTCCCAGTTTGGATAAATCTGGTCGAATATTTTGTACCCTCCAAGAATCTTCCTCGATATTGGAGGAGCATTCGTAATCTGAACTCCCTGAACACTCGAGAACAATCCTGATACAGGATTAATATCTCCCGCTATTCCCTGTTTAAACCAACTCTCTTCGGTCACGAATCTCCACCTCAGGTAAGAATTATCCAGGTCAACTGCATTGTCCTTGTTCCCGTACAAATTAAAGTTTAAATCTCCGCCGATTAGTTCATTTCCAAGTGCAACATTATAATTGTAATATTCTTTATTTGGATTTGAATAAGAGACAGTGAACTGCCAGTCGAGAAATCCAAGTCCGAGAATCTTTCGCTCCCGCGGTATTATAACGTCAGGTTTCGTGATTCCTGTTTCAGAGAAAGGAGTGATGTTTCTTAATGTTATTCTTTGCTGTTCAAGAGTGTAAGGAAGTGTGTTTTTTGAATTCATGTATATGCTCATCCTTTTCATATCAACATTCATATTTATTTCGAATATCTTGTTGAATAAATCGCTTTTCATGTAGAGGTCAGTTTCATTAACGTAAAAATCTGACCTTTGGACGAGCACTTCCCTGCCCTTAATCTCTGCTCTTAGTTCATTTACGTCAATAAAATAGGTATTATTTTCTTCAATGAAGAAGCCTGTAGCTGTATAATTATTTTTAACGAGGTTTACATTAACTTTCACGGTTTTTAGCAGGTCTGCAAGCGGTATGTATACATCATTTTCATTCGCGAAAACGATTACATTAATCAATCCGACTTTTTCAATGTTGATTTGCATTGGAATTTCTTCAGCATCAGGATTGTTTTTCAGTGTATCTTCCTGCTGTGATGCGAAAAGATTTCTCGGAGAAAATATAAATAAAATAAATGCTGTTATAAAAACAGTGGAGAAAATTCTAAAAGCATAAATTATCATATACTTTTAATTGACGCTGATCTGTATTCTCTTATTTACGGTGTTGCCTTTTATTATTGTGCCGCTTTGTTCTTTTCGATCGGTGTTCAGTTCAAGCTCGATAGTGTAATTGCCTTTCTTTATTCCGGGTACATCAAAATACACTTTCTTCAGTAACGAATAATAAACAGCAAATTCCTGTTCTGTTTCACTCACCAAATCATTACTGCTGTTGTAAACCTTTGCAATAAGATTACCTATATAAGCACTGTTTCCTTCCCTTTTCATATCTGCGGATATTATTATTTTATCGTTTTCATAAACAGCATCAAATGATAATATATTAATCGATGTTGATGATTTTCCTTTCCTGTAATTTAAAGCAATAACTGTCTGGAATTTTACTGAGAGTCCGACTCCAATCTGAGGATTCTCAGTTGTGTCTTCCGTACTAACAGCCTGCGATGAAATTATCGGTCTTCCCCAGTATTCACCCTCTTTCAGACCTTTCGGTGGTTTAGCTACTACTCTTACAGTTTGTTCTTCCTGCGGTTTTAGCATGAATTTCCTTGGGAAAAAATTTATCCATTCAACTGCAGAGGGATCACTTGCATTAACTGTTTCAGGAAAGTAAATATTTATATTTCCCGTTGAATCCGACACGGGATATCCGAATTTCATTTCAACATTTACTTCCCAGGTCGATGTTAAAGAATTATTCCTTATCAGCAGATATCCGTTCTTATTTACATCACTCATATGCAATGATACAGGAGCGACTGTCACTTGAGAATAACCTGCGCATGCGGCAAATACAAAAATAATTACAAAAATAATTCTAATTTTATTCATTTTCTAATTTCCTAAGTTCATAAATGTTATAATTATTGATCCTTTATAAACTCCTCCCGCCTGAGTAATCGGCGTGTTTATGACACCTCCCAATCTAATATACCAGTCCTTCGTACTGCCTGTTTCTCTATAAATAGTTGTTCCGGCGTAAGGATCAAAACTTGTACCTAAATTACCATCATTAGAATTATTACTTTTTGTTGCCGTAAAGGTAACCGGAAGACTATTATTTCCCGAAGATAAATGAGTTGGAAGTGAAAAAGTAACAGATACTGTAGTTCTATTTCGTGTAATTGTTATACTTAATCTGCCAGCGTCTGAATTCGTCGTTAATACTGTACTTGAAAAACCTGGAATTACTACAGGAAAAACCAAATCTCTTACATTCCATATCTCGACATCTGCATCTAATTGAGAATAAGCAGTAACATTGAAGAAAAATATTATTATTAAGACAACACTTCTCATTTTACCTATTTATTGATTATACAATATCGGAATAAATAATGATTTTTTAAACATCAATCAACAAAAAAAGCCGGCTTGTTCAAAACCGGCTTTATATTTGTATTTAATTCTTTTTAGTTTGTCGTGTACTGAAGAGATATTGTTACCGGTGCAGTGTACTGACCTGCGACCTGAGTTGACGAAGGTGTTACTGTTCCGCCTAATACTATTTCCATTGCTCCGTCTGTCCCGAATGATGCATTCTTGCTGA